>CALCIB010000042.1 GCA_937907525.1 uncultured Planctomycetales bacterium | reverse complement strand
TCCCCCTCATCTGACCGCTTCGCGGTCTGTCTTCCCCCGCGAGGGGGGAAGACGGTTTCCACCACCCACCTTAGCGATTCGGCGGCCGCGGGCCAAGCCGGGGCCGGGGTCAACGGTGGATCGGGGGCCTCGCGAACGGTCGGGCGACCAGGGCGGGGCGCGCCGGCCGGGCCGGCGGCGTGGGACGAGGCCGGGGGGTTGGTCGGGCCGGTGGGTTTGGCGCCGGTCGCGGGACCGGCCGCGGCCGGGGGGTCGGCCGGGCGGGAGGGGTCGGCCGCGGTCGGGTCGGCGCGGGGGCGGGGCCGACGACCGTGCCGGGGGCGTAGACCAGGTTGTGGATCGAGTCCAGCCGCGCCGTGAAGTCGCCGCCGGGGACGCCGTTGCCGCTGGGGAACCCGCCCAGGAACTCGCCGTCAAGCGCGTTGCCCGCCAGGTCTTGCACGCCGCTGGGGAGCGTCACGCTTCGAGACCGCATGGTGAGCTGGTAGGTGCCGCCTCGGATCGGGGCGCCGCCGTTGACCGGGACGGTGACGGTTTGCGGCCCGATCGTCGTCGCGGGGGAGACGGCGTTGGGGCCGATCAGCCAGTACGTCGGCGGCCGGTAGCCCCTGACCGGCGAGGAGACGAAGCCGAAGGCGAAGTTGCTCGGGTCGGTCAGGGTATATGGATTTATACCCGAGCCGATGTTGGCGACGCCGCCGAAGTCCTGGAGCGTGAGGACGACCCGGCCGGAGCGGGGGTCGAAGGCGGCGGCGGTCAGCCTGGGGCCCGCGGTGTCGATGACCAGGGGCAGGGGGAGGGCCTGGGTGACGGCCGCGGCGGGATCGAAGCGGTCGGAGGCGAAGAGGGCGATCGTGTACGCGCCGTCGGGGAGGGCGACGCCGGAGGTGAGTCGCCAGGCGCCGGCGTCGTCGGCCTGGGTGGCGCCCAGGAGGATCGGCGCGCCGCCGTTCCAGGGAGCGGCGACCACGACGACCGTGGCGCCCGAGGCGTCGACCAGGCCGGAGAAGGTCGGCTGGACGACGTTGGTGATGCCGTCGGCGTTGGAGGAGCCGGAGTCGCTGGCCGGGTCGAGTCGGCCGGTGACGGCGGCCACGGCCGGCGGCAGGATCGTCGCGGTCGTCGACGCCACCGCCCGCGCCCCCGGATCGGGCGCGGGGACGGCCGGCGCGGCGACGGGGAAGGGGGGCTTGGTGATCAGCACCGTCACCGGGTAGGAGCCGGGGTTGGCGTAGGCATGATCGCCGAAGACGTTGTAGACGACGCCGCCGGCCGAACCGGTGGCGATGATGGCCGTCGCGGGGGTGGGGGCCGAGCCGTCGCCCCAGGAGATCAGGGCCAAGTAGGACGTCGCCGGCCGGTCGGTGCCCGAGTCGGTGAACGCGGCCACCTGGATCCCGCCCGCGGAGGCCGACAAGGGCGCGCCCGCGCGGCCCGAAAGCGCCACGCCGGAGGCCGACAGCGGCGCGGCGGCGACGTCGGCGGTCGAGGCGATCGTGACCGACGTGTCCGCGGAGCCGACGGTGATCGGCACGCCGCCGACGATCGTGGTGGAGCCGGAGCCGCCCCCCTGGCGGGTGACGGTCACGGCGACGGGGTACTCGCCGGCCGCCGCGTAGGCGTGGTTCCCCAGCACGTCGAAGCCGCCGCTCGCGCCGGCGGCGACGATCTGGCCGGCCGACGGCGTCGAGCCGTCGCCCCAGTCGATCGAGGCGTGGTAAACGGTCGAACTCGTCGCCGACGGGTCGTTGAACCGCGCCACGGTCTGCTGGACGAACGGCCGGGCCTCGACCGCCTGGAACGTCGCCGGGACGCCCGCGGGGGGCGTCCCGGTCTGGTTCACCGTGATTTGTTCGACGTTGGCGTAGTCGATCGTCGGCTGGCCGGCGCCGAAGGTCAGGACGCCGGGGGTGGCGACGTTCACCGTCGGCAGGACGGTGTTGACGATCAAGGCGTCGGTCCCCGTCCCGCCGTCGACCGTGAAGGGCGAGGTCGCGCCCGGCGCGCCGAAGTTCGTGAAGGCGATCGAGTCGTCGCCCGCGCCGGCCTGGATCGTCACCGAGTCCTTGTTGGCGAAGTCCACCCGCTCGAAGGCGTTCGTCGCGCTTGAGATCCGGGTGGTCTGGGTCCCGGAGACGACCGGGCCGGGCTGGATCTGGATGGCCTGCGATCCGGAGGGCGCCGTGAACGTGTAGCCGGAGACCGGGACCGTATCGGTGATCGGGCTGAGGTTGGAGAAGTCGACGATGTTCGTCAGCGTCGTGCCGCCGATGACGCGGTTGGGGAAGACGATCGCGCCGGCGCCGGGGCCCGAGGCGACGTACGCCTCCTGGGTGAAGCTTCCGCCTTGCAGCACCAGCGCGTTGGACGCGCCGGCGTCCGCCGCGGGGGGGGAGAACGTGACGCCGCCGGCGTAGGGGACGCCGCCGGAGTAGTCGATCGTGAGCGTGCTTCCGGCCGTCGTCCCGCCGACGGTCAGTTGGTTGATCAGGCTTTGGGCGAACGCGCGCGACGGCCCCCCGGCCACGGCCGCGGTCACGGTCCCGCCGGACATCGAAAGCGTCGTCGAAAGCGGTACGAGGGCCGGATAGTACAGCGTGTTGAGGCTGATGGAGAGCAACGCGCCGGAGACCGTCGCCGCGGGGAACGAGGAGGCGAAGGAGGGCTTGTCCGAAAAGACGCTGACCAGCCCCGCGCCGGGCTGCGAGCCCTGGATGGTCTCGCGGCCCTGGCCGCCGGCGGCGTAGAAGGAGTTGACGCCGTCGAGGTTGTAGAAGACCGAGTCGGCCCCGGTCGTGAAGCCGCCGTTGGCGAGGGTGACGGCCGCGTCGATCGCGCCCGGGGAGAGGAAGAACGAGTCGCCGCCGCCGCCGGTGGCGACGGTGATCGGGGCTTTGGTCGAGTTCACGCTCACCACGTCGTCGAACGCGCCGGTGTCGCCTTGCACGGTGATCGCGGTGAACGACGAGGCCGGGCCGGTCACCGTATGGCCGTCGGGCGACGGCGTCCAGCCGCCGCCGCCGGCGCCGCCCTCCAGCGCGATCGTCTGGGTCGGGTCGGTCAGCGTGTAGGAGGTCCCGGCGGAATCGACGGCGATCGACAGGTTCATGGCCGAGCCGGACGCCTGGAACGTCAGCGTCCCGCCGGCGAGGTTCAGCGACGCGGCCAGCAGGCGGCGGTCTTCCAGGGCTTCCAGCTCGACCCGTCGCCGCGTTGGGCGTCGGGGCCGGGACGAATGGGACTGGGCGCGTCGGGTCGAGGTGGAATCCTGGTGCATGGGGCTCTCCGAGGCGGGCCGGCCTATGACGACGCAAGACCGCCCGCGCCGGACGGTCCCGACGCGGTCGGCCCGCGTTCGATGCGATGCTATGCGATGCGATCCCGAGTGGGAAGCGGCGAGGCCCCCGCGCCGGTTCGAGCCGGACGCGGGCGGCCCCGCCGCGGTTTTTACTCGTCAGCGGGTCCGAAGCGCGCGGGCCGCCAGTTGGGGACGGGCCAAAAGCGCGGGCCTGGCGGCCAGCGCCTGGGCGGCCGGGCCCCCGCCGGGGAACAGCAGCCGTCCGCCGGGGCCGATCTTCGCCCCCGTCGCCAGCCGGCCCGGAGGCGAGACGGGGCTCGCCGCGCCGACCTGGCTCCGGGCCGGGAAGATCGTGTGGTGGATCGCGTCGAGGTTGGCCGCGAAGTCGCCGCCGTTGACGTTGTTGCCCGACGGCAGGAACCCGTAGAACTCGCCGTCAAGCGCGTTGCCGGCGACGTCCTGGATTCCGCTCAGGTTCGTCGGGTCGACCGAGCGGATCGTGAAGGCGTACTTGCCGCCGCGAATCCCCCGGCCGCCGTTGATCAGGATCGTCGCGGTCTGCTCGCCGACGTCGGTGCCGGGGGTCACGTCGATCCCCGTCGCCCGCCAGCGCCGCAACGACTGGTTCGGCTGGAGGAAGCGGTAGTTGTTGGCGTCGCGCATCGTCGTGCCGACCACGCCGACGCCGACGTCGCCCACCCCGCCGAAGTCCTGGAACGAGGCGATCACCCGGCCGTGGACGTTGTCGAAGAGCACGTCGGTGACCTTGGGGCCGACCGTGTCGACGACCAGGTTGGAGCTCACGGTCGCCAGCGCGCTGACCGAGTGGCCGCCGGCGTCGTAGGCCTGCACCTGCACGACGTAGCCGCCGTCGGCCAGCGCCCCGATCGGGGTGAAGCTCCAGGCGCCGGTGGCGTCGGCCGTCGTCGAGCCCAGGAAGGTCGCCGCCGCGCCGTCCTTGGAGGCGTAGACGTAGACCTGGGCGTCGCCCTGGCTGGTCCAGCCGTTGAACGTCGGGGTCGCGTCGTTGGTCACGCCGTCGCTGTTGGAGATCCCGGTGTCGGACCTTGAGTCCATGCCGCCGATGACCGCCAAAAAGCGGGGGTCGACCGTGGCCGTGTTGAACAGGTTGACGGCCGAGCCGTAGGTGTCCTTCACGGCGATCGTCACCGGATACGTCCCGACCGGCGAGACCGCGGCGAACGGCCCGGCGCCCGAGACGATCGGCGCGCCGCCGGCGGGGATCGCGCTGGCGTAGGTGTGCGAGCCGACGACCTCGAAGACGTTGCCGCCCGGGACCCGCCGCGCCCGCGCCAACTGGCTGCCGGTGCCGTCGCCCCAGTCGACCGTGATCTGGTACTCGTCGGCGGTCGCGTTCGGGTTGGCGTCGGTGAACGCGCCGATCACGGCGTCGACGATCCGCGTCCCCTCGACGGCCGCGGCGATCGTCGGTTGCGGGTCGACGGCGGTCAAGGGCGCGTCGGCGACGACCGCGAAGTTCGAGCCGACGCCCGTCTTGACCACGGTCGGCGGCAGCAGGCCGTTCGTCTTGGCGACGTTGACGGTGACTGGGTAGGAGCCCGGCACGGCGTAGGTGTGCGCGCCGGCGGACACGATGTACTGGGCGGACGTCCCGTTCTGGACGATCGAGATCGCGCCGACGGCCGTGGAGCCGTCGCCCCAATCGACGGTCGCGGTGTAGACCGAGGTCGGATCGGCGAGGCTGGGATCGATGCCGGCCAGATCGGTGAAGGTGGCCACGACCACGTCCCCGCTGGCGATCGGGGTGTTCTCAATGCCGTGGAAGCCGTTCACGGACACGTTCAGCGGCGCGTTGTTGATCGTCGCCGTGGAGGTGCTCGACGCCCCGGCCGCGGTCGGATCGCTCGCCGGCCGGACGAACGCGACGTGGGTGTTGCCGATCAACTGCTCGGTCGTCTTGGCCAGCGACCGCACGGTGACGTTCGTCGGGATCGCCGCGCCGGGGGCGTAGTAGGTATGGTCGCCGTAGACGTGGAAGATCGACGGGTCGTTGGCGTCCTGGACGACCGTGCCGCTCGTCGGCGCGCCGGCGTCGGTGTTCCAGTCGATCGTCGCGACGAAGTCGGCCGCGGTGGCCGGCGCCGAGGAGGTGAACGAGCCGACCAGGACGTTGACCAGCGCCTGGCCCTCGACGCCGTTGATCGGCGTGGCGGTGACGGTCGGCGTCAGGGCAAGGCCCGCGTCGTTGACGGTGACGCCCTCGTAGTTGGCGTAGGTGATCGGCCCGCCGGGCAGGGGCGCCCCCTGGATCGTGACCGAGCCGTCCGGATTGGTGAAGAAGTTGGCCCCCGAGATCGCCGCTCCGCCGGCGTCGATGGTCAGCAGGTTGATCCCCGGGCCGCCATCGAGCGTCGTGGAGGTCGTCCCGGCCGTCCCGGCGAGCGTCAGGTCGGCCGTGTCGTCCCCCGTCCCCTGGACCAAGCCCCACGCCGCGCCGGGCGCCAGGCTGGTGAGAGCGGCCGTGTCGTTGCCGACGCCTTGGGTGATCTGCGCGTTGTTCAGGCCGGCGACGGCCGTCGTCGAGGCGTAGTCCACCGTGATCGCGTAGCCGTCCGCGGAGGCGTTCTGATGGATGAAGAGGTTCCCCTTGTTCGCCAGGTGCAGATTGGCGAATTGGGGCGTGTCGCCCTGCGACGAGATCATCAACGTCTGGAACCCGCCGGTCAGGGTCGAGTTGCCGCCGTCGGAGACCAGCACGCCGTCGCTCGCCGCGCCGGAATAGCTGTAGGTGTAGCTCGGCTCCGGCACCGAGTCGTACACGTCGGCCGGGATCGTCGGGGTCGGCACGTCGGCCGTGCTCCCCGCGGAGTGCATCACCAGGTTCATGGCCGTGATGCCGGTGACGTCCACGATCTTGTTGTTGCCGAGCAGCGGGTACTCGACCGTCACCCCGGCCGGCGTCGTGGCGGGGAGGTCGATGTCGTTGTTCGAGGTGAACCGGAAGGTCGTCCCGGTCTGCGTCACCGCCACGTTCTCGGCGACGACGGCGTCGCCGTCGTATTGCAAGACCAGATCGGAATCGACCGAGATCGAGGCGTTCAGCAGCCGACGATCCTCCAGCGACTCCAACCGCCTGAGCGTCTCGCCCCGACGACGACGCTTCCGCCTCGCCGTCTCCGCCGTGCCGCCGTTCCAAGAACCCCACGCCACCGTGGATCGACCCTGACGCGCCGTCGTGCTCATGGTTGATGCCCTTCGCTCAATGGATGCCGGACTCTGCAAGCCGAGGATGCTGAATTCCGCAAGGCGTGAAGCGAGACGGTCCCGAGTATTCCCGCGCCGCTTGCGCCGCGATCGGGAAAGACGATCCATGTATCGTGGATCGCCCAATTGATGCCAGATTCGCAAGATACCTAGGTTGACTATACACACACAAGACCCGAATTGCCGAAATTCCCCGAAATTTCCAATATTAGACGAGACTCGCGGGCCGAGGATGGCGGATGGTGCCGCGGCGTTCGGCGTATTCGCGAGATCCGGCGCGAACGATCGTTTCGCGCCGATGCCGTGGATCGCGCCGCGGGCGACGTATGTCATGTCGGGTGGGACGAACCCACGGCGCGACCGCGGTCGGCCGGAATGGTCGGCGGTGGGCTTCGGGGCCGCGCGCCGCGTCAACCTTCGACGCGGGAGCGGATTCGGCCGGTGGCGAGGAGGGTGTGCAGAAGGGAGCCGGCGGGGGCTTGCGAGGGGTCGCGGACGACAGTCCGGCCGTCGGCGGCGAGGGTCAGGCTGTAGCCGCGGGCGAGGACGGATTCGGGGTTGAGGGCTTGCAGCGACGTCTTCAGGCGGTCGAGCCGATGGCGGCGCCGCTCCAGGTCTTGCGCCGTCGCGGCGGCCAGGCCGCGCGCCAGGGCGTCGAGCCGGCCGCGGGCGTCGCGGAGCCGGGCCGCGCCGACGTGGTGGAGCGCCTGGCCGAGTCGGTCCAGGTGCATCGCGATCTCGGCCGCGTCGGGGACGATCAGCTCGCCGGCCTCGCTGGGGGTGAGCGCGCGGCGGTCGGCGGCCAGGTCGCAGAGCGTCACGTCGATCTCGTGCCCCACCGCCGAGACCACCGGGACCGGGCAGGCGACGACCGCGCGGACGACGTCCTCCTCGTTGAACGCCGCGAGGTCCTCCGCGCTGCCGCCGCCGCGGGCGACGATCACCGCCTCGACTCCCTCGGCACGTCCGGCCAGCGCGATCGCCGCGGCGATTTCGCGACCGACGCCGATCCCTTGCACGCGGGTCGGCGCGATCAGGACGTCGGTCCCCCTCCAGCGTCTGCCGGTGACTTGCAGCAGGTCGCGAACCGCCGCGCCGGTGGGGCTGGTGACGACCGCGATCCGCCGCGGGAACCGGGGCAGGGGGCGCTTGCGGGCCGGGTCGAAGAGACCCTCCGCGGAGAGCCTCGCGACCAGTTGCCGAAGCGCCAGTTCCCGCGCGCCCATCCCCTCGGGCTCGACGGCCTGGGCGACGACCTGATACTCCCCGCGCGGCTTGTAGACCGTCAGCCGGCCGACCAGCCGGACGGCGAGGCCGTCGGCCAGGTCGAACGGCACGCGCCGGGCGTCGCTCCGCCAGAGGACCACGCGGATGGTCGCCTCGGCGTCCTTGAGGCTGAAGTAGACGTGCCCGGAGCGCGGGCGGGCCAGGTTGGAGACCTCGCCGCGAACGGCCACGTCGCCGAAATCGGCCTCAAGCGCGTCCTTGATCCGCTCCGTCAGGTCGCCGACGCTCTCGAAGACCGCGCCGTAGGGGTTGTCGGAAGGCTGGAACCAGGGGAAGCTCGTCATGATGCGGGGGTCGTCCGAAGGGGCTTGGCCACGATTCTTCGACTCGGAATCCGGGAAGGTGGCGAAGCGCGACGTCCCCTCTCCCACCGGGAGAGGGTGGCCCGAAGGGCCGGGTGAGGGTCGTCGCGCTTCGGATCGAGCCTCGGTTTACTCCTGGCGCGGCCGACGGCGCCCGCGAGGCGCCACGACCCTCACCCGCCGCTCCGCGGCCGCCCTCTCCCGGTGGGAGAGGGGACGGAACAGGCAGTCCTAATCGTCTTCAAGAACCGATGGGGAGTGACGCTTGCTCGGGCGACCATCCTCCCAGGAACCGCCGCGAGCGGCAAGTTAGCGCGGGCCCAGTTCGCGGTCGAGGCGGTAAACGGTCTGCTGGGCCTCGCGGTCCAGGGGGTTTTCGGCCAGGGACAGCCGGGCCCAGGCGAGGGCCTCGGGAAGCCTGCCCGCGGCGGCGCAGGCGGCGGAAAGCAGGGGGGGGAGGCTGGGGTCGTTCTTGCCCCGGGAGGTCGCGGCGCGGGCGATCAGTGGGGAGACGGCGTCGAAGCGGTCGACGACGCGGAAGCATTCGGCGGCCCCCTCGGCGTCGCCGGAGAGTCGCAGCGCGGTCCCCAGTCCTTGCAAAAGCGCGCGGTCGTCCGGTTTGGCCTTCAGCGCCAGGCGGAACGCGGCGACGGCCGCTTCAAGGTCGCCGCGCTTGAGCGCCAACCGGGCGCGGACCTCGGCGAGCGCGGGGGCGTCGGCGGGGGCGCTCTGGACGATCCGCGCGGCCTTCTCGTCGTCGCCGCGCTCGACGGCGAACGCCGCGCGCAGGGCGGCGGCGTCGAGGTCGTCGGCGGGGAGGGGGGCGAGGACGTCCTCGGCCTCTTGAATCTCGTTCTGGCGGTAGAGCCCCTGGGCGAGCGTCAGTCGGGAGGCGCGGTCGTCGGGGTCGGCGGCGACGCACGCGGCGAGGGTTTCGCAGTCCTCGCGGGGGTCCCAGTTGACGTGGCGGGACTTGCCCCACTGGAGGACGCGGTCGAAGTCCAGCCCGCCGCGATCGGAGACCGCCAGCATCGCGCGGTCGAAGTCGGACCAACGATGCTGAAGGTTGTAGATGTAAGCGAGTTCCTCGAACGGCTGGGACTCGTTCGGGAGCCCTTCGGCGGCCTTTTTGAAGTGGGCCTCGGCGGGTCGGAGGCGGTGGCGGGCGATCTCGACGCGACCGGTCAGGAGGTGGGCCAGGGGGCCTAGCGCCGGGTCGTCCAGGATGGCGGCGGCCGCCGCGACGGCGTCGTCGGCTTGGCCCTGGGCCTCGGCGATTTGGGCCCTCGCCATGTGGACCATGGGATGAACGGGAGGGACGCTCGCCAGGCGGTCGAGCGCCGCGCGGGCGGCGTCGAGGCGTCCGGCCTGGAAGTCGTCCCGCGCCTTCGCCAGCACGGCCGAGGGGTCGGGACGGCGGAGGATCGGCCAGGCGACGGCGGCGAGCGCGGCGGTCGCGATCAGGGCCGCGGCCCCGGCGATCGTCGGCGTTCGGCTCCGTCGCATGGCCGTCTCCGTCGGTTTTACTCGGCCTTGGGCGCTTCGTCGGCCTTGGGCTCGTCGGCCTTGGGCTCGTCGGCCTTCTTCTTGGTCTTGACCTTGGCGTTCTTGTCCATCATGGCCCGCATGGCGTCCATGTCGGCCGGCTTGGGGGCGTCTTCGGAAACCGGGATCTCCTGGTCGTCGCCGCCGCAGCCGGGCAGGGGGACCATGAAAAGGGCCGCGATCAGGGCGGGAATCAGGGTCTTGCGCATCGAGGGAGGGCTCCAGGGGGAGGTTGATGTTAAGTCGAAAAGATGGCGACGCGGGACGCAAACAATCTTCCCCCTTCGCGGGGGAAGACAGACCGCGAAGCGGTCAGATGAGGGGGACGACGCGCCAGAACGCCCGCGCGATTCGCGGAAGGTCGTCCGGCGGACGCTTGATGCCGACGGCTTTCTCGCGTGTCTTCCCCCTCATCCGGCCCTTCGGGCCACCTTCCCCCGCGAGGGGGGAAGGCCGTT
>CALCIB010000041.1 GCA_937907525.1 uncultured Planctomycetales bacterium | reverse complement strand
CCCCTCATCCGGCCCTTCGGGCCACCTTCCCCCGCGAGGGGGGAAGGCCGTCATGCCGGCCGCGGCGCCCTTGGGAGGCGGCCTCCGAATCGAGTTGGAATCTGGACCAAGGCCCTAATCCTCGTCAGTCCCGGCGCGTCGGCCGGGAGACCCCCGAACACCGCCATCGCTCGTCCGTGGAGGATCGCACCGCATGTCGCCCTTGAAGACCGCCGCGACCGTCGCCCTGGGGACTCTGGCGACCCTGTCGGCCGCCGCCTTCGGCCAGGGAGGCGCCCAGGCCCCGGCCACGCTCGTTTTGGACTCCCACGAGAACCTCGCCAACGTCCAGTGGCTCCAGGTCTCCGACGTCGCCGCCTTGCGCGAGGGGGTCGTCGAGAAGATGGAGCTGCAACTCGGCGACGTCGTGAAGGAGGGGGGCGTCATCGGCACCCTCCATCAGGAGATCGCCGAATTGACCGTCGCCAAGGCCAAGCTCGCCGCCGACAACGAGGGCGCCATCCTCAAGGCCGAGGCCGCCAAGGAGGTCGCCGCCGCGGTCGTCGCCCGCAACGTCCGGCTCATCCAGCGCAAGCCCGACCTGGTCTCCCAGGAGGAGATCACCAAGGCCGAGGGGGAACTCAAGGTCGCCCAGGCCCAACTCAGGGAGGCCCGGGAGCAAGACCAGATCAACGAGGCCGAACTCGCGTTGGCCGAGCAGATGCTCAAGGACCACACGATCGTCGCCCCGTTCGGCGGGGTGGTCATCAAGCGCTACAAGGAGCCGGGGGAGAGCGTCCAGGCCAACGCGGCGGTGGTCCGGATCGGCAACCTCTCGCGGCTGGTGGCCTCCGCGTTCATTCCCCTGGAATACGCCTACCGCGTCAAGGTCGGCCAGGCGGTGGAACTGCGACCTCGGATGGAGGGGGCCGTCGGCGAGCAACCGATCGAGCGCATGGCCTTCCGCGGCGTCGTCACGTCGGTCGACCCGGAGATCCAGCCGATCGACGAGACCGCCGTGGGGATCCGCGTCGAGTTCGACAACCCCGACCTCGTGATGAAGCCGGGGCTCAAGGCGACGATGACCATCTTCCTGGACGACGCCGTCGCCGCTCGCCCGGCGGCCCGCCCCGCCCGTTGAACCGTCGAGCCGAGCCGGACCCGAGGACGCCCGACCAGCCCGCCCCGTCGAGGACCGCCGAACGATGAGCGCAGCCCCCTCCACCTCGCCGGCCGAGTTCGGACAGGCCGCCGAACACCTCCGCGTCCGGCTCCGTCCCGACCTGGTGGTCCAGCCCCAGTTCTACGAGGGGATGACCCACTACGTCGTCAAGGACCCGCTGGCGCTCAAGTACTTCCGATTCAAGATCGAGGAGTACTTCCTGCTCCAGCAGTTCGACGGCAAGCAGGACCTTCAAGAGGTCAAGCGGGCCTTCGAGCGCAAGTACCGGCCGCAGACGATCTCCATCGAGGATCTCACCCGGTTCGTGGCCCAGCTCCACGAGGCCGCCGTGGTGATCGTCGACAGCCCGGAGCAGGCCGCCGCCCTGATCCGACGCCGTCGCAAGAACCGCTGGAAGAAGGTCTGGGGATTCCTCGCCAACATCCTCTTCATCAAGATCCCGGTCATCGACCCGGAACGACTGCTGAACTGGATGTACCCGTATTTCCGCTGGCTCTACTCCCGGACGTTCAACGTCCTGGCGGTGGGGCTGATGTTCTCGGCGATCACCCTGGTCGTCAGCCAGTGGAGCCACTTCTACGCCAAGCTCCCGGAGTTCCAGAGCTTCTTCAACTGGTGGACCATCTTCACGTTCTGGATCAGCCTGGCCGTCGTGAAGATCATCCACGAGTTCGGCCACGGCCTCACCGCCAAACACTACGGCGGCGAGGTCCACGAGATGGGGATCCTCTTTCTGGTCCTCACCCCCGCGCTTTACTGCGACGTGACCGACTCCTGGCTCTTGCCCAACAAATGGCATCGGATCTGGATCGCCGCGGCGGGGATCTACGTCGAGTTGTTCTTGGCGTCGATCGCCACCTTCGTCTGGTTCAACACCGAGCAAGGGCTGTTCAACAGCCTGGCGATGGCGGTCATGTTCATCTGCTCGATCAACACGGTGCTGTTCAACGCCAACCCGCTGCTGCGGTACGACGGCTACTATGTGATGTCGGACTGGCTGGAGATCCCCAACCTGCGAATCAAGAGCACCCAGTTCTTCGCCTACCTGATCCAGGAGAAGGTGCTGGGGCTGGAGGTGCCGGTCCAGAGCTACCTGCCGCGGTCGCGGCGGGGCCTGTTCGTCTCCTACGCGATCGCCAGCTACCTGTACCGCTGGCTGGTGACGTTCAGCATCCTGTTCTTCCTGTCCCAGGTCCTCAAGCCGTACAAGCTCCAGTCCATCAGCTACATGCTGGCCATCGGGTCGATCATCCCCCTGGCGGGGATGCCGGTCTACCAGAGCGTCAAGTTCCTGCGAACTCCCGGGAGGATGCGCAAGGTGAAGAAAGCACGAGCGGCGGCCTTCGCGGCGGGGTTCGCGGTCGTCGTGGCGGCCATTCTGTTGATCCCCACCCCCTTGCGCGTCCAGGGGACGTTGATCGTCACGCCGGCGGAACCCGCGGAGATCTACTCCGAGGTCGAGGGCCGCCTGGTCGAGATGACCGTCGCGGACGCCGAGTGGGTCAAGGCCGGGACGATCATCGCCAAGCTGGTCAATCCGCAGAAGCAGCGCGAACTGATCGAGCGCCAGGCCGAGCACGACGCCTACTGGGTGCGGGCGCTCTCCTTCGGCCAAAGCTCGGAGAACGAGGGCCGCGCCCAGGCCCGCCAGAACGCCCGGATGGCCGAGGAGCTGGAGCCGGCCCTGGCCAAGCTCGGCGAGCAACTCGGCAAGCTGGTCCTGACCGCCCCCCGCGACGGCCAGGTCATCGGCATGCCCGAGCGGGAGACGCTCGGCCAGTGGGTCAAGCCGGGCAAGCCGTTCTGCGAGGTCGCCGACCCCCGCGAGATGGAGGCCCACCTGATCGTCGACCAGTCGGACATCGATCTGATCCGCATCGACCCCCCGCCGACCGCCTGGGTGAAGATCTACGGCCGCTCCGAGGTCACGCTCAAAAGCCGGGTCACCGAGATCGCCAAGCGCAACCGCGAGGAGATCCCCCCGGAACTCTCCAACGCCGCCGGCGGCGAGATCGCCGCCAAGCCCGACCCCCAGACCGGCCAGGTCAAACCCCAGTCGGCCGTCTACGAGGTCGTCATCCCCGTCGACAACCCCCGGCTGGAGTTCCATCCCGGCCAACGCGGCTTCGCCAAGATCGACGCCGGCCACGCCTCCTTCGGCTGGTGGCTCTGGCGACTGATCACCAAGACCTTCCACTTCACCATTTGATTGACGCCCAAGAGCCCCGTTCGACGACTCTTCCAAAGGCCCGTCCGCGACCCCCGCCGGCCGCGCGCGGGTCTTCGGCTTTTGAGGCGAACCGCCGCGGCGTCGAGGACGAAGGATGGGTGGGCCGGAACAGAACTCCGGCCGTCGCGCCTATGAATGAATGAGTGAATCGAGGAAGCGGACTTTGATGAGCGTCTCCTGGAGCCTGGGCCGGATCGCGGGGATCGACGTGTTCCTGCACCCGACCTTCCTCTTGCTGCTGCTCTTGCCGGGAGTGATCGAGCACCTGCCGTTGGTGCTGGCGACGTTCGGCTGCGTGCTTCTGCACGAGTTGGGCCACGCGCTGGCCGCCCGTCGCTTCGGGATCGGCACGGCCGACATCACGCTCTATCCCATCGGCGGCGTCGCCCGATTGACCCGGATGCCGCGCGCCCCGGGGGTGGAGTTGCTGATCGCGTTGGCGGGGCCGGCGGTGAACCTGGCGATCGCCGCGGTCCTGCTGCCGCTGGTCCACGCGCGAAGCGGGTTTCTGGCCGAACTCCTGCTGGTGAACCTGGTGCTGGCCCTGTTCAACCTGATCCCCGCCTTCCCGATGGACGGCGGCCGAGTGCTCCGCGCCCTTTTGGGAGGATGGATCGGCCGGGCGCGCGCGACGAGCTTCGCCGCGGCGGTGGGCCGGACGCTGGCCGTCGGCTTCGGCGTCTACAGCCTGCTCTCCTGGCAACCGTTCCAGGTGGCGCTCGCCCTGTTCATCTACCTGGCCGCCGGCGTCGAGGAGACGAGCGTCCTGGCCGACGAGCGCCGCCGCGGCGCGTTGCGCGGCGTCGACTGGTCGACCCCGGCGGGCTACCGCTGGGTTCAGACCCACCCCGGCGTCTGGCGGCTGGATCGCGAAGCCCCGGCGTCGCGACGGTCCTCCTCCTCGTCCTGGAGCGGCGCGCGATGAACGAGGACCTTCGGCCGGTCGTGGAGTTGGGCGTCGCCGAGGCTTACGCGATCCTCTCGGCGCGCCCGGAGGGCGAGGGACTGCCGCCCCTGGACGCCATCGAAAACGAGGATTGGGGCCGCGACCTCCTGTTAAGCCGGTTCGAGGCGGTCCCCGCCGACGAACTCGCCGCGCTGGGGTTGCGCTGGGAGGACGATGGCGAGGAGCAGCCTCGATCATCGTCGTCCGTCGCGCGTTAGAGAGTGGACCCTTGTTGTTGCAAAGAACCGTGAACGAGCATGTTCAATCCCTTCTCCCCTTGTGGGAGAAGGTGCCCCGCAGGGGCGGATGAGGGGGGCGCGACCAAAAGCCTGCGGATTTCCCCCTCATCCGGCCTTCGGCCACCTTCTCCCACAAGGGGAGAAGGGATGATTGC
>CALCIB010000040.1 GCA_937907525.1 uncultured Planctomycetales bacterium | reverse complement strand
ACGACCCTCACCCGGCCCTTCGGGCCACCCTCTCCCGGCGGGAGAGGGGACGTCACGCTTTATATCTTGCGGATTCGATTGCGCGGCTCTGGTATCGGCCGCCCTTTTCAAGCCCGCCGGATTGTCAAAGAGTCGGGCGGGAGCGCCGCCACATGGGATGATCCGCGGGACGGAAGTCGGGATTTCAGGAATCTTGCCGTTGCTCAATAATCCCGAGTCTCGGCCTCCTGGAGGATCGTCGCCGTCAGGACCGCGGCGGCGGCGGCGGCGATCGGCAGGGCGATCAGCCACCACGAGGGGACGGCGAGCGTCAGGATGGCGGGAGCGGCGACCGCGGCCAGCGGCAGCAGTCGGGTGCCGAACCAGCGCGCGGGGCGGATCCCGCTGGCGAAGGCGGCCAGATAGACCAGCGGCGTCATCGCCCAGACCCGGAACGCATCGGCGGTCATCGACCACTCGAACGGCCCGGCGTGCGTCCTCGGCCACGCCGCCCACGTTCCATACAGCAGGATCGGAACCAGCGCGCAGGCCAGGAGCAGGCCCACGCCCGTCAGGAGCTTGGTCGCCAGGATCGTCCGTCGCGGCAACGGCAGGTGGAGCAGGTACAGCGACGTCCCCTGATGCGGTTCCCACGCCGACTGCCGCAACCCCAGCGCGATCGCCAGCAGGCAGCCGACCACCCCCAGCATCGGCGTGAAGTTGTCCACGATGAACGGCAACTCCGGCGGCTTGCCCGTCGCCCGCGAGCCCCACGGCATCGCCCGAAACACCGGCGCGCTCAGCCCCGTGAAACTCGCCAGATAGATCAGATAAATCCCCAGCGCGAGCGCCCCGAACGCCCACGTCTCGCGCCATTCCTTGATCGCCAACGCCCGTATCATGGTCCTCTCCCGACGTGTCCCGATCATTGGTCCTCGACGCCGCCAGGCTTTGCTGGGGAAGAGAGGCATCCACAGATTACGCAGATTAACACAGATTTTTTTAAATCTTTATCTGAAATATGCGTTAATCTGCGTAATCTGCGGATGTCCCTCTTCGCGGCGTCTCGGTGGCTCCCAATCTTGATTTCCCCGGCCGCCGCTAGGCGAAGATCTCCGTCCCCGTCGCCGCCGGTTCGGGGAACGGCTCCCCGCAGGCGACGCATGATTCGCGGTCGCGCGGCGCGCGGGCGCCGCAACGCGGGCAGGTCGCGCGGGCGGGCCAGGCGCGATGGAGCCGGAAGCCGACCCATCCCGGCAGGCCGAACAACGCGACGAACACCGTCCACGCCGTCCGTTCGCGCGTCGGCGTACCGAAAGCCCGCCCCCGCCGCCACGTCGCCGCCGCCAGGGCCAGCGCGAGCAATCCCACGGCGGCCAGCACCGGCAGCGAGGCCGTCAGGATCGACGCCAGCGCCGCGGGGAAGTCGCGATACGGATCGTTGATCGCCCCGACCGCGTCGACGGCGAGCGCGGGGAGCGGGGCGGGGGCGCCGAGGGCCATGAAGACCAACGCCGTCCGACCGCTTACGCCGGAGGCGCCGTTGTTCAGTGCCACGGGCGTCGACTTCCGGATCGCGCCGTCGGCCGCGAGTTGGTAGACCATCTCGCGCTGGCCCACGGAGTCGAACGCGGTCGCGCCCGGCGGGGGGACGTAACAGGTGACGACCGCCGAGCCGTCGCGGGTCTCGTACCAGTAAAGCGCGCGTTCCGGGCCGACTTCCGGCGGGATCTCGAACGTCCCGACGACCTTGTAGTCGTGGTCCAGGCGGAAGACCCGGGTCGGGGTTCGGACGAGGATCGACCGCCCCGAGTCCCGCTCGCGGTCCTCCGCCTGGCCGAAGTAGCTGAACAGGTACGGGACCGCCGCCGCCACGATCGGCTCCGCCGACTCGAAAACCGTCCGAACGGTCCCCTCGTCGAGGTCGACGACGCGAAGGACGTTCCCCGAGGGGACGTGGACCCGCCGCGGGGGCACGTCGGTGGGTTCGATCAGCCTGGGCGTGACGGTCGAGGACCAGACGGAGACCGGCTCGGAACTCCACTGCGTCCCAATGGAAACGTCCTGGAGCGGGACCGGGATCCGCTCGTCGGCCGGGACGGGGCTCGTCCGGAACCCGGCCAAGCCGATGTAACCTAAAAGTCGGTTGCTCCCCCGCTCGTAGCCGACGAACGCGCCCGCGCCTTTCGGGTCGGCGTTCCGGACGAAGTACCAGATCGCCTTTGGATCGCGCTCATTCGAGAACGGCTTGATGCGAGAGGACCACCGGGGGCCGAACAGGGCCGCGGGCCAGGACCGCGGCTCGCCCGATAGAAAGCTCGGCTGGATGTCGCCGCGCGGCGATCGGGCGTCGAGTTCGCGCCCCTCCAGATCGCGGACGGTCGCGCGGGAGTAGTCGTCGATCGGATAGCTCTCGACCACCGGCGTCCCGTCGCGAGTCACGCGAAGCGACTCCATCCGGCGCGGTTCGCCGCCGACCCGGGAATTCACGATCGTGGTCACGGTCCAGAGAATCACGACGGTCCAGACCGTGCCGAAGCCGAGGGCGAGGGTCGCGGCCTTGGCGAACCTTCCCAATAGGAAATCGTGATGCGCGTTCATGGTCATGCGGCCCCCCGATCGTCGGAATCCTCGGCGTCCTCGTCCGCGACGTCCCCCAGCAGGGGGAGCGACCTTCGCGGGCCGCGGGTGTAGGCGACGAACGCATCCTCCAGGTTCAGCCCCGAGACGCTCCAGGATCGCGGCGAGAGCGACTCGACGACGGCTTGCTGTTCCGGCCCGAAATCGACGACCGCCAGTTCCAGCCGGCGGCCGACCGCCCACGCCTGGACCAGTCCCCGGCAGCCCGGGAACGTCGGCGGCTCGCCCGCGAACTCCAGCGTCACCCGGCTCACCGCCTGCTTGAAACGCTCGGTCGGACAGTCGACCCGCAAGACGCCGTGGACCAGGACGCCGATCCGGTCGGCCACGCGCTCCACGTCGGCCAGGACGTGCGAGCTGAACAGGATCGTCCGCCCCCGGCGCTGGACGAGTTGCACCATCGATTGCAGGAAGTCGTGACGCGCCACCGTGTCCAGCCCCAGCGTGGGGTCGTCGAGCACCAGCAGGTCCGGGTCGGGCGCGATCGCCAGGGCCAGCGCCAGGCTCGCGCGCTGGCCGTTGGAGAGCTTCCGGATTTTCGACCGCCTCGAAAGCTCGAAGTGGTCCAGGACCCGCTCGAACATGGCCCGGTCCCAGCGGTCGGGGTGGAAGGCGCCGGCGAACCGCGAAGCCTCCGCGACGGTCATCCAGCGGTAGAGCGGGTGGCCCTCCGCCAGGTAGGCGACGCGGCCCTTCGCCTCCATCGGCAGCGCGGTCAGGTCGTGGCCGAGCAGTTCGATCCGGCCGAGGGTCGGTCGGACCATGCCCATGAGCATTTTAATGGTCGTGGATTTGCCGGCGCCGTTGCGGCCCAGGAAGCCGTAGACGGTTCCGGCCGGCACGCGCAGGTCCAGGCCGTCGACCACGCGGCGGCCGTCGTAGTCCTTGGTGAGACGCTCGGTCGCGATGGCGACGGTCATTCGGACCCCTCCTCGCCGTTCGACGACGGCTTTCCCGAAGCCCAGCGGAACCGCCGCGACCGCTCGGAGACGATCCGGGCGACCTCGGCCCTGGAGAACCCCAGGTGGACGGCCTCGGTCAAGAGCCGGTCCACCTCCTCGTCGAGCCGTCGCCGACGGGCCTCGTCGGTCAGTTCCGCCCGCGGCTCGGCGACGAACACCCCGCGCCCCGGACGGTTGACCAGCAGCCCCTCCCGCTCCAACTCGGTATACGCGCGGGCCACCGTGTTCGGGTTGACCACCAACTCGCGTGAAAGCTGCCGCACCGACGGCAGCCGCTCGCCGGCCCTCGCCTCCCCCCGGGCGATCCCCTCGCGCGCCCGATCCACCAACTGCTGGTAGATCGGCGTCCGACTCATCCCGTCGATCTCGAATCGCATGGCGAGCCCCCGTTAACTGTACTAGTAATCCTAATACGGTTGGCGTCGCCGTCAAGAGGCGATCGGCCGCGGCGTCGCGGATTCTCGACGCGCGGGCGGGCTGAGGGAGGGGGGTGGGCAATCCCTTCTCCCCTTGAGGGAGAAGGTGGCCCGAAGGGCCGGATGAGGGGTCGATCGGCGTCGCGCTTCGGTGGAAGCCTTGGCTTTCAAACGGCTTTGAACCCGAGGGCTTCCGGTCGCGCCCACCCCTCATCCGGCCTTCGGCCATCTTCTCCCTCAAGGGGAGAAGGCCGTTTGGCGTGGGCTTGCGAAAAAGCGCCGGCCCGGCGGAAGAGAGGACGGGAAGGGCGGTTTTGGTCGTGAAAACAGGGAAATTGAGATGCTCGTCCGCTTATTTCTCGAACAGAGGGTCGAGTTCGACGAGGCGGGCGGAGTCGCCGTCGTGGACGGCCATCTTGCCGCCGGGGTACATGCATCCGCCGGCGAACTCGCCTTTCCTGGAGACGGCGTAGAACGAGACCTGGAACGTGGTCTTGCCGTCGTCGCGGCGGCGCCTGGGGTCGCGGACGCTGGTCTGGGCGATCCGCTTCAGGGTCTCCATCACGGCGTCCTTGGGGGCCAGTCCCCGGCGCATGTTTTCGACGACGAGGAAGCTGGAGCAATTCAGGAGGTTGGCCTCGCCGACGCCCGTGGAGCCGGCCGAGCCGACCTCGTTGTCCAGGAACAGCCCCGCGCCCAGGATCGGCGAGTCCCCCACCCGGCCGGGGATCTTCCAGGAGAGCCCGGACGTCGTGGTGACGCAGCCCAGGTCGCCGTGGGTGTCCAGGACGGAGCAGTGGATCGTACCGGTCACGCGCTTGTTGATGTATTCATCGACATGCGCGGCGACTTCCTTGGACGGCGGCGGGAGCCAGTCGTCCTTGGGGTCGCGGGTCTCTTTCCAGTGGAGCCAGATCGCGCGGGCCTCGTCGGTGAGCAGGTCGACCTCGGGGAAGCCGTGGGCGCGGGCGAACCGTAGCGCGCCCTCGCCGACGAGCAGGCAGTGGCGGGAG
Organism: uncultured Planctomycetales bacterium; assembly: GCA_937907525.1. Classification (GTDB taxonomy): domain Bacteria; phylum Planctomycetota; class Planctomycetia; order Isosphaerales; family Isosphaeraceae; genus Paludisphaera. The sequence continues at coordinate 11,994 of CALCIB010000040.1, read as the reverse complement.
CGCTTCATCACCATTCGGGCGACGGCGGCGGGGTGCATGACGTTGCGGATCGAGGCGACCGAGCCGCCGCCGTGGGAAGGGCCGTGCATGACCGCCGCGTCGAGCTCGACGACGCCGTCCTCGTTGGGGAGCCCGCCGAAGCCGACGGAGTGGTCCCTGGGGTCGGCCTCGACGATGGCGACCCCCTCGATGGCCGCGTCGAGCGGGTCGAACCCCTTCTTGACCAGTTCGACGGCCTTCTCGACGGCGCGCAAGCCGTTGCCGCTTGAGACGGCGATCGGCTTACGGTCGCCCGCGGGCCTGGGATCGGCGGCCCCCGCGGCGAGCGTCGCCAGGCTGGCCGCGGCGGTCGTCCCCATGAACCGGCGACGGTGCATCGTTCGACGCATTCCAATCCGTCCAATCGAAATCGAGCCGGGCCGACGCCCGCCGCGCCCTCGCGCGAGCCCGACGCGCCGCCCCTCGTCCGTCATTGTCGATCAGCCGCCCGCCGGCCGCCACCGCCTTGGCCGGGATTGGATGGGATTCGGGCGACCCGAGCCATGGAGGGCGACACGAGACGTCGCCGTCGTGTAGAGTAGGCGCGTCGACGCCGTTCTCTCCCTCCCTAGTCGGGGTCGCTCATGGCCAAGGCGGACATCGCGCAGGTCAACGCCGCGGCCCGCGAATTCCGGATGACGAGGGAGGAGCGGATCGGGTTCGGCGTTTATCTTGAGGAATGCAAGGCGGCCGGCGTCCGAGGCTCGAAGAACGCCCGCGGCGATTTCACCTGGGACGAATTGCTCGAAAAGGCCCGCGAGTATCTCGGCCGCGACCGTTGAATTCTTGGAAGTCGAGGAGGCGCGATCGTGATCACGTTCATCCGCCAAAGCGGATTCGACGTCGAGGAACGGCCGCCGGCGCCCTCGCCGTCGCCAGCGCTTCTCGACGTCGTGACCAAGCTTCTCCGCGAGCAGCCGTTTTGTTTTTTCAGGATCGCCTACGGCGGCGAACTCCAGATCCATCTGGGCGAGATCCGCGAATTCCCCAGCGCGCGGCTGCGGCGTCGCGAGCGCGGTTCGTACGTCCTGGGGACGCGGGCGTCGGCCTGGGTCGTCTATTCCAAGGGCGAATCCACCCTCCTGGCCAGTGACCGGGACGCCGTGGCCGGTCTTGTCGACCAGGCCGGGCCCGGCGTGGGCGCGGACGCTCGACTGATCGAGGAAGGGGACTACGTCCCCGCCGGAACGGCCGTGAAAGACGTGGCCCTTCACCGCGTCCATGACGGCGTGGGTCTTCGCTTGCGCTTTCTGGACGGCTCGCGCGTCGATGTCTTGCCGACCGATGCCGACCGAGAAGACGCTTCCGACGGGGCGGACGACGAACTGCCGGATTGGGAACTTCTCGACGCCGACTCGCATCTGCTTTCCGTGGGTCCCGGCGTCAAGTGGAGCTATGATGAAACCGACTGACGCCAGGGACCGCGCGGCCGAGGAAGGGACGTCTCGATCTTGGCGTGAAAGGGAGGCGGAGCGTGATCTGGCGAGACGTCCTGGTTCGACGGTCGCTCGACGCGAGGGAGATCGCTCGAGGGCTCGCGGAGGCCTTCGAGATCGCCGTCGACCGCGTCATGGTCCGTCCGATTGAAGACGAATTCCCCGACCCCGCCGGAGCGAGCGTCGTCTGCTTGGTCTTCGAGCGCCCAGGCGGGTTCAGGACGGCGCTGTCGATCTATACGTATTTCGAAACGACGCGGCTTGATGCGATGTCGGTCTTGAGGCGGTTGTCGCGCTGGCTCGGCTCCGAGATCCTGACGTCCGACGACGACGCGAACCCGTACACGTTGATTCAAATCGCGCCGGACGGCGAGACGTCCAAGGTGAATCTCGATGTCTTCCACCTGGACGAGAAGGACGAATTCCACGTTCGACCGGCGGCGTTCGATCATTAAAGGAGACGCAACCCCGTGCCGTGCCGCCCAACCGTAATCGCGCGCGTCGTCCAGGCGGTCTTCCTGTCGTTCCTCGCCGTCGCGGCGACGCGGGCGCAAGAGGCGCCGCCGGGCTGGAGGCTGGTCTGGCGGGACGAGTTCGACGGCGACCGGATCGACGAGGCCAGGTGGACGCCCCGCGAGCGCGGCGGGTCGGACTGGGACGACTCGATGACGACCGACCCGCGCTGCTTCGCGATCGGCGGGGGGACGCTCAAGCTGATCGGGATCCGCAACGACGACGCGGCGAAGGACCCCTCCGAGTACCTCACCGGCGGCGTCACCACCCGGGGGAAATTCGACTTCAACCACGGCAAGATCGAGATCCGCGCCCGCTTCAAGCGCGCCAGGGGGGCCTGGCCGGCGCTCTGGATGCTCGGCTCCAAGGGGCGGTGGCCGAACTGCGGCGAGATCGACCTGATGGAGCATCTCAACTTCGACGACAAGGCGTATCAAACCATCCACTCATATTGCACCGACCGGCTCGACAACGGTCGCGGGGACCCGCCCAAGGGGACGACGGGCCCGATCGCCCGCGACGACTGGAACACCTACGGCGCGGAGTGGGACGCCGAAAAGATCGTCTTCACCATCAACGGCGAGCCGACGATGACCTACCCCAAGGTCCCGGCGAAGGGCCCCGAGCAGTGGCCGTTCGACGAGCCGTTCTACCTGATCTTCTCGATGCGGATCGAAGGAAGCTGGGTCGGCAAGGCCGATCCCGAGGACTACCCCGCCCACATGGAGATCGACTGGGTCTGGGTCTACGAGAAGACCTGATCGGGCGCGGACGGCCGAATCGAGTCCATGGCGCTCCGCCGAATGCCTGGCATCGGGGGAAATGGGAACCGCCGAGGCACCGAGGACGCGGAGAGGGAAGCGAGTACGATAAAAGGAAGAAAATTGTTGTTTGTGGATTCGGTTTGACTTGTTGATCAGGTCCCGCTCGCTCCGTGACCTCGGTGTCTCCGTGGTTCGTCGTCTTCGAGCGTCAGCGGCGGGGGGGGGGGGGGCGGGGTCGGCGATGACGGCGGAGCGGGAGGGGGAGGTCATCCAGCAGGTGAATTGCTCGATCTGGCCGGGCTTGGGGTCGGCGGCGACGCGGTAGCCGCGATAGATGGTCTTGCTGCCCCCCCCGGCCTCCTTGATCGTGATCGCCACCGCCAGGTTGCGGTCGGCGCCGAGGATCTCCACGTCCTTGAGCGTCACCTCCTGCTTGGCGGCTCGCGAACCCGCCGCGTCCAGCTCCAACGTCTGAGGTTTGAAGCGACAGCTCGCGTTGCCCGGCTTGACCTCGATCGCGCAGCCTTTCGAGCCCGCGCTCGACGACAAGGCCAACTGCAGCTTGACCGTCCGCCCCTTGGCGGCGGCGGCCGAGGCCGGCTCGGGTTTCGCCTTCGCCCTCGCCTTCGCTTGCGGGCGTGACGGGGCCAGGGCGTCCTGGCCGTAGAGCGGGGAGACGAACGCCGAGGCGGTCAGGAACCCGGCGGCCAGCGCTCCAACCATCCACAATCGGTTCCGCATCGGTTCGACTCCATTCTCGCGGGGTCGGCGGTCCCGTCCTGGGCCGCCGCTGGTCGTTCGACCCGGTCGTCGCGCCGGCCGACTCCGCCGTCCGCGCTCGTGCCGGGTCGTCATCGCCCTGTCTTGTTTTGTCGCGTCGGGTCGCTTGGCGCGGCCGACCGGCCGGCGTCGTCGCGCGTCCGGGTCGTCCGAGGCGACCCGGAACTTGAGGCCCCTCCGAGGTGGGCCGCAGTTTAATTCCAGTCCGCCGCCCCGGCAAGATCGACCCGCCGCGAAAGTTCCAGGCGCGAAGGAAAGGCCGGCGGCCCGCTCGATGGCGAGGGGTCGCCGGCCTTGTCGGATCGGGACGATCGCGGATCGTCCGGGGTCAGTCGCGGTTGTTGGCGAGCTTGGCCAGCAGCCGGAGGATCTCAAGGTACAGCCAGACCAGCGTGACCAGGAGGCCGAACGCGCCGTACCACTCCATGTACTTGGGGGCCTCGCGACGAGCGGCCTCCTCGATGAAGTCGAAATCGAGCAGCAGGTTGAACGCCGCGATGCCGACGACCAGGACGCTGAAGCCGATCCCAAGCGGCGACGAACTCCAGGTCAACGAGCCGTAGCCGAACATCCGCAAAAGCAGCGACACGATGTAGAAGAGACACACCGCGCCGGTGGCCATGACGACGCCGGAGCGGAGCTTCTCGGTGACTCGGATGGTGCCGGTGGCGTAGAGGAAGGCCATCACCAGGGCCACGCCGACGGTCAATGAGACCGCTTGAAGCGCGATGCCGGCGAAGGCCGGGTTCTTGGCGACCACGGCCGCCTCGATGACCCGCGAGATTCCGCCCAGGAACACGCCCTCCATCGCGGCGTAGAGCGGGGCCGTCCACGGGGCGGTGGTCGGCTTGAAGATCGTGATCAGCGAGACGACGAAGCCCGCGATCGCCGCGCCGACGACGACCTCCAACCCCATCCGGCCGTCGCCCACGGCGCCCCAGGTCCAGATGCCGGTGGCCGAGACGATGGCGAGCAACAGGGCCGACTTGCTCATCGTCCCCTGAACGGTCGTGACGTGACTGCGATCGACGCCGTACACCTGGTCGTAGCCGGCGAAGATGTCCTGGGAGAACGCGGGGTTGCTTGAGGACAGGTTGCCAGTGGCCACGGATTCATCTCCTTCTGAGGTTGCGCGACGCAAGGGGGCGGTCGTCCCCGGCGGTCGCGGCGGGCCCTCGGCGAGGGCCGTCGTCGCGGCCTCATTGTCGGCCGGTTCCGAAAATTTCGCAAGTGGGACCACCGTCGCGCGCGGATCCGCCCACACGTTCCAGTATACGACGGGTTCGGAGGCGAAGTTCGCCGCGATTCAATCACTGGAACGATAGCCAGGCGGAAGATGCCGCGTGGGGTCCATGCCGTCGTGAAGAACACGCGAGATTTCCAGCCGACCGTCATCCGCGACGCGGAAGATCAGGAAGTGGCGGGGTTTGCGAATGCGACCGATGGAGCGGCTCACGCGATCTTGACTGTGACGAATGTGGTATGTCGAAGCCCCCGATGCCAACTCCGGTCGTTTCTGGGTTCCAGGCCGATCCGGGTCGTCGGCCACGTCCAGCATGGCTTGCGTCAGCAATGCCTCGTAGCGTAGACAGACCCGCTCTCCGAATTGGTCGTGCGACCATTCCAGGATGGCCTCGACGTCTCGTTCGGCCTGGAGGGAGAGGCGAAACCCAGCCATTGGTTTAATCGACGCTCCTGGCCTTGGCGATGACCTTCCGGCCGATCGCGGCGATGGCCGAGCGCAACTCGTCCTCGTCGGCCAGGTCCAGACCCTCTCCCTGGTCGAGCGATCTGAATCCCTCCGAGGCCAATGCACGCAGTAGGGTCAACTTTTCTTCTTCCGCACGCGTTTGCCGCTCCAGGAGCCGGAGCCCGGCCCGGAGTACTTCGTCGGCGTCCTGATATCGTCCCGTCCCGACCTGCTCCTCGACGAAACGGTCAAGGTGTTCGGTGAGGGTCACGTCTCGCGTCGGCATCGCGGCCTCCTTCCTCCAATTATTGTAGGCGACGAACACCCGCTGAGCTCGCTCCGGTCGTTCCGCGGCCTCGCCTGGGGCCCGTTCAGCAGCAGGCCCACCCGAACGCGACTACGTCCTTGTGCTTGGGGCATTGGGTGACGTGGCCGGTGCCACAGTCTCCAAACATGAACGGCACGTTGTCCTCGGAATCGACCTGGAAGACCAGGACCATGCGTTCTCCACAAGTCGGGCAGTCGGGGTATTCGACCCCTTGGACCCAGGCGGACCAGCCGCCGAGCTTGTCGCCGGATTCGGCGACGGCGATCTCCTCGGCTTCGCATTCGCTCATCGGCTGCTCGTGGTCGAGACCGACCTCCGGGCATTCCCAGCGAAGCGTGCCTCGCTCGAAGTCGTAGGTGTACGCAAGGCCGTTCTCGTCGTGTTCCTCGGGGTGTGGCAAGTCCTCGAAACGCTCCCAGCCGACGATCCGCTTCTCGGGCATGAGGGGCATACCCGGCGGCGCGGGGCGGATCGGACCAGATCCGGCGAGGTGGACGACGCGGACCAGACTCAGTCCGCTCTCGAACGGCTCCCAGCCCTCGTCGCCGTCGCAGTCCACGCGAACGCAGTAGAACAACTGCAAAAGCCCCGACCCGAAGCGACCGCCGAGTTCTTCCGGAAGGTCGTCCAGGTCGAGTTGCAGAAACGGGGTGAGCGGTTCTAGGCAATTCCCGCAGACGGGCCAGGGCACCCCCGGCCCGTTCCAGGGGACGCCGCCGAACTTCGAGCCGGTCGCGAAACCGTCGCCCTCCTTGACGACCGGCTTCCAACCGGGCCTGCGCATCCTTGCGAGCCAGGAGCCGAGCTTCTCCGCCATCTCGTCGGCTTTCATGGTCCGGTTCCCGTTTGCAAGGGAGGTGACGGGCTCGTTACGTCGCGGGCGATCCGGTCTTCCCTGGAATCCCGAGACTCTCGAACCTCACCGCGGTCCCACCTTGGGCCAGGTGACGTCCATGCCGCGGGCCTTCAGTTTGTTCTGGAAGGTGGGGACGTGCTTGCGGTCCTCGCGGATGGCCCTGGGGGTCTTCTTGGCGGCGAGGGCGTGGGCGACCAGCGCGCCGGCGGCCTCGCCGATGACCCACTCGACGGGATGCAGGCGGTAGCAGCCGTTGGAGATGTGGGTGACGCCCAGGTTCTTGCAGGCGGGCAGGAGGTTTTCGACCCGGACGGGGATCAGCGACCCAAGCGGCACCTCGAACGGCAGCGAGCTGATGTCGACGTAGTTCTTGCCGCCGGAGGCCGGGTGGAGGTCGATCCGATAGCTCCCGACGCCCACGGAGTCCCAGAAGCTTTCGGCCTGGACGTCGTCGCGGCCCAGCGCCTTGCGGCGGGCCTCGGCGCCGACGTGGTTCTCGGTGACGGTGAACTCGGCCTTGATCCGCCGCGACTCGCGGATGTACGGATACTTGGCCAGTCCGTCCTCGGTCCCGACCATGTCCGGGCGGAGCCGCAACCCCTTCCAGCCGGTCCCGCCGTCGGGCCGGGGGGCCTCGGTCTGCATCCAGTAGAACAGCGACAGGCTAAGCTGTTTGGCGCGCTCGACGTGCGACCCGGCCTGCTCGGCCGTCACGCCCTCGCCGACGAGGGGACCCAGGAGGTAGTCATTTTGAGGCCAGTTGACCAGGGTGACGCCGCCGCCGTCGTAGGCGCCGGGGCGGTAGGCGGTCGGGTCGAGGATCTGGCGGTAGTTGAAGAAGCCGTCGCGCTTGTCGGCGTCGAAGCCGCGGGTGAAGGGCTTCAGGGTGATCGGGTGGGTGTAGGTCCAGTCCAGGAGTTTGCCGGGCCAGGGGGGGGTCAACTCCGGGACGTACTCGCGCCAGAAGTCGTACTCATCGGGCTTGTCGATGACGTGGTCCTCGCCGGGGCGGTACTCCACCGGGAAGCAGACGGTGAACGCCTGCTGGACGCCGGGATCGGCCTCGGCGAGCGCGTGGGGCTCGTCGGTCTCGGCCTGGGACTCGGCGCCGACGACGTGTTCCACGCCGGCCAGGGGGAGCAGGTCGCCCAGTTCGGTGGCGTCGAGGAAGTACGGGGCCGTCAGGGTCGCCTCGTCGCCCGTTCGAGCGTTGCGGACGACGATCGCCCGGACGCGGTCGCCGTCGACCTCGGCGCGAACCGGCTGGTGCTCCAGAAGCGTCAGAAGCTTGCCGAGCGAGGCGTAAGGCGCGAGCATGTCGGTGAGGACGGCCAGGCCGACGCGGGGCTCGTGGCAGAGTCGCGAGACGCCGCCGCCGCCGGGGTTGAGCAGTCGGTTCGACGCGGCCTCGGCGGTCAGGGGCATATGCTTCCGGTAGTAATCGCGAACCCCCTCCCGATACGCGCGGTAGCTGGCCGACGAGCCGAACTGCTCGATCCAGGGGTGTTCGTCGGGCGGCACGGCCTGGCTGGTGAGCTGGCCGCCGATCCAGTCGGTGGGGTCGGTGAGGACGACCCGCAGCCCCGCCTGAAGCGCCGCCAGCGCCGCGGCCACGCCCCCGACGCCGCCGCCGACGATCACGACGTCCGCGGCGATCTCCCCGCGGCGCGCGATCGTCGCCCCCAACGCCAATCGACGCGCCTGGGGAGCGGCCAACAGCGGCAGGAGCGAAACACCACGGAGCAAGGCGCGTCGGGTCGTCATCATGGCGATACCTCTTGGGGCGGGACGTCGATCCTGATAGGATAATCCCGCGCCGGCCCGGTCGCGACGGGCCGCCGTCGCGAGAGTGGCGGAACTGGCAGACGCGCGGGATTTAGGTTCCCGTGCCGCAAGGCGTGGGGGTTCGAGTCCCCCCTCTCGCATGGATCGCGAACGGCCGCGGAGAACGACGGCGCGCGATCTTGACAGCCGGATCGGGCCGACGCATCCTATTGACTACCGAGCCGAAGTGGCGGAATGGCAGACGCGCCGGACTCAAAATCCGGTGGGGTAACACCCGTGTGGGTTCGAGTCCCACCTTCGGTATTCATCGTCCCGGGCGAGTCGCGAAGTCGACCATCCAAGGTCGAGGTTCGCGACGGCGGGTTCATCCCAGGCTTCGCAAGGTCAGGACCAGGCCGACGAGGAAGACGAGCGCGCCGAGCGGGAGGAGGGGGCCGGCCGACAGGGCCGCGCCCAGGACCATGAGCGCGAAGCCGATCGCCAGGCCCGCCAGACGGCCCAGGAGCGACAACGCGCCGAAGACCAATCGGAACGGCAGCGTGAGCAGCCACCAGACGGCGAGGAACGACCAGCCGACGCCCGTCAGGATGAGGTTCATCGTCGGCTCGCGTGAGGGAGGGGGCGGTTCGCGGCGCCAGGCCCCCGCCGCGCGCGCGGGCCGGGCCGGCCGATGGGCCGATCGCGGTCGTGGGGACTGGGCTTGTCTCATCGGTGGGTCTCGGTTAATACGGCCCGTTGAAGGAGGGGTCGGAGCGAGTCGCGCCTCGACATTCATCGCCACGACGCCCGCCGGAGATTGATCCGTCCGCGAGGGATCTTCGCGTCCCTCCTGGGATTATTTCGGACGGCCGGGATTTGACAAGCTGCCCGCGAAGGCGGGATCGGGCGAACGCATCGGCAGGGAGGCCGACCCGTGCGGCAAGCATTGCTCGTGATCGTGCTCGTGGGGGCGGCCTTCGGCGGCGGCGCCGTCGTCAGCGGCCCCGGCTTCCGCTGGGCCCAGGAACATCTGCTCGATTACATGGGCCTCAAGGACGCCGACGAGATCGACACCCTGGAACTGTCCCCCGCGGCCGCCGCCGAACCGCTCGCCGGCCGCCAGGTCGCCGCCGCCGGGTCGGCTCCCGCCGCCGCGGCGTCGGCCGCGCCGGCGGCGCCGCCGCCCGCGCCGACGCCCGAGGCCACGGAGCCCTTCGCGACGACCCAGGCGGTCGCGACGCCCCCGGCCGCCGACGCCAAGCCGGCCGCCCCCCAGGGCCCCGCGCTTTTAGGCGCGCTGGGCGCGATGCTCTCGCCGCCGAAGGCCGACGCGTCGGCGCCGCCGGCGCCGCCCGATCCCAAGGCCCCCGCGGCCGACCCGGCGGTCGCCCTTTCGAGTCTCCCCGCGTTGGAGGCGGCTCCGACGCCGCCGACGGAACCCGCCGCGGAGGCGGAGGCGGCCGAGGGCGACTGGACGGCGATCCGCCAGAAGCTGGATTCCGCCGGGGTCTCCCACTACACGATCGAGGGGGAGCCCGGCGGTCGCGTGGTCTTCGCCTGCATCATCCCCCTGGCGGGCAAGCAGGCCGTCTCCCAGCGGTTCGAGGCCGAGGGCGACGACGAACTCCAGGCCGCCCGGACCGCGCTCAAGAGAATCAACCTGTGGCGGATCTCGCGATCCGAGCCCGCCGAACCGCGACCGTGACCCGCGCCTCGGTGAAAGGAGGATCCGCGCCGTCGCCCGACGATGGACGTCCGCGGTATGATTCTTGCAACCGGATCGTTTTGGAATTTTGATATTCTCCGGACGCGGCCGCCGGCCGAATAAGAAGACGTCGGGCCGGACGATTCGCCGTCCCAAAGCCGTCAGAAAGGTTCTGGCCCCATGGCCGAGAACGCCCCCCCTCGCTTCCTCCTGATCGTGACGGGCAGCACGCTGCGGGCCGAGCAAATGGACCGTCCGCTGGCGTACTACCTGAAGCGCCGCGCCGAGGAAGCCCTGGAGGCGTTCCGAAACGCCGACCTGGCCGATTACGAAGTCCACGTCGTCGCCGATTTCCGATGGATCCACGACGACTCGCTCCAGGGGATGGCCACGATCAGCTTGGGCGGCCCCGGAGTCAACGAATTGACGCACCGATGGCTTGAGGAAGTGCCCGTGGCCCTGGCGGTCAACGAGCGCTACTTCATCCAGATGGACCCCGCGCTGGACGAGCCCAGGGCCAGCGTCTGGGGCATGGACAACCCGACGACCCAGATCGCGGTCTCCGTGTTCCTCGACCGATTTCTGCCTCGGCTCCTGGAACGTTGCGCCACCGTCCCCCCCGCGTCCCTCGAGTCGGACGACGACGGGGACTCCGAGTCCGACGAGTGACCGATTCCGGCGGCCCCGCGCCGTCGCGCCCACGCGAGCCCTTCCCCCAGCCCTCGGACTCCTCGCGGTCGATTTCCACTACTTATGAGGGCGCGTCGAACTCGCGAGCCGCCGGCCCGCGGACGACGTAGAAATTCATGGAGACGCCCGGCCGCGACGCCGTCGCCGGCGCCGTCCCCCCGGGGCGGTCGCCGAGGGGACGTCGCGCCCCGAGCGGACCCGAGCCGTCGCGTTCCACGTCCGAGATTTCCACGGGTCCGAACCATCCCAGGGAAGGGGGTGTCCGATGTTCGCGTTCACACGACGCCGTGCCCGAGGGGGACCGATGTACGGACGTCTGATATCTGGATGGCTGCTGCTGGGGCTCCTGACGCCCCAGGCGACGACGGCCGACGACGGCGGCTCGATCGGCGCGCCCAACCGCGTCACGATCGTGAGACGGTCGATCCGCCAGGACTTGGGCGCCTGGGTCGTCGACTACCGCCTGCGCAACGAGACGGCCGCCGGCCTGGTCGTCGTCCCCTCCGAGATCGAGGTGAAGACCGAGGGCTGGGTCTCCAACTCGCGGCTGGCCGGCCACTCGACGCCCAGAAGGGCGGTCGTCGCGCTCCGCCCGGCCGAGAAGGCGTGGGCCGAAGCCGACGTGATCGCCTCCGAGGACGAGGCCGAACGCTGCCGCGAGCGGGTCTCGCTGGCCGTCTGGAGCGACGACCTCGCCCCGGACCCGACCGCCAGGCCGGCCGACCGTCTGGCCCCGATCAGCCTCGCCCCCGGCGCGACCGGGCTGGTCCGGCTCCGGTTCGACCACCAACACGTCGTCCAGGGCGCCTGCGACCCGCTTCTGGGCGCGCGAACCGTCGCGTTCCGGGTCGGTCAGGAGACCTTCCGCGACGAGCCGCCGCTGGACGTGGAGGCCCGCGTCGCCGAGCCCGACGTCTCCTGGCCCGAGCCTCCCGTCGAGCGCCGGGACTCGCGCTACTACGTCTCCGCCCCCGACAGCCTGCACCTTCAGGCCGACGTCCCCGGCCGCCAGTACTTCCGCTATCCCGACCGCCCGGTGCGTCATGGCGCGCGGATGCGACTGACGTTCTGGTATCTGGTCGCCCACGGCGGGAGCGGCGAGGCCCGCGCGCGACTCTCGCAATACAAGGACACGCCGACGTCCTGTCGCGTGATCCCCGACGGCGGGCTGGACCGCGAGCTGACGACGGTGGGCCGCTGGACCCACGTCGAGACGTTCGTCCGGATCGCGCCCGAGGCCACGGTCGCGGCGCTTGAGTTCCGGCTCTCCAGCGACTCCGGCATCGGCGAGATGTGGATCGACGACGTGGCCTTCGAGCCCGTCGACCTCGACGCCCTGGCGCGGACCCCCTGAGAACAGCTGTCCGTCACGGGTTTTGGGGGGCGATCGTAACGGCCTTCCCCCCTCGCGGGGGAAGGTGGCCCGAAG
>CALCIB010000039.1 GCA_937907525.1 uncultured Planctomycetales bacterium | reverse complement strand
CATCCGGCCCTTCGGGCCACCTTCCCCCGCGAGGGGGGAAGGCCGTTTCTCCGACATCTTCCCCCCTCGCGGGGGAAGACAGACCGCGAAGCGGTCAGATGAGGGGGGGACGTCCAAGGAAGCCATCGCGATTCGGGAAGGCCCCGCCGATCGGCTCCGGATTCCAACGGCCGTCTTGTTCGCCCCCCCCTCATCCGGCCCTTCGGGCCACCTTCTCCCTCAAGGGGAGAAGGCCGTTTTGCGACGATCCTTCCAAGCTCCGTCACGCACTCCTTGAGGACCACCACCCGATGCCGAGCCAATTCCGACTGACGCTCGCCCTCGCCCTCGCGCCGTTCGCCGCGGCGGTCATGGTCGAGCGCCCCGCCGCCGCGCACGAGCCCGAATTCCACGCCATCTTCAACGGCGAGGACTTCTCCGGCTGGCGCGGCGAGTCCACCATCGACCCGCGCAAGTTCAAGGCGATGAGCGAGGAGGAGCAAAAGGCCAAGCTCGCCGCCGACGCCGAGGACGCCGCCAAGCACTGGAAGGTGGAAAACGGCGAGATCGTCAGCGACGGCCACGGCGTCTTCATGTCCACCGAGAAGGACTACGGCGACGTCGAGTTCTTCGTCGACTTCAAGATCGGCCCCCGCGGCGACAGCGGCGTCTACGTCCGCGGCACCCCCCAGATCCAGATCTGGGACTTCACCGAGGAGGACAAGTTCAGCCTCGGCGCCGACAAGGGCTCCGGCGGCCTCTGGAACAACTCCGCCGGCGCCCCCGGCAAGGACCCCCTGGTCTTCGCCGACAACCCGATCGGCGAGTGGAACACCCTCCACGTCCTCCAGATCGGCGCCCGGACCACCGTCTGGCTCAACGACAAGCTCGTCGTCGACGACGCGATCATGGAGAACTACTGGGACCGCAAGACCCCGCTGGCGAAGGTCGGCCCGATCCAGCTTCAAACCCACGGCAGCGAGACCCGCTTCCGCAACGTCAAGCTCCGCGAGATCGGCCCCGACGAGGCCAACGCCATCCTCGCCAAGCGCGACAGGACCGACGGCTTCCTCAAGCTCTTCGACGGCGAGAGCCTCGACGGCTGGAAGGGCGCGACGGACAACTACGAGGTGGTCGACGGCTCGATCCGCTGCAAGCCCAAGCACGGCGGCACGCTCTACTACGACAAGGAATTCGCCGACTTCGTCGCCTTGCTCGAGTTCAAGCTCCCCCCCGCGGGCAACAACGGCCTGGCGATCCGCTACCCCGGCCACGGCGACGCCGCCTACGGCGGCATGACCGAGCTGCAAGTCCTCGACGACGGCCACGAGCAGTACAAGACCATCGACCCCCGCCAGGCTCACGGCTCGGCTTACGGCCAGGTCCCCGCCCACCGCGGCTACCTTCGCCCGACCGGCCAGTGGAACTACGAGAAGGTGACCGTCAAGGGCCCCAAGATCCAGGTCGAACTCAACGGCACCCGGATCCTCGACGCCGACCTGAGCGCCGTCAAGGAGTTCATGGCCAACTCCCCCCACCCCGGCAAGGACCGGACCGAAGGCTTCTTCGGCTTCGCCGGCCACAACGACCCGGTCGAGTTCCGCGAGATCCACGTCAAGCCCATCGACTGACCCCGACGACGATCCGACGCCAGGGCCGCGCGGGCTCCCTCCCGCGCGGCCTTTTCAACCTCTTTCGCGCGCTTCCGGCCGAAGGGCCCCGCAGAGGAACTCGCCCGGGGCGTCCGCTCCGGCCTCGACGCCCAGGCCGCGACGGCGAAGTCGGCGAAGACGCATCGAGCGGCCCTCGCGCGCCCGTTCCTTGATCATTTCGCGCGACGGCTTCGATCCTTCGAAAACGCCGGGGTCACGTTGTCGAGGTAGTCGTAAAGATCCTGAAGCGCGCCGGGGTCGGCGTCGTCACGGGGCTCGAACAGGATCGAGCCGGCCAGGGGGATGCCCTGATCGCCGGGCTCGCCGCTGTCCGGGTCGATCCACGGCTCGCGGTGGTCGTGGCGGTTCTCACGGATCTCCAGCGGGATCAGGCCGGGGAACGCGGCGCAAGTGAAAAGCTCGTCGGGGTCGCGCCGGGCGCACAGCGAGCATTGCGACGGCGTCGGAATCAGTTCGCCGCGGTAGCGCGGGCGTCGGGCCATCTCGTCCTCGCTGGGGGGTGAGGGATTCTCCGCGCCGAGCGGGGCTCACTCTTCGTCCTCGAACAGGTCGCCTTCCTTGAACTGGCTCCGTCCCTTCGCCTTCGGCGCTTTCTTGAACGTGCGGTGGTCCCGCGTGGGCGGCAGGTCGAGCTGCTTGCCGGCCAACAGATCCTCGATCGTGAGGATTTGGATTTTGCGATACTGCTTGTTGTCCCACGGACTCGTGTAGAACCCCGCCGCGACGGCTTCCGCCTTCATCTGCTGGGTCGGCGGTTCCAGCGTGACGAGGGCCCCGATCTGGGCCTTCTCCCGCTCCACGACATGGGGCAACTCGCGGACGTACTCGTTTTTGAGATGTCCCGACTTCACGGAGAAGATGACTTGCTTGACCTTGCCGGATTCGTGGTCGTCGTGGAAGAGGAGTCGTCCGTCGACGCCCTTGTCGGCCCCCTTCTTCTGGTCCGCCTGGACGGGGCGGGCGCCGACCAGACCGAGGGCCCAGTACTGGAACTGGTAGCGGTCCACCGCCGCGAGGGCCCTCGCGCCGGGTAGGTCGGTCGGCTCGCCGATGACGTCGTAGGTCTTGGCGACGGCCGCGCCCTGGGTATCCTTCAAACGGGTCTTGATCAGGCCGACGGCGAGATGCGTGATGTCGATGCCGATCCAACGCCGGTCAAGTCGCTGGGCGACCGCGACGGCGGTCCCGCAACCGCAAAACGGATCCAGGACCACGTCCCCTTCGTTGCTGGACGCTTTGACGATCCGCTCTAGCAACGCCTCGGGCTTCTGGGTCGGATAGCCGAGCCGTTCTTGCGCCATCGAATTGATGGGCGGTATGTCCGTCCAGACGTCGCCGATCGCCCTGCCGCTCGACTCGTCCTGATAGCGGATGAGTCGTGGGAACTTCCCGTCGGGAGGAAAGTAGACGAGTCCTTGCGACGCCATCACGTCCAGCTTTTCGACGGTCGTATGCCAGTGCCGCCCGATCGCCGTCGGGTCGAATCCTCGCCAGGGTTTCCCGGACGAGCCGTTCCTGGTCCCCGCGCCCGTCAGGTCGGACAGCCGGAAGACCCTCCCCGCTTCGTCGCGAGACAGGTCGTGCCTTCCCCGCTTCCCCACGACGTGCGGCTCGTGTTGGTCGTTCCATGTATATCGATTCGACTTCGAGTAAAACAGGATGACGTCGTGGACGGGGCCGCATCGCTTGGCGCTGCTATGCGCGCTCGTTCGCTTCCAAACGATTTCGTTTTTAAAATTCTCTTTTCGGAAGATGGAATCGAGAAGCACTTTCAGGTAGTGGCTGGCCGACGGGTCGCAATGAAGGTAGAGGCTGCCCGTGGGCTTCAACACCCGATGCAATTCGAGCAAGCGCGGGGCCATCATCGCCAGGTACGCGGAGAGGTCGTTTCGCCCCAGGAGCGTTCGGAACGCCTCCAGGGCCTTGCTGGCGTCGTAGGGCGCGGAGGTGACGAACTCGTCGTAGGTCCGTTCCGAGATCTCGTCCCAGTGCCAGGTGTCGTGGAACGCCTTGATCTGGGACGTCGCCTTGGAACCGTCCCGTTCGGCGAACAGGACGTTGTACGTCGCGTCCGAGTTGAAAGGCGGATCCAGGTAGACCAGGTCGACGGACTCGTCGGTCACGTAGCGACGGAGGACGTCCAGGTTGTCCCCGAAATAAAGATGGTTCTTGGGTGCCGCCATGTTCACGCCCGCTCAAATCCGAGGATGGAACGCTCTTGATCTCGGCCCCGCTCCAGGTGTTCTCGGATTTCCTCCGCCGGTCCCTTGAAGACGTTCGAGGCGTGGAACGACCCAAGCATACCCTCCACCGCGCCGGCGTCGTAACCGGAATCCGAGGCGTCGGCAAAATTCCTGAAACCGCGAGGCTGCTTCCGCGGATCATTCCGACGTCCCGATCCTCCGTCGTTCTTTGGCAATTCGACCGCATCGAAACCGTCCGGCCCGAACCCAGGCCGGACGGCCGTTCCAAATGGCGGCGCGCGAGTGGATCGTCCTCGGGGTCCAAGGCTTCCTCGCCGTCCGACGGAGCCCGAGGAGGCGTCGGCGCGACGCTTCGAAAAGACGACGAGCGAACCCACTGATTGCGATACGCAATGTTATATGGGTAAGTATGTTGCGTCCGACTCATGGGAAATGTCCTTCCCACGATCGAACCCAATTTCGACGGGGGCGATGAAGCGTCCGGCGCGGCGGGGCGCGGGAACCGCCGATGAAATCCAGGAGTCCCGACCGCGCGTGGTGCAAGCCGGCCGGCGCATGTGCTAAGATCGCTGCCTCTTCTCGAATCCGAGAGGTCGCGGGCTCCGGCGCGCGGTTCGTCCCGAACAGATCGACGGTGAGGCGCATGAGTCCGATCGACGTCGCGATTGTCGTGGTCTACATCATCGGATGCATCGTGCTTGGAGGGTGGATCGGCGGCAGGGGGGATCAGGGACTCAAGGGGTACTTCCTCGGCGAGCGGAACATGCCGGCCTGGGCGGTGATGATCTCGATCGTCGCCACCGAGACCAGCACCGTCACCTTCCTGAGCGTCCCCGGCGAGGCGTACAAGGGGGACTTCGGCTTCCTGCAGCTCCCCATCGGCTACGTCGTCGGCCGGATGATCATCGCGGCGACCCTCTTGCCGTCGTACTTCCGCGGCCAGATCGAGACCGCCTACCAGGTGCTCGGCAACCGCTTCGGCCAGGCGACCAGGCGGACGGCGTCGACCTTGTTCCTCGTGACGCGGACCCTCGCCGACGGCCTTCGGCTGTTCCTGGCGGCCATCGTCCTGGACATCATCACCGGCTGGGGGATCGTCGCGGCCATCGTCGCCGTGGAGGCCGCGACGATCGTCTACACCTACCTGGGCGGCGTCAAGGCCGTCATCTGGGCCGACGTCCTCCAGTTCACCGTCTATATAATAGGAGCGCTCATCGCGCTTTACGTCCTGATCGGCAAGCTCCCCGGCGGCTGGGACCAGTTGGTGACGACGGCGAGCGACGCCGGCAAGTTCAAGGTCTTCGACTTCTCGTTCAGCCTGGCCAGGCCCTACACCTTCTGGGCCGGGCTGATCGGCGGCATGGTCCTGAACACGGCGACCCACGGCGCCGACCAGATGATGGTCCAGCGCTATCTGGCGGCGCGGTCGCGAAAGCAGGCGGCGGGGGCCCTGATCGCCAGCGGGTTCGTGGTGCTGGTCCAGTTCGCCCTTTTCCTGTTCATCGGGGCGTCGCTGTACGTCTTCTTCAACCAGTTCCCGCCGGGGCCGGAGCGGTCGGATCGGGCGTTCGCGCAGTTCATCGTGGAATACCTGCCGACGGGGATCAAGGGGGTGGTCGTGGCGGCCGTCTTCGCCTCGGCGATGGGGGTGCTGTCGGGGTCGCTCAACGCCTCGGCGTCGACCATGATCCACGACCTGTACCGATCGATCACCGGCGACGCCGACGAGCGCCGGCTGATGCGGCTGTCCAGGGGGGCGACGATCGTCTTCGGCGTCTTGCAGGCGACGGTGGCGGTGGGGGCGACCCAACTGAACGACAGCGTGGTGACGAACGCCCTGGCGATCGCCGGATTCACGACGGGGATCTTGTTGGGGCTGTTCGTGCTGGGGAATCTGACGAAGAATGTGGGGCAGGGGGCCGCGATGGCGGGGATCGTGGCGGGGGCGTCGGCGGTGACGTTCGCCAAGTTCGGCGTTCCGCTGGTCTGGCCGGACGTGCCGCCGTTGGCCTGGCCGTGGTTCGCCCTGGTCGGATCGGCGACGACGTTCCTGGTCGGCCTGGCGACCGGCCCCCTCTTCCCCGCCGCCCGACCGATCCCGGCGGCCGAGTCCCTTCAACAGTCGAACTGAAGCGAGCGAGTCCCGAACGATGGCGCTGGAAGACCACCTCTTGACCGAGGCCCGCAACCCCCGCTCGACGGCCATCGACGCCCTGGGGGCGCTTGGGATCGTCGAGTTGATGAACGCCGAGGACGCGGGGGTCGTGGAGGCCGTCCGCGCGGAGGCGGCCAACGTCGCCAGGGCGGTGGAGTGGACCGCGGAGCGGTTCCGTCGCGGCGGCCGGTTGATCTACGTCGGCGCCGGGACGTCGGGGAGGCTCGGCGTCCTGGACGCCTCGGAGTGCCCGCCGACGTTCAGCACCCCGCCGGAGATGGTCGTCGGCCTGATCGCCGGCGGCGCGACGGCCCTGACCCGATCGGTCGAGGGCGCCGAGGATCACCCCGAGGACGGCGCGGCGGCGATCGCCGACTTGAACGTGACCGACCGCGACATCGTGGTCGGGATCGCCACGTCCGGTCGGACCCCCTACGTCCTGGGGGCCGTCCGCGAGGCGAGGAAGCGCGGGGCGGCGACCGTCGGCGTCGCCTGCAACCGGCCGAGCCTGCTGGGGGCGGAGGTCGACCTGGACGTCGCGCTTCTGGTCGGCCCGGAGGTCGTCTCGGGCTCGACCCGGCTGAAGGCGGGGACGGCGACGAAGATGGCGTTGAACATGATCACCACCGGGGCCATGGTCCTGATCGGCAAGACCCTGGGCAACCGGATGATCGACTTCACGCCGGTCAACGAGAAGCTGCGGATCCGGGCGCGTCGGATGCTCCGCGAGTTGGCGGAGGTCGACGACGACCGGGCGGTGGAGTTGCTGGCGGCCTGCGGCGGCCGCTTGAAGGTCGCGCTGGTGGCGGAGTTGGCGGGGGTCGGCCCGGCGGAGGCCGAGGCGCTTTTGGAGGCCCACGGCGGTCAGGTGCGAAGGGCCGTCGAGGCGAAAACGGGGGCGAGCCGGCCATGAGCGACGCGACGGACGAGGTGCTGTTCCTGGGGGTCGACGGCGGCGGGACGTCGACGATGGCCCTGCTGGGGCTGGTCGACGGGTCGATCGTCGGCCGGGGCGAGGCCGGGCCGTCCAACGCCAAGGCCGTCGGCACGACGGCGGCGCGGACGGCGCTTGAGGAGGCGATCGCCGGCGCGTTCGCGGCGGCCGGCATGTGGCCGCGGGCGGTCGCGGTCGCCTGCCTGGGGGTCGCCGGCTTCGACCGTCCCGAGGACAAGGCGCTTCTGGGCGAGTGGTCGGTCGCCGGCAACTGGGCCGATCGCCTGGTCCTGGTCAACGACGGCGACCTGGTCGTCGCCGCCGGCACCCCCGAGGGCTGGGGCGTGGGCCTGATCGCCGGGACCGGCTCGATCGCCGTGTCGCGGTCGGCCGACGGCCGGAAGTCGCGCGCCGGCGGCTGGGGGGCGGTCTTCGGCGACGAGGGGAGCGCCTACGCCGTCGCCGTCGCGGCCTTGCGGCTGATCGCCCGCCGGCTCGACGGCCGCGACCCCGCGCCCTCCGGGCTGGACCCGCTCACGGTGTCGATCTGCAAGGCGCTCGGGATCGACGGCCCCGCCAAGATCGTCTCGACGATCTACGCCCCCGGCATGGACCGGACCAGGATCGCCGGCCTGGTCCCGGCGGTGATGGAGGCCGCGGACAAGGACCCCGACCTGATCGACCGCCTCATCAAGCCGGCCGCCCTGCAACTGGCCGAGACCGCCGCGGCCGCCGCCCGCTCCCTGGGCTGGGACTCCGGCCCGCTGCCGATCGGCCTGGCCGGCGGCTTCCTCGTCTCCATCAAGCCCCTGGTCGACGCGCTTCTGGACGACCTTCGCCTCCGCGGCTACGAGCCCTCCCCCACCTTCGTCCACGAACCCGCCGAGGGCGGCCTGAACCTCGCCCGCCGCGCCCACGCGGGGGAGGCCGTCGGCTGACGATTCTTCATCCCGAGTTCCGCCGTCTTCCCACGCCGATCCCGCCGGAGGCCGCGTGACGATCACCCCCGAGATCTTCGACGCCCAGCGCGTCCCTCGGTTCGGTTCGGCGAACCCGGAGCGGATGCGGCTGGAGTTCTGGGAATGGATGGTCCGCGCCTACGAAGGGCTGTCGCCGTTCGACGGCGAGCGCGAGCCGGCCCGCGGCATGCCGTACTGGGCGCGGAAGCGCTTCGGGCGGGACCGGGAGGCGTCCTCGCCGGTCTGGACCTTCGAACGCATGGGCGCGAGCCGGACCCGCCTCGCCGACGGCCGCGTGGTTTGCGTCGGCGGCGAGCACGAGGACTACTACGACCCAGATTTTTACATCTACAACGACGTCGTCGTCCTGGGGCCCGACGCCGCGGTCGAGATGTACGGCTACCCGAGGGACGTCTTCCCGCCGACCGACTTCCACTCCGCCAGCCTCGTCGGCGGCCGGCTGATCGTGATCGGGACCATCGGCCATCCCGAGGACCGTCGCCCGGGCGTCACGCCGGTCCACGTCCTCCATCTAGACGACTATCGAATCGAATCGATGGCGACCGCGGGCGAGGCCCCCGGTTGGATCCACGACCACGAGGCCCGGATCGAGGGGGACTCGATCGTCGTCTCCGGCGGCGACGTCTACTTCGAGGAGGCCGACGAGGGCCGCTTCCGCCGCAACCTGGAGGATTACGCGCTCCACGTCCCGTCCGGGACCTGGCGCCGGACGAGCGACCGCGGTTGGCGGCAATTCTGGATGAGTTTGGCGCATGCCCGCAACGAATACGTCAGCTTCTCCTTCCTGGACCCCGGCGCCGCCCCCTTGACCGAACCGTTCTCCTGGGAAGTCCTCCTTGACCGCTCCATCCTGATCCCGACCGGCGGGACGTGGGTCGAGGACGTCCTGCACGACGAATTCGACCTTTGGCGGGGCGCGCGGTCGATCGTCGATGGCGTTCCCGTCGCCGTCAAGGAAGAAGGGGGCGCCATCGTCATGGTGATCGAGGGCCGTATGGACGAGGCGAAGGCCGCGACGCTGGCGGAGGGATTGCGGGCCCGAATCGAGGCGGCGTGCGGACGTCCGTGCGTCGTGCGGGGAGGGGGCTGACCGGCGCGGCGCTGGACTTGCGGGCCGTCGTCGCTACACTGAATCCCGACGCCCCGAGGCCGGGGCGGCTCAGGAGACATGCCGATGCGCGTCTGTCGGTTCCGTTGCGACGACATGGTGTTGACCGGGTTCTACCGCGACGACGTGGTGGTCCCGCTCGACCAGGCGGCCGACCTCTACAGCCGCGAGACCGACGATGAAATGCTCCTGGCCGATACCGACGACCTGCTGGACCTCCTCCCCCCCGCCGGCGCGTCGTACAGGCAGGCCCGGCGGCTCTTCGACTGGATCGAAACCCTCGCCCCCGACGACCTGGACGAGTTGACCATCCCCAGCGAGGACGTCAAGCTCCTCGTACCGATCCCCGCCCCTCCCAAGCTGCTGCTTCTGGCCGGCAACTACTCCAAGCACCTGCTCGAACGCGGGTACGCGGACACCGAGCGCGCCGAGACGTTCCCCTACGTCTTCATGAAGCCGCCGGGCACCACGCTCACCCATCCCGGCGACCCGATCGTCATCCCCGGGATCTCGCCCGACCATATCGACTGGGAATGCGAGCTGGGCGTCGTCATCGGCAGGCGCTGCCGGGACGTCCCGGAGGCCGAGGCGCTGGGATGCGTCGCCGGCTACACCGTCGTCAACGACGTCAGCGACCGCGCCTTCCGGCCCAACCCCGATCGCAAGCCCCGCGAGCGCGACAAGTTCTTCGACTGGCTGCACGGCAAGTGGCACGACACCTTCTGCCCCATGGGCCCTTGCGTGCTGGCCGCCGACGCGGCGGTCGATCCCCAGGCGTTCGCGATCGGCCTGACCGTCAACGGCGAGGTGAAGCAGAACGCCTCCACGGCCGAGATGATCTATCCCGTCGCGGCGGTGGTGGCGTTCGTCTCGCGGTTCGTCACCCTGGAGCCGGGCGACGTGATCGCCACCGGCACCCCCTCGGGCGTGGGATCGGCCACCGGCGCGTTCCTCAAGCCCGGCGACGTCGTCCGCGCGACGATCGCGCCCGTCGGCACGCTGGAGAATCCCGTCCGGGCCGAAGACGGGGGTTAATTCCCGGCGGCGGATTTGAGATAATCGCGGGTCGAAAAGCCGGGATCGAAATACGCGCCTCGCGCGGCCGACCGGGACGAAATTCCTTCTCCCCTTGAGGGAGAAGGTGGCCCGAAGGGCCGGATGAGGGGTCGATCGGCGTCGCGTCTCGGTGAAAACCACGCTCCAGAAACGCCTTGGAATCCGATGGCTTCCGATCGCGCCCACCCCTCATCCGGCCTTCGGCCACCTTCTCCCTCAAGGGGAGAAGGATGCGCGTCGGCGGCGTTCGACCGGGCCCCGACGCCGCGCCGCGACCTTCTCACCCCCTGACCGCCGGAAAGAACCTGGTAATGACGTCGTTCCGCAAATTGATGGTGGCCAACCGCGGCGAGATCGCCATTCGGATCTTCCGCTCGGCGCACGAGTTGGGGATTCGGACGGTCGCCGTCTACTCCCACGAGGACCGCTTCGCCCTGCACCGGCTGAAGGCCGACGAGGCGTACCAGGTCGGCCGGGGGGGCGAGCCGATCCGCAGCTACCTGAACGTTCCGGCGATCGTCGAGCTGGCCGTCGAGAAGGGGGTCGACGCGATCCACCCGGGCTACGGGTTCCTCTCCGAGAACGCCGAGTTCGCCCGCGCCTGCGCCGCGGCCGGCATCGTCTTCGTGGGGCCGCCGCCGGAGGTCCTGGAGAAGCTCGGCGACAAGGTCGCCGCGAGGGCCCTCGCCGAGTCGGTCGGCGTGCCGATCCAGAAGGGAAGCGCCCCGGTCGTCCCCGGCGCGGAGGCCCGGAGGACCGCGGAGGCCCTGGGTTTCCCCGTCATCATCAAGGCGTCGATGGGCGGCGGCGGCCGCGGGATGCGCGTCGTCGAGAAGGCCGAGGATCTCGACGCCGCCCTGGAACAGGCGCGGAGCGAGGCCAAGACCGCCTTCGGCTCTCCCGACGCCTTCCTGGAGAAGTTCATCACCCGGGCCAAGCACATCGAGGTCCAGCTTCTAGGCGACAAGCACGGCAACCTCGTCCACCTGTACGAGCGCGATTGCTCGATCCAGCGCCGGCATCAGAAGGTCATCGAGATCGCGCCCGCGGGGAACATCGACGAAGACCTTCGCCGCGCCATCCGCGACGCGGCGGTGGCGATCGGCCGGGCCGTCGGCTACGAGAACGCCGGCACCGTCGAGTTTTTGGTCGACGACGAGGCCGGGACGTTCTCGTTCATCGAGGTCAACCCCCGGCTCCAGGTCGAACACACCGTCACCGAGATCGTCACCGGGATCGACCTGGTCAAAAGCCAGATCCTCGTCGCCGCGGGGACGGCGCTTTCCGACCCCGAGATCGGCATCGACGGCCAGGATTCGGTGAAGGTCCAGGGCCACGCGATCCAGTGCCGGATCACCACCGAGGACCCGGCCCACGACTTCACCCCCGACTACGGCCGGATCGTCCACTACCGCTCCTCCGGCGGGCCGGGGCTTCGGCTCGACGGCGGCTCGACCACCAGCGGCACCATCGTCACGCCGTTTTACGACTCGCTGTTGGTGAAGGTCTCCGCCCACGGCCGCCGCTTCATCGACGCCGCCAGCCGGATGGAACGGGCGCTTCAGGAGTTCCGCGTCCGGGGCGTGAAGACGAACATCCCGTTCTTGATCAACGTCGTCACCCACCCGACGTTCCTGGAAGGCCGTTGCACCACTCGGTTCATCGACCAGACCCCCGGCCTCTTCGAGTTCGTCGCGCGTCGCGACCGCGCCACCAAGCTGCTGAACTACCTCGCCGACGTCACCGTCAACGGCTTCCCCGGCATCCCCCGCGACCCGTCGCGGAAAGTCCCCGCCGAACCGGCCCCGCCCCCTTACGAGCACCTGGAGAACGTCCCCGACGGCGCCCGCCAGCGTCTCAAGGAGATGGGGCCGGAACGCTTCTCCCGGTGGATCCGCGAGCAAAAGCCCCTGCTGGTCACCGACACCTCGTTCCGGGACGCCCACCAGTCGCTGCTGGCGACCCGGCTGCGGACCCGCGACATGCTCCGGGTCGCCGACGCCTACGCCCATCGTCTTCCCAAGCTGTTCTCGATCGAGATGTGGGGCGGCGCCACCTTCGACGCCTCCATGCGGTTCTTGCGCGAGGACCCCTGGGACCGCCTCGCCCAGCTTCGCGAGCGAATCCCCAACGTCCTCTTTCAGATGTTGATTCGAGGCTCCAACGCCGTCGGCTACACCAGTTACCCCGACGACGTCGTGGACCTGTTCGTCAAGACCGCCGCCGACGCCGGCGTCGACCTGTTCCGCGTCTTCGACTCGCTCAACTGGGTCCCCAACATGGCCGCCTGCATCGAGGCGATCCGCAACGCCGGAGCGCTCTGCGAGGCCGCCGTCTGCTACACCGGCGACGTCCTGAACCCCGACCGCCCCAAGTACGACCTGAAATACTACGTCGCCATCGCCAAGGACCTGGAGCGCCGCGGCGCTAACGTCATCGCCATCAAGGACATGTCCGGCCTCTGCAAGCCGTTCGCCGCGGTCAAGCTGGTCAAGACCCTGCGCGAGGAGGTCGGCCTGCCGATCCACTTCCACACCCACGACTCCGGCGGCGCCCAGGCCGCCGCCGTGCTGATGGCCTCGGAAGTCGGCCTCGACGTGGCCGACGGCGCGATGGCCGCCATGTCCGGGCTGACCTCGCAACCCAGCCTCAACGCCATCGTCGAGGCCCTTCGCTTCACCGACCGCGACACCGGCGTCGACCACCAGGCGTTGGTCGACGTCAGCCGCTACTGGGACGAGGTCCGAAGCCTCTACCAGCCCTTCGAGTCCGGCCCGCGCTCCTCCTCGGGCGACCTCTACGACCTGGAGATGCCCGGCGGCCAGTACTCGAACCTCTTCCAGCAGGCCCGCGCCCTGGGGCTGGGCGCCCGCTGGTGGGAGGTCTGCAAGGTCTACGGCGTGGTCAACCAGATGTTCGGCGACATCGTGAAGGTGACCCCGTCGTCGAAGGTCGTCGGCGACATGGCCCTGTTCATGGTCGCCAACGACCTGACCCCCGACGACGTCATGGACCCCGAGCGCGAGTTGGCCTTCCCGGCCAGCGTCGTCGAGATGATGGAGGGCCGCATCGGCCAGCCCCCCGGCGGCTTCCCCGCCGAGTTGCAAGCGCGGATCCTCAAGGGCCGCAAGCCCCTGACCGAACGCCCCGGCGCCATCCTGCCGCCGACCGACTGGGACGCGGAGCGCGCCAGGGTCGCCAAGCTCCGCGAGGTCGCCGACCCGGCCGACGTCTCCCGGTTCGACCTGCTGAGTTACATGATGTACCCCAAGGTCTTCCCCGACCTGGTCAAGCACGAGAAGGCGTTCTCCGACACCTCCGTCCTGCCCACCCCGCTGTTCTTCCACGGCGCCGAGATCGGCGTGGAATACCCGTTCGAGATCGAGCCGGGCAAGACGTTGATCGTCAAGCTGCTGGCGGTGGGCGAACCCCATCCCGACGGCCGCCGCGCCGTCTTCTTCGAGCTCAACGGCCAGCCCCGCGAGATCGAGGTTTTGGACCGCTCGCTGGCCTCCGCCGTCGTCGAGACCCCCAGGGCCGACCCGGCCGATCCGTCGCAGATCGGCGCCCCCTTGCCGGGCCTGATCGTCGGCGTCGCCGTGGCCGTCGACGACCAGGTGCGCAAGGGGCAGAAGCTCTTCTCCATCGAGGCCATGAAGATGGAGACCACCATCGTCGCCGAGCGCGCCGGCCGCGTCGCCGAACTCCACGCCAAGGTCGGCCTCCAGGTCAAGGCCGGCGACCTGCTTCTCAAACTGGCCGACGCCTGAACGCGCTCCGAACTGAATCCGGAAAGGACGGGGCGGCGGACGAAGTCCCCTCTCCCGCCGGGAGAGGGTGGCCCGAAGGGCCGGGTGAGGGTCGTGGCGCTTCGGAGCGAGCGTCGGCTTGCGCCCGGCGCGGCCGTCGGTGTCCGCGAAGCGCCACGACCCTCACCCGCCGCTGGCGCGGCCGCCCTCTCCCGGCGGGAGAGGGGACGGAATGGTCGGCTCGCGCTCTCTGGATTCCAGGCCGAAACGGAGCGGTGGCGCCCGTGTCCTCGAAGGCGGAAGGACGCCGTTCCACAATCAATCTATTTATAGACACGAATCCATGACCCCCTGGCCGTTCGCCCGCGAGGTCCTGATTTTCGACGAGTTGGGCTCGACCAACGACGTCGCCGCGGCGACGGCCGGGGCCGAGCCCGCTCGCCCCTCGCCGTTCGTCGTCTGGGCCCGTCGCCAGACGCGCGGGCGGGGGCGACGGGCCGACGACTGGTGGTCCGACGAGGGCTCGCTCACCTTCACCCTGGTCATCGATCCGGCCGAATACGGGATCCGACTGGACCAGCAGCCCCGGATCGCGCTGGCGACGGCCGCGGTCCTGATCGACGCCGTCGCCGCGCTGGGTTGGCGCGATCCCGGCCTCGGCGTGCGCTGGCCCAACGACGTGGAGGTCGACGGCCGCAAGGTCGCCGGCATCCTCCCGGAACGGATCGACACCCCGGCCGGCCCTCGCGTGTTGATCGGCGTCGGCGTGAACGTCGCCTCGCGGATCGACCGCGCGCCGCCGGAGGTCGCCCGGATGGCGACGTCCTTGGGGGCGCTTCAGCCCGAGCCCCTGGGCGTCGAGCATCTCCCGATCTACCTCGCCGCGGTGCTAGAACGCTTCCCCGCCACCCTGCGCCGCCTCGCCGACGACGACCCGACCCTGGCCGCGACCTGGGCCCGGCTCGACCTGCTGTTGGGCCGCCCCGTCCGCGCCGCCGTCGGCCCGCGCAACCTCGTCGGCGTCGGCCGCGGCATCGACCCGGAAGGAGCCCTGTTAGTCGACGACGGCCGCGAGATCCACCGCCTCTTCGCCGGCCGGATCCTCCGTTGATCGGCGGGGGCGCGGTCCGTCGGCTTTCAGCGATGGGTTTCCATGCTTCTCTCCGAAACCGAGTTCGTCGGTCCCGGCGGCGTTTCGGGGTCGATCGGGAGGGGAGCCTCGGCGTCGTCGGATTCGAAGGAGATCGAGAGGCACCGGACCCATCGAGACATTAACTCAAGGGCGATTCTGGATGACTCGTCCGAGAGGACGCACGAGATGACCAGTTCGTCGACGCGGTCGGGATCGTCGGCGTCTCCGCCGAAGGCGTCGAGCCAGGCTTGGACGTCGAGTTCCGAGCCGATCGGCTCCTCCTGGATCACCCGGACGCCACGTCTGAGCGTCGGCGAGACGGCGCTGAAGATCGGGTTGCCGTCCTTGATCTGCGGCGAGCCGGTCCCCAGCCACGGGAACGTCCAGCCGAAGCGCTCGCGGTCGCGGGGATCGATTCGACCCCAGAGGTCCTCCCAGAACCGCTCGGACTCCTCGTACTGCCCGGCGTCGACGAGGAAGTTCGGAAAGAGGTTATTCGCCATCGCCTTCACCCTCCGCAGGCGTCCGGTACGAATTCCACGATACCTTTGATTCCGACGCCCGGACAAGCCGGGGGCTTCCGTCGCTCATCGCGGGGTATAATCGCGGCTGGAAGAGGTTGAGGCGAGGAACCCAAGAGAGCGGGCGCGGCGATGCAACGGTTGCTGTTTCGGATCGCCTGGCCGTCGCTGGTGGCGAGTCTGTTGTTCTTGACGTCGTGCGCGGCGGCGGCGGTGTACCTCGGGATGCGGCAGGGGGAGACCGTTCGCCGGTTGGAGGAGGACTTGCACGCCCGCCGGATCGTGGACGACCTGCTGGGACACCTCGCCGAGTTGATCGAGATCGGCCTGCACGGCGACGAGTCGGGGCGCGAGCGGGCCGACGCGCTGGCCGACGCGGTGCCTCGGCTCCTGGACGAGTTCGAGGCGACGTCCGGGCCCGAGCCGCAAGAGGTCGCGATCGCGCATCGCCTGGCATCGGCCTTCCACCGCTACCGCGAGGCGGAAGGCGCCGGCGGCGGCGGCGCGGCCGACCGCGCGGCGTTGGCCATCCTGGAGACCGACGTCCGCCAGGCCGTGCGCGATCTCGACGGCCGGATCGCCGAGGAGACGGCGCGGTCGCTGGCGGCGATGCACCAGGCCGCCTCGTGGACCGCCTGGGCGCTGGCGGGGGTGGGCCTGATGGCGACGGTCGCCGGGCTGTTCTTCGGCTACTCGGTCGCCAGCGGGTTGGAGCGCGCGATGGTCCGCGCCGAGGAACTCTCGGCCCTGGGCCAGATGGCCGCCGGCATGGCCCACGAGCTTCGCAACCCGCTCACGGCCATCTCCATGCTGGTGCAGCTTCAGCGCGAGAAGGCCGAGCGGGACGGCCCGCCGCCGGAGGACCTGACGATCATCGAGCGCGAGATCGCCCGGATGGAGGAGCGGCTGGGGGCGTTCATCGACTACGCGCGGCCGTCGCGGCCGCGGTGGCGGCGGATCGACCTGCGGGACGTCGCCGCGGCCACGCTGGGGCTGATCCAGGGCCGCGCGGCCAAGCATCGCGTGGAGGTCCGGTTCGCCCCCCCGGCCGACCCCGTGCCGGTGCGGGCCGACGCCGAACAGATCGGCCGGGCGCTGGTGAACCTGGCGATGAACGCGATCGACGCCATGCCCCTGGGCGGCCGGCTGACCCTGACGATGACCGGCGCCGCCGACGGCTTCGTCGAGGTGGCCGTCGACGACACCGGGCCGGGGGTCGACCCCAAGGTGCTCCCGCGGCTGTTCGAGCCGTTCTTCACCGGCAAGGAGGCGGGGTTGGGCCTGGGCCTGCCGATCTCCGCGCGGATCGCCCGCGATCACGGCGGCCGGCTGACCGCCGCCAACCGCCCCGAGGGGGGCGCCCGCTTCCTCCTGCGGCTGCCGACCGCTCGAATCAGGGAATCGACGCGGGCTTGAGCGAAAATTATCGATATGAACGATCTTCCCCCCTCGCGGGGGAAGACAGACCGCGCAGCGGTCAGATGAGGGG
>CALCIB010000038.1 GCA_937907525.1 uncultured Planctomycetales bacterium | reverse complement strand
GGGAGAAGGTGGCCCGAAGGGCCGGATGAGGGGTCGACCGGCGTCGCGTCTCGGCATAAGTCGTGGGAAGAAAGCGACTTCGATTCCGGCGGCTTCCGGTTTCGCCCACCCCTCATCCGGCCTTCGGCCACCTTCTCCCTCAAGGGGAGAAGGCCGTTCGGCCTCGGCTTGCGTGAAGGTCGCGCGTGAGATCCGGTAAGTGTCGGCTCGTCAGGAATCCGACTTCTGGCGGGTGACGGCCAGGGGGCGCAGAACGGCCAGCATCGTGTTCAGGTGGGCCAGGCGAGGGCCGAAGCGGTCGACGAAGTCGCTGAGGGCGAAGTCCCCCTCGACCAGGTTCTCGTGGTTCTCGTCGACGTAGTCGGCCATCTCGCCGATGAGCGCGGCGTGGACCTGCTCCA
Source organism: uncultured Planctomycetales bacterium (assembly GCA_937907525.1). Taxonomy (GTDB): domain Bacteria; phylum Planctomycetota; class Planctomycetia; order Isosphaerales; family Isosphaeraceae; genus Paludisphaera. The sequence goes on along the minus strand of CALCIB010000038.1, from coordinate 8,879 downwards.
GCCGGCCGAGGGCTTCCCGACTGGCGTCGAGCACGCGCTGGTGGCCGCTCTGCCAGCGCTCCAGCTCGGCCGACTGCCGCGCCCGCTGCTCGCGGTTGACCTGGACGATCTCGCGGGTCAACTCCAGTTCCTGGCGGTTGACCTCCAGGTTTTGCCGAAGCACGTCGAGCGTCTGGTTTTGAAGGTTGACCAGGTGGTGCAAGAGCACGATCGGATCGTTGGGTCCGTTGGCCGACGTCGAAGGGGGTTGGCCGGTCGGTGAAACTTCCATGCGGTACGTCCAGGACGCCGAGGATGGGTTCTCGGGTGCAGACACTCCGACCTCCTTCGCTTGCGGTCAGGCGCGGGCCGAGGGATGGGACGCTCGCCGAAACAATCGCTCGGGCCGGACTTGGAAGATCAGACGCGGTGTGACGCCCAAGTATATTCGACGGAGATCCGAACGTACAGGCGACGTCCCCGGAACGATCGGCCCGATCCGTCAGAGGCCCAGGTCCGGGTCGTCGTCGTCATCGTCGGCGTCGTAGCCGTTGACGTCGACTCCGGGCTGGAAGGCGTCGGGGAGGGCGTCGACGACGTCGCCGGCGGTCAGGCCGATCTCGCCCAGGTGGTCGCGGGCCAGGTCGCCGGCCGCGCCGTGGGTGTAGACCGCCAGTTGGGCCGCCTCGAACGCCGCCAGCCCCTGGCCCAGGAGCGCCGCGACGGCGCCCGTCAGCGCGTCGCCGACGCCGCCGGTGGCCATGCCGGGGTTGCCGGTGGAATTGACGTAGACCCGCTCGCCGTCGGTGACGATCGTCCCGTTCCCCTTCAGCACGACCACGAGGTTCGGGTTCCGAGCCGCGAAGCCCGACGCGGCCGCCTCGCGATCGGCCTGGACCGCGCTCGCCGCCTTTCCCAGCAAGCGGCCGAACTCGCCGGGGTGGGGCGTGACGACCGTGGGCGCCTTCAGCCGGTCCACCAGCGCCACCTCCGTCGCCAGCGCGTTGAGCGCGTCGGCGTCCAGCACCAGCGGCTTGCCGACCGTCTCGATCGCCCAGCGGACCAGTTCCAGGATCGATTCCGACCGGCCCAGCCCCGGCCCGATCGCCAGGACGTCGGCCCGTTCCGCCAGCTTTCCGAGCGCGGGTCGAGCGCGGGGGAAGTCGATCAGGCCGTCGGCGTCGTGAGGGAGGGGATAGGTCATGTAGCAGGGGTCGAAGGAGGCGACGGTCGGCTGGACCTCGGCCGGACAGGCGACGCGGACCAGGCCCGCGCCGGAGCGCAACGCGGCGGCCCCCGCCAACGCGGCGGCCCCCGCCATGCCGCGGCCTCCCGCCACGATCAGGACGGCGCCGTAGTCCCCCTTGTGGCCGTCGGGCGACCGCGCCAGAAGCGTGGGGATCGATTCGATGCGTCGCAAGGCCATGGTCGCAAGCTCCTCGGTGCTTTATCAAGCCTTGGTTTCAGGATTGACCGGGATCGGGAACCGCCGAGACGCCGAGGACGCCGAGCCGGGAAAACCCGAGTCGAGAGGATTCATCAAGGGACCGATCCGTCCCTCGACTTTGGTCCTTCGTTCCTTCCTCTCGGCGTCCTCGGCGTCTCGGCGGTTCCTTGAATTCGGAGACGGCGGCGACCCTGAAATCGGCCCGTGACAAAGCACTCAGGCGGCGGACCCGTCCCCCTCGCCGCGGGCCAGTCCCGCGCGGCGGGCGATCAGGCCGGCGACGTGGCCGCCGTTGAAGCCGGCGTCGATGTTCACGACCACCACGTTGGAGGCGCAACTGTTGAGCATCCCCAGGAGCGCCGCCAGCCCCTGGAAGCTGGCCCCGTAGCCGATGCTCGTCGGCACGGCGATCACCGGGCAGGCGGACAGTCCGCCGACGACGCTCGGCAACGCGCCTTCCATCCCGGCGGCGACGACGATCGCGTCGGCCGTTTCGAGTCGGTCGAGTTGATGGAGAAGGCGATGGAGTCCGGCGACGCCGACGTCGGCCAAAAGCGTCACGTCGCAGTTCCAGGCCTCGGCGGTGACGCGGGCCTCCTCGGCGACGGGAAGGTCGCTGGTGCCGGCGGTGACGACGGTGACCCGGCCGACCTTCGGCCCCCTCGCCTCGGGACCGATTCGCCGGAACGTCCGCGCCACGGAGTTGTACTCGCCGTCCGGGAACGCCGAGGCCAGCCGCTCGGCGACCGTCGCGTCGATCCGAGTGACCAGGCAGCCCTGGTCGTGCTCGCTCAGTTTTCGGACGATGGTTTCGATCTGCTCGGCGGTCTTGCCCAGGCCGAAGACGACCTCGGGGAAGCCGCAGCGGTCGCGGCGGTGGACGTCCACGTGGGCGAAGCCGCCGGCCTCGGCGAAGCCCAGCCGGGATTCCATCTCCCTGGCCGCCGCCTCCGGCGTGATCGCCCCGGACGCCAGGGCCTGGAACAGGTGCGCCAGGTGTTTCGGGATCATGGTCGTGATTCCAGCGAGAAAGGCGGCGGGTCTCGATCAACCGTAGCCGCCCCGCGCCCAAACCGCAACCGGGCGACGGCGCGACCGCTCAAGGCTCCCGGCTTCCCTATCGATTTAAGCGGTCGGCGTGGTAGCCTGGAATCCGATGGACGGGAAGCCGCGCCGCGATTAAGGTCTCGTCTCGATGTCCAAGCCCTTGCAGACGATTCCCGGCCCCGGCGACGATCGGGACCGAATTCCGACGGCCCACCCGCCGCGAGCCAGGGCGAAGAAGCTCGGGAGCGGCGGTCGGGTGGTCGCGCCCGCCCCGGCGCTTTCCGAGTCGCCGCCGCCTCTGTTCGCCAGCCTGGGGGCGGCCGCGAGGTTCAAAAGCTGGGGCGGATCGGCCGCGCTTCACGTCGCGTTCCTGCTGGTTTTGGCCTTCTGGTACTTCACGCCCCCGACTCACGGGCCGGTCGAGTTCGAAAGCCGACTCGGCGGCTCGCTCGACGGCGTGATCGACGGGACGACGTTCGCGGGAGGACTGAACACGCCGGAGGACGAACTGGCGATGGCCGAGGCGAGCCTCGCGCCGGAGCCGTTGCCGCTGCTCGACCTGGCGCCCGCCGACGTCGGCAAGCTCGTCGCTCCGGTTCGCGGCGCGCCCCGAAGCGCGGGAGGCGGCGCGCCCAACGACAATCCCGGCGCGGGCGACGGCTCGGGCTTCGGCGCGGCCCGGTTCGGCGACGGCTCGGAATCGATCAAGGGCGTCCAGGTGAGGGTGGGCGATCCCCAGTTCACCCTCATCTGGGATAGCGACGTGGATCTCGACCTCCACGTCGTCGAGCCCGGCGGCAAGGAGATCTACTGGGAGGAGCGCCGGGGGAACCAGGGGGGGGAGCTGGACGTCGACAACACCCGCGGCTACGGCCCGGAGAACGTCTACTGGCTGACCGAGACCGACGACGGCCCCGACCGAGCCAAGGTCAAGGGGGACGGCCCGCCCGGCGTCTACAAGTGGTTCGTGGTCTACTACGGCGGCTTCGGCGGCATCGCCAAGCCGACGCAATGGCGGGTCCGCGTCAAGCACGCCGGCCGGGTCTCGATCGTCCGCGGCAAGCTCCGCTCGCTCGACGAACGCAGCAAGGTCTTCTCCCTGACCGTCGACGCGAAGACGACCTTCCCCGACGACGGCCCGCTGCTGCCGCCGGAGCGGCCGTGAATCCAGATACGGTCAAACACATGAATTGACACATTGGTTTAACGATGACAAGCATCCCTTCTCCCCTTGTGGGAGAAGGTGGCCGCGGGCCGGATGAGGGGGGCGTTTCCAACGGCTTCCGGTCGCGCCCACCCCTCATCCGCCCCTTGGAACGCCGCCGAAATAACTTCCGGGAATCCTCCGGGGTCGACTCGCGTGGCATCGAACCGTAAATCCGGGGAATCAAGAGCCTCGTAGACGGCCGGCGCCTTCTCCGTCGTGGAATTCATCCACGGATTACCCAGATTGACGCGGATTCAGATCGGAAAATTCAATTTAATCTGTGTTAATCTGAGAAATCTGTGGATATTCTCTCTCATGTCGTTCACGGGAAGTTGTTTCGGCGGCGTTCCTCGGGGCACCTTCTCCCACAAGGGGAGAAGGGATTGCGCGTGTTCGCTCCCGATGGTTTTAGGAGAGGCGACGCCACGCGAGGCTGCTTGCGGAAAATTCGGGATTCGCGTAATTTCACGACGCCGACGTCGAATAAAGACGGTACACTCACGATACGACTGAACAGACGGCCCGGTGGATTTCGCGAGGAGCCGCGAACGTCCGCGCCGGCGCCCATGTCGATTCGACGCGAACGCCGAGGAAGGCGTCGCGATCCAGGTTCGCGAACGAGGCCCGCGATGGCGAGCAATCTGCGCGAGGAGTTGGCGTCGCTCCGGATCGAGCGGACGCGGACGGCCAGGCCGGAGGTCGACCGCGACCGCGCGGCCTTCGTCGCCCCGGTCGCGATCGAGCGGCGCGCGCCGGGGACGGCGTATCGTCGCCGCCGCGGGATCGGGCTGAGGATTCTCTCCATGCTCCTCTGGCTGATCCCACTGGGAGTGGCGGGGACGGCGGGCGTGGTGGGATATCGTCAGTACGAGCAGGCGCGTTCCCGTCCCGAGGTGACCATCGGCGTCGTCCAGCAAATGACGCTGGGCGAGGCCGAAAAGCTCCTGAGCGCCAAGGGCTATCTCAAGTCGCGGCATCAGGCGATGATCGGCACCCGGATCGCCGGCAGGGTGGAGGAGATGCGGGTCCAGGAGCGGGCGCGGGTCAAGAAGGGAGAGATCCTGGCGGTCATCGAGCACCACGACATGGACGCCATGCTTCTCCAACGTCAGGCGAGCCTCAAGCGGGTCGAGGCCGAGCTGGAGGAGGCGAAGGTCGACCTGTGGGACAAGGAGCGCCAGGAGCAGCGGCTCGCGCGGCTGTTGGAGCGGAACATGTCGCCGCCGGAGGATTACGACAAGGCGTTGGCGGCGCGGAAGTCGGCCGCCGCGCGGATCGCGGCGACCGAGGCGTCGATCGAGGTCACCAGGTCGAACATCGAGGAGATCGAGGCGACGATCCATCATCAGATGTACCTGTACGCCCCGTTCGACGGGACCGTCGTGGAGAAGCAGGGGGAGGTCGGGGAGATCATCAGCCCGATGGCGATGAGTTCGTCGCTGGGCCGTTCGGCGGTGGTGACGATCGCCGATTTGGCGAACATGGACGTGGAGGCCGACGTCCCCGAGGAGCAGATGCACCGCGTGGCGGTGGGCCAGCCGGCGGAGATCTCCGTGACCGCCGTGCCGTCGAAGCGGTATCGCGGCCGACTCCGCCAGATCACGCCGATGGGCGACCGCACCCGGGCGACGGTCAAGGTCAAGGTGGAGGTCCTCGACCCCGACGACAAGCTGTTCCCGGAGTTGGCGGCCACCGTCCACTTCCTCCCCGACGCCAAGCTCGCCGAGTCCGCCGCCGGCGAATCGTTCCTTTACGTCCCCGGCGAGGCCGTCTTCCAGGAGGACGGCCACGACTGGGTCTGGCTGCTCGGCCGCGACGACCGGGTCGCGCGGCGGCGGATCGAGGTCGCCAACTCCAACCGCGGCTCGACCCGCGTCGAGTCCGGCCTCCGCGCCGACGACAAGGTGGTCGTCAACCCCCCGCGCGGCCTCCGCGACGGCGACGCCGTGCGCGAGTCCGTCCGCTGACCGCGCCGCGCGTCGGCCGAGATCTCATTCATCGCGCCTATATCCGAGAGGATGCTCATGTCAGCGCCCCCTTCGATCGAACTACGCGGAGTGGAGAAGGAGTACCGCCGCGACGAGTTCGTCGTCCCGGTGCTTCAGGGCCTGGATCTGAGCGTCGCCGACGGCGAGTACCTGGCCTTGATGGGGCCGTCGGGCTCGGGCAAGACGACGCTGTTGAACCTCGTGGCCGGGCTGGACGTCGCCACCAGGGGCCAGGTGATCGTCCACGGCCAGGACCTGGGCCGGCTCTCCGAGGGCCAGATCACCCGCTGGAGGGCCGACAACGTCGGCTTCATCTTCCAGACCTACAACCTCGTCCCCGTCCTCACCGCGGCGGAGAACGTCGAGTTGCCGCTCCTGCTGACGAAGCTGTCGCGCAAGCGACGGCGGGAGAACGTCGCCACCGCGCTTCGGGTGGTGGGCCTGGAGGGTCGCGAGCGCCACTATCCCCGGCAACTCTCCGGCGGCCAGGAGCAGCGGGTGGCGATCGCCCGGGCCATCGCCACCGACCCGTTCTTGCTGGTGGCCGACGAGCCCACCGGCGACCTCGACCGCGGCACCGCCGACGAGATCCTGGAACTGCTGGAGCAACTCAACCGCGAGTTCGAGAAGACCATCGTCATGGTCACCCACGACCCGCTGGCCGCCCGCCGAGCCGGGAGGATCCTGCACCTGGACAAGGGCCGGCTCGTGGACGACGTGATCAACGATTCCGCGGCCGCGGCGGGGTGACGCCATGAAATACCTGACCTACATCCTCCGCAACGCCCGCCGCAACCCCGCGCGAACCGGGCTGACGATCGCGTCGATCGCGATCTCGATGTTCCTGATGATGATCCTGACGTCGTTCTTCGCGGCCATGCAAGAGGCCAACAGCGCCAGCAGGCAATACAACCGGATCATCGTGATGAACGCCAACGGGTTCGCGGGGGTGGTGCCGATCGCCCGGGTCCGCCAGATCGCCGCGATGGACGGCGTGGTCGCCGCGACCCCGTTCGCCTGGTACGGCGGCAAATACCAAAACCAGCGCGTGCTTTTCGCCCAGTTCGGCGTCGACGCCGATTCGGTCTTCGACACGCTGGAGGAGTTCCACCTCCCCGACGACCAGCTCGCCGCGTTCAAGGCCGACAAGGCCGGCGCGGTGGTGGGCCCCAAGCTGGCCCGCGAGTACGGCCTGAAGATCGGTGACGCGATGCCCCTGCAAGGCGACGTCTACCCCGTCGACCTGAAGCTCAACATCCACGGGATCTACGAGTCGCCCCGCAACAGCGATCAACGCATGGTGCTGTTTCATCACGATTATCTCGACGACCAGCTTCGGCTGCTGGGCCCGTCGTCGTCGTCCGGCTCGTCCGCCACCCAGCCGAGCGGCCGCGCGGGCAACGCCGGGATCGTTTTCGTCCGTTGCAAGGACGCCGCGGCGACCGCGGCGCTTTGCAAGAAGGTCGACGACGAGTACCGCAGCACCGACAATCCCACCCGGACCCAGACCGAGGAGGCGTTCGGCCAGATGTTCTCGGAGATGATGGGCGGGATGAAGGACATGGTCTTCTGGATCGGCTGCGCGGTGGTGGTGTCGCTGTTGTTCGTCGCCGGCAACGCCATGGCGATGGCGATGCGCGAGCGGACGATGGAGATCGCCGTGCTCAAGGCGATCGGCTTCGGCAAGGGCCTGGTCCTGACCCTGGTTCTGGTCGAGGCCGTTTTGGTCGCGGGGCTCGGCGGGGCGCTGGGGACGCTGGGGAGCAAGGCGCTTTTCGACCTGTTCGACGTCTCGCCGTACACGGGCGGGTTCCTGCCGTTTTTCTACGTCCCCTGGCGGGTGGCCCTGGCGGGGCTGGGGGTGTCGTTGTTCGTCGGGTTCGTCAGCGGAGTCGTGCCGGCCGTGATGGCCGCCGGTTCGTCGGTGGTCGACGGGCTCCGCAAGGTCGTGTGAGGTCGCCATGATCCCGTTCAAGTACAACGTCCGCAACCTCCGCGCCCGCTGGAAGACCACGACGATGACGGTCCTGGGGATCGCGCTTCTGGTCGCGTCGTCCTGCATCATGTTCGGGCTGGTGGAGGGGTTGGAGAAGAGCCTGAAGATCTCGGGCGACCCGCTCGACCTGATCGTCCTGCGCAAGGGGGCGACGGCGGAGACCACCGGCGGCTTCGACACCGGCAAGGCCGACGAGCTGCTGACGCTCGGCGGGATCCTCCGCGACGGCGAAGGCCCGGTGGCGGCGAAGGAGCTGTTGAACATCGCCGTGGCCGAGCGGCACTCGGGCACCTACGGCAACCTGATCATCCGGGGCGTCCAGCCGGCCTCGCGCAAGCTCCGCTCGGACTTCAAGATCATCGCCGGTCGCGACCTGGAGCCGGGCAAGGGGGAGTGCATCGTCCCGCCGGGGATCGCGCGGGTGTACAAGGGGGCGAGGATCGGCGGCCTGCTCGCCTTCGGGGAGAAGGAGCGTTACCGGGTCGTCGGGCTGTTCACCGCCGGCGGCGGCTCGGCCGAGAGCGAGGTGTGGGCCGACCTGAAGGACGTGGAGCGCAACACCGGCCGCGACGGCACCGTCTCGTGCGTCCAGATCCGCGCCTCGGGGCCCGCCGAGTTCGACCGGCTCCGCGAGGAGATCGAGCAGGGCGCCCAGTTCCGCCTGGCGGCCCACCCGGAAAGCCGCTACTTCGAGACCCAGTCCGACGCCGCCACGTTCCTCAAGGCGGCCGGGACGTTGATCGCCGTCCTCTTGACGTTCGGGGCGATGTTCGCCGCGGCCAACACCATGTTCTCGGCCGTGAAGTCCCGGACCCGCGAGATCGGCACCCTGCGCGCCCTGGGGTTCTCAAGGCGCGACGTCCTGTTCTCGTTCCTGGGCGAGTCGTTGTTGCTCTCCTTGCTCGGCGGCGGGCTCGGGCTGCTGGCGACGATCCCGATGAGCCTGCTGTCCATCGAAACCATGAACATGAACACGTTCGCCTCGGTGAACATCGCCTTCCGGATCGGCCCGTGGGTGATGGCCGTGGCGCTCGTGATGACGCTGGCGATGGGGATCTTCGGCGGCATGCTCCCGGCGCTCCGGGCCGTGCGGCTGGAGGTCGTATCGGCCCTCCGGGAACTCTGAGAGTCTGTCCCATAAGGGCGTCGCGGCCGAAATACCGGCCTTCCCCCCTCGCGGGGGAAGGTGGCCCGAAGGGCCGGATGAGGGGGGGC
>CALCIB010000037.1 GCA_937907525.1 uncultured Planctomycetales bacterium | reverse complement strand
TGTGTTAATCTGGGAAATCTGTGGATATTCTCTCCCAGGTCGTTCGCGCGAAGTTATTTCGGCGGCGTTCCAAGGGCCGGATGAGGGGGGGGCGAGCCCAAACGCCGTCGACGTCCAGGGTTTCCCGGACGGGCCTTCGCGAATCCCAACGGTCGTCTCGCGCGTCGTCCCCCTCATCTGACCGCTTCGCGGTCTGTCTTCCCCCGCGAGGGGGGAAGACCCGTTCAGGCCCCCAAAATCCGTGACGGTCAGACTTTTTCCGCTCACCGCAGGAAGAGGCGGTAGACGGGGTTGTCGGTCTCGTCGATGCAGGGGTAGTCCAGGCCGGCGGCGAAGTCGAGGACCGCGGCCGGGCCCGCGCCCGGGGTTTGCAGGCCGACCAGGACGCGGGCGTCGTCGCCCCCCTGGTTGCGATAGTGGAACAAACTGATGTTCCAGTCGGCCGGCATCCGCGCCAGGAACCGCATCAGCGCGCCGGGGCGCTCGGGGAACTCGAAGCGGTAGAGCCGTTCGTCGCCGACCAGGGGAGTTCGACCGCCGACCATGTGGCGGACGTGCTCCTTGGCCAGTTCGTCGCCGGTCAGATCGACGACCGGGAAGCCCTCCGCGGCGATCCGGGCCGCCAGTCTGGCGGCCTCCTCGCGGTCGGAAACGGCCAGGCCGACGAACAGATGGGCCGATTCGGCGTCGGAGATCCGGTAGTTGAACTCGGTGACGCTCCGCGCGCCGATCGTCTCGCATAGCCGCTTGAGACTCCCCCGGCGCTCGGGGATCGTCACGCCGAAGAGCGCCTCGCGCTCCTCGCCCAACTCGGCCCGCTCGGCGACGAACCGCAGGCGGTTGAAGTTGACGTTCGCGCCGCAGGCGATCGCCACCAGGGGCTCCCCCCTGAGCCCGCGCTCGGCGACGTACCGCTTCGCCCCCGCCACCGCAAGCGCCCCCGCCGGCTCCAGCACGCTGCGCGTGTCCTCGAAGACGTCCTTGATCGCGGCGCAGACGGCGTCGGTGGAGACCGTCACGAAGTCGTCGACCAGTTCGCGGACCAGGCGGAACGTCTCCTCGCCGACCAGCTTGACCGCCGTGCCGTCGGAGAAGAGGCCGACGTCCGCCAACGGCTCGCGCCCGCCGGCGCGGACGGAGCGGACCATGGCGTCGGAGTCGGTCGTCTGCACGCCGATCACCTTGATCCCGGGCCGCACCGCCTTGACGTAAGCGGCCACTCCGGATATCAGCCCGCCGCCGCCGATCGCCGCGAACACCGCGTGAATCGGCCCCTGACGCTGCCGAAGGATCTCCATCCCGATCGTCCCCTGGCCGGCGATCACGTCGGGATCGTCGAACGGATGGACGAACGTGTAACCGTGACTCGCGCATAACTCCAGGGCGTGCAGGTGGGCGTCGGAGTAGCTGTCGCCGTGGAGGACGACCTCGCCCCCCAGGGCGCGGACGGCGTCGATCTTCAGCGACGGCGTGGTGACCGGCATGACGATGGTGGCACGACACCCCAGCCGCCGCGCGCTGAGCGCCACCCCCTGCGCGTGGTTGCCGGCGGAGGCGCATACGACCCCTCGATCGCGCGCCTCGGGCGAGAGCAGCGCCATCTTGTTGTACGCGCCTCGGAGCTTGAAGCTGTAGACCGGCTGTTCGTCCTCGCGCTTCAGCCAAAGGTCGCAGCCGATCCGCGCCGAGAGCTTCTCCGCGCGTTGCAACGGCGTCTCCACCGCGACGTCGTACACCCTGGCGGTGAGGATCTTCTGAAGATAACCCATGCGGTCCAATGGCGAGGCGTCGATTCCATGCACGGTCGGGTCACGTCCGTCGATGAAGGGGAAGAAGAAGCGGAGAACGCGGAGTCTGGTGGTGGACCGCCGCACTGGAAGATGGGTCCGCCGCGTCGAAAAATTCGAAATAACGTGATGGCGATCATCCCTTCTCCCCTTGTGGGAGAAGGTGGCCGAAGGCCGGATGAGGGGGAGGCGTTTCCAGAGGCTTTCGGTCACGCCCACCCCTCATCCGCCCCTACGGGGCACCTTCTCCCACAAGGGGAGAAGGGATTTCACATGCTCGTCCGCGGCTATTTTCAATAGCATGGCCACCCATTCTAAGGTGCGGCGGTCTACTACCATGGAAACCCACGTGTCGTTCGCATGAAGCATTTAACGCGACAGCCACGCCACGGCCGCGGCGAGGTGGACGACGGTCTGGTCGATCTCCTCCCGGGTCGTGAAGGCGCCGAGGCTGAAGCGGACGGAGGAGCGCAGGCGGTCGTCGGGGACGCCCATCGCCACCAGGGTCGGCGAGGGCTGGGTCGAGCCGCTGGCGCAGGCCGAGCCCAGGGAGACCGCCACGCCGGCCAGGTCCAGTTGCATCAAAAGCGCCTCGCCGTCGATTCCGGGGAACCCCAGGTTGACCGTCTGCGGCAGGCGAAGGTTCGGATCGGCCGGGCCGTTGAGGACGATTCGATCCGCGCCGATCGCCCGCCGCAGGCCGTCGACGAGGCGGGCGGTCAGGGATCGCCATGTCTCGATCCGGGCCTCGCGCTCCCGCCGCCAAAGGTCGAGCGCCTCGGCGAAGCCGACGGCCAGGGGGACGGCGACGGTCCCCGGCCGCAGCCCGCGCTGCTGGCCGCCGCCGTACTGCCGCGGCGTCATCCGCGTCCCGCGACGTATCAGCAGCGCCCCCGATCCCGGCGGGCCGTGGAACTTGTGCCCGCTGGCGGCCAGCGTGGCGACGCCCAGGCTCGCGAAGTCCACCGGGATCCGGCCGACGGCTTGCACGGCGTCGACATGCACCGGAATCCCCCGCGCCGCGGCGAGGTCGGCCAGCCTCGCCACCGGCTGGATCGCGCCGGTCTCGTTGTTGGCGAGCATCATCGCGGCGACCCGCGTCCGGTCGTAGAACGACTCGGCGATTCGTTCGGCATCAACGATCCCCTCGGCGTTCACCGGGGCGACGTCGGCGACGAACCCTCGCGCCTCCAGATGAGCGACCATGCCGCTGACCGCCGGATGCTCGATCGCCGTGGTCGCCACCCGTCCCGGCGGGGTCGACTCGTCGACCGCCAGACCGGATACGGCCAGGTTGTTCGCCTCGGTCCCGCCCGAGGTGAAGACGACCTCGTCGGGCCGCGCGCCGAGGATCTCGGCGACGGTCTCCGTCGCCTCCTCAAGCGCCTTGCGCGCCCGACGCCCGGCCGAGTGCCGACTCTCCGCGTTGCCCGCCGCCAGGAAGTGCGGCGCCATCGCCTCCAGGACCCGCGGATCCAGGGCCGTGGTGGCGTTGTTGTCCAGATAGATCGTCGTGGGGTTCATGGCGAGGTGGGAGGAAAAGCGAAACGACGGAAGACCGCCCGATCATTATCCGCCCCGTTTCGCCCCAGGTCCAATCCCCGTGGCGGCTCCCCGTCGTCGGCACGCTCCATGCTCGCGACGTCTTGGCCGCGGCCGGTTTCGCGGCTACAATTGAGTAGGTCGTGACGTCACGACGTTTCCCACCACCGTCTTGTTTGACAGAATAGCGAGATTCACGCGCGGGCGAGGTATTCGACATGGGCGATCGGCCACGGGTCGGACGATATTATCTTGCTCAACCTCGAAGGACCTTGCTCGGATCGTACCTTCAGGGGTTCGATCTCTTGGGCGTTCAAGGTCGAGCCCGATTCTCGCGCTACAAGCGTGACGACGAAGCCGCCGTCGCCCACGCTTGGAGCGTGACCGGAAAAGTTCTGCGCCGGCCCGTGAGTGGATCCACTGCGGAAGTCGATCTAGAGTGACCTTACGAGATCAGGCGTTTTTGTAGCAGATCGTCATTTTCAATATGACATATCTCACCGTTTGCCGAATCAGTCTGATGCGAAGGCTTGAAGAGCCTCTGCTTCGGTGAATTTGTCGAGCAGTCTATCCATTATCAAATTGCATTCAGGGCAATCGCCATACATTTTCTCGTACTTAAATTCATGGCCAATCTTCAAATCGAACAAATAGAGCTGGAACGTCGTCGCGACAGCCTTTGCTGCTTGCCTTCTGGCGATTACAGCATCCTTGAATTTGTTGTTGGCCTCAGCTGTTCTCGCAGTCTGATGATGCACGCAAAGCGATTCAGATGGAAATTTATTTAAGCTTCCTTCGTTTTGTGTACACGCAATTGCGGTAAGCATATTAACCAATATGGCAACACGCCACGGATTCTTCGTTTTCACGTTCGTCGGTGCCTGTGTTTTAGACGGCGTGGCGCTCAACAGCGCGACGGGACGGTCAGTAGGTCGCGGGAAGTCTTGAGAAAAGTCATTACGCGCGAACGATTGCATGCGCTGTCGTCTCGTGTCACGGATCGTTGCTTGTCATCTTCCTTGTGGTAAGGTAAGGTAGCCTCTCTCACAAGTCAACGATACCGATGGTTTTTTCATGGCTGTCATTTACCGAGTCTAGTTGACTCGGCTTTGTAATTTGATCGGACTGTATAATCCCGGCCGGCATACGGCAGGCGATCCTTCGCGACGGCGCCAACCGGGCTCGGCTAGGCGGCACGATCACACGTTCCACTTGGCGCGGAACGGCCGGGAGCGGAGGCCGTCGGCTTCCTCGTCGTTGGTGATGGTGCCGGTGGCGGGGTCGAAGTCCAGCTTGCGGCCGAGGATCCAGGAGGCGGCGGCGGCGTGGCAGGCGGAGTGCGAGTTCCGCATCACCTCGGCGTTGGCGGCGGGTTTCTCGCGGGACTTGATGCAGTCCAGCCAGTTGCGGGCGTGGGCGCCGACGTCCAGGCCGCTGTTGTGGGCGACGGTCGGCAGGTCTTTCAGGCCGGCCTTGAGGCCCTCGGGCTGGACCTCGGCCGAGCCGTTGTCGCCGGTCTCGATCCAGCCGTCCTCGCCCACGAACCGCACCGGGCAGGTGCCCAGCGCCGTGATCCAGTTCGGGCTTCGGTCGCCGAACGGGTCCTTGATGAAATCGATGACCAGCTCGACGCCGCTGGCGTACTTGCCGACGATCCTGGTCTCCGAGGGCTCGAACGAGATCGGGCCGGAGGCGTCGGCGTCGGCCGCCCACTGGCAAAGGTCGACGGTGTGCGCGCCCCAGTCCAGCAGCCGGGCGCCGGAGTCGAAGTCGTACTGCCCGCGCCAGTTGCCCTGGACGTACCCCTCGTTGTACGGCCGCCAGGAGACGGGGCCCAGCCACAGGTCCCAGTCGATCTCGTCCTTCGGCGGCGTCGGCTGGGTGGGGAGCCACTGGGAGACGATCGAGGGGGTGTAGACCGAGGCGTACACCGCCTTGAGCTTGCCGAGCCCGCCGGTTCGCGCGAGGTTCACGGCGTACTGGAAGTTGGGGACGCTCCGGCGCTGGGTGCCGGCCTGGAAGACGCGGCCGGTCTCCTTGACGACGTCGGCGAGCTTGCGGCACAGGTCGATGGTCAAGCCGCAGGGCTTCTCGCTGTAGACGTCCTTGCCGGCCCTGGCGGCGAGGATCGAGGCGTGGGCGTGCCAGCGGTCGCCGGTGGCGATCAACACGGCGTCCACGTCCTTCCGATCGAGCAACTCGCGGAAGTCGTGCAGGGCGACGCACGCCGAGTCGCCGTCGTGGTCGTCGACGCGCTTCTTGGCGGCGTCGCGGCGCTTGGCCTGGACGTCGCAGACGGCGACGCAACGGACGTCGGGCTGGTCGAGCATCGGCCCCAGGTCGTAGGCGCAGCGGGGGCCGTAACCGATCACCCCCAGCCCGATCCGCTCGCTGGGCGCCGCCGCGCCCTCGCGTCCCAGCGCCCGCGCCGGCACGATCGTCGGAAAGGCCGCGGCGACCCCCGCGGCGGTCAGGAAGCTTCGGCGGTTGGTGGGATTGGTCATCTCGGGCTCCTCTGAGGAATGGGACCGATCTCGCTCCGCCGACTCTAGCCCGCCGCCGGCGCGGGGGCAACCTTCAAGGTCTTCGCGAATCACTCCGCGAACGCCTCCAATTCCGCGCACGAGGAGAACGCCTGGCTGGGGGAGTCGCCGGAGGCCGGGGTGCCGATCACCCGGACGGCGACCGCCTCGACGGGCGCCTTCAACTTCAACTCGAACGCGCGGCCGGGGGCGATGCCCGGGTCGCGAGTCGCGTCGGTCGCCGGGTGGTCGGCCAGGTCGCCGATCGTCTCCCACGGCCCGCCGGGGGCGCGTCGGATCTCGATCCGCGGCTTGCCCTCCGACGTGTCGAACCAGCCGCCGTCGTGAAAGCTTCGGCCGTGGCGGAAGACGACGCGGCCGAGTTCGATCGGCGCGGCCAGCTCGACGGCGTACCAGTCCTCGCCGTCGTCTTTCGGCTTGCGACCGTCGAAAGTGACGACGAAGCTGTCCGGGTCGCCGTCGTTGATCGAACCCTCGACGTTGCCGTCGCGCGAGCGCGACTCCTCGGCGAACGCCAGCAGCGAGTCGTTCGCGACCAGCGCCGCGCCCGGCGCGCGGAGCCAGACGCGATAGGCGCCGCCGGTCGCGCCGGCCTCGGCGAACGGGACGAACGTGGCGTTCGTCGGCTTCGACGGATCCCGGCCCACGACCTTGACCGAGAACTCCAAGCCGTCACCGGGCTTCGGATCGTCCGTCTCGATCGCCGCCAGTCCGGCGGACCGCGCGGGGGGGCCGCCGGGGTTGCGGGCCTCGTCGTAGGCCAGGACGAACGGGCCCCAGGTCAGGGCCTCGCGATCCGAGTCCATGAGGACGCCGGGGAGGTTCGACATGACCGGGCCGTTGCGGCGAATCGCGGCGGGGTACGAATCCAGCATCAGATCATCGAAGATCCGAACCTCCGCCCCGTCGGTCCAGGCGTCGGACGTCAGGACGACCGCGCCGTCCGTCCGGTCGGTCCGCCTGACCGACGAGTCGGAGGTCGTCACTTTCTGACGCCAGGCCCAGCCCGGCCTCGGGACCACCAGGGCCAGCGCCACGGGCTTCGGCGCGTGGATCGTCAGCGTGGTTCGACCGGAGCGCGGGAACTCGCTCTTCTGGTCGATCACGACGTCGCCGACGGCCGTCGGGATCGTGGCGCGGGAGGTCTCGCGGGTCTCCACGATCACCGCCGGGCGGCCGTCGATCTCCGAGAGCAGGTACGCCTCCTGGACCAGAAGCGCCATGCCGCGGGGGCCGCTGGAGTGACAGCAGGTGATATGGGAGTCGTACCGCTTGCGACCCTCGAGCGCCGTGTAGTAGCACCAGTCCGAGCCCTCGGGGTGTTGGGCGGCGGCCAGGTGGTTGTAGGCGGCGCGCTCGATCTCGTCGGCGTACTTGCGCTCGCCGGTGAAGCGGAGCAGTTGCATCGAAAGCTGGATCCAGGTCGTCGTCACGCAGACCTCGCCGATATGCGCGGAGACGCCGTTGGGCAGGACGTGATCGTCGCGGAACAGTTCCCCCGCGCTGGCCGATCCGGTTATGTACAGCCGGTTGGCGACGACGTCGTCCCAGGCGTGGCGCGCGGCGTCGAGGCATCGCCGATCGCCGGTCGCCCGGGCCAACTCGCAAAGGCCGACGAGGTTCGAGAGCATCTCATACGCCTTGCCGTTGCCGACCTCGTCCACCCCCTTGCCGGCCAGCAGCCGGGACAGGATCCCAGGCCCGCCCGGCTCGTCCCACGACTTGACGATGTAGCGGGCGAAGTCCAGGTACTTTTCCTCGCCGGTCGCGCGATAGAGCAGGACGACCGGCTCCAGGACGCTGGTCGCGGCCATCCCCTGATGGGTCCCGGCGGCGAGGATGCTCCGCTTCGCCGGGAAGGTGGCGATGAGCAAATCGCCCATCTTGCGGCAGGCGTCGAGCGCGGCGGCGTCGCCGGCGTATTGGTGGTAGGTCAACAGGCCGATCAGGTTGTACTTGTGCGACCAGACGTCCCAGTCGGCCCCCGGAAGCAACTGGAAGCGCTTGCCGGGCTCGTAAGTGCCGAGGTAGCCGTCGGGCTCCTGACAGGCGACGAGATCGGCGACGACCGAGTCGAGCTTGGCCTTCAGCGCCTCGTCGCCGGTATTCGCCCAGGCGAGGGTCGCGGCGTGCAGCCACTTGCCGACGTGCTCGCCGATCCAGGGGTGGCTGCCGGGCCGCTTGCGATAGCCGGCCAGAAGCGGCTCCATGTCGACGTTCCGCAGTCGAACCGACTCGTTGATCGCCACCCGGCGGCCGAGCCAACCCTCCAGCCGGACCCGCGACGGCGAGAGCAACCGCGCGACGTCGGGGATGCGGTCGGGCGTCGCGGGCGGGATCGGCTCGATCGGCGCGGCGAGCGTCGCGGAGAGAAGGGCGAGGATGACGGGGGTCATGGGGATGGTCTCGTGGTCGATCAGATGAGGAGGGAATCCAACCGCGATAGGCCGATCGGCTCGCGGCTGGCGAAGGGTTCGGCGAAGGCGACGCCCGTCAGATGGCCCCAGTAGCGGGCGCGGTCGCGCACCGAGTCGATCACGCTGGGCCGTCCCGCCGGCTGGTTGTCCACCAGTTGCGAGCGATAGCACTTCATCGCGGCGAGCTTGGCGTCCATCTCGTCGGAGACGTCCACCACGAACGAGGGCCGCTCGGCGAGTCGCAGATGGACGCAGTAGTAGTAGAGAATCCGAGAGGGATGGAACGGCTCGCCGGGGATGTCGCTCTTGGAAAGCTTGCTCCAGAACCGGGCGTCCTCCGCCAGCTTGGTCGCCGCGCCGTGGTCGGGGTGCGCGTCCTCCCAGTAGGGGGCGAAGATCAGCCGGGGGCGGACCTTCCGAAACACCCCCGCCAGCGCCCGACGGTTGACCAGGGTCGGCTCCAGGCTCCGGTTCGGCAGGCCGAGGTTCTCGCGCCAGGGGTTGCCGAGCTTCTCGTTGGCCGCGGCGGTCTCGGCCCTTCGGGTCTCCGGCGAACCCAGGGGGGTGGGCTCGCCGCTGGTCAGGTCGAGGATGCCGACCTTCCATCCCTGCTTCAAAAGCCGGAGGATCGTCCCGCCCATGCCGAGTTCGGCGTCGTCGGGATGGGGAGACACCACCAGGGCGTCGAGCATGATTCGCTCCCGAGGATTGGCATTCGCGAGCGGTCGCCCCGCCCGACCCCATCCCAGGTTACCCGCCGCGCGACGCGCGAGACAGGGGCCGTGGTTTCTTGATACGATTCCCACGGAGCCCCGCACGTTGGAGTCCCGCCATGAGCGAATACCAGTACTACGAGTTCCGCGCCCTCGACCGACCGCTGGACCGCGCGGCGATGGACGAGCTTCGCAAACTCTCCACCCGCGCCGAGATCACGCCGACGAGCTTCACCAACACCTACAACTACGGCGACTTCCGCGGCAAGCCCGCCGAGTTGATGGATCGTTACTTCGACGCCTTCGTCTACGTCGCCAACTGGGGGACGCGATGGCTGTCGTGCCGGCTCCCCGAGGGCGCCCTCGACCTTGAAACGGCCGGGGCCTACGAGGTCGAGGACGTCCTGGAGTTCCGCGCGACGAACGGCCGGGTCGTGGTCGACTTCCATTCGGACGAGGAGGGCGGCGGCGATTGGATCGACGGCGAGGAGCAGATGCCCGCCTTGCTGCCGGTTCGCGACCTGCTCCTTCGCGGCGACCTCCGGCCGTTGTACCTCGGCTGGCTCTCGGGACAGTTCGAGAACGACGAGGACGAGGAGTACAAGGAGCGCGTCGAGCCTCCGGTACCGCCGGGGCTCAAGGCGCTTCCGCCGGAGTTAGAGGCGCTCGCGGAGTTCCTTCGGGTCGATCCCCTGATGCTGAAGGCCGCGGCCGAGGCCAGCGAGGGAGAGGCGCCGGCCGGGCCGTCGCGCGCCGAGATCGTCCGCTGGGTCTCGAAACTTCCCGGCGACGAGAAGGGGGATTACCTCACCCGATTGCTCGCCGACGGCGAGGACGTCTCCCTCCGCGCCGAACTCATGGCGCGATACCGACGAGAGCGCGCGCCGAAACCGCGGAAGACCGAGGACCAGCCGCGGCGGACGGTCGCGGAGTTGTTCGCCGCGCGCGACGCCCAGGAGAAGAAACGGGAGACCGCCGGGGCGAAGCGTCGCGAGGCGCGGCTCGACGCGCTGGAACAGCGCGGGGAGAACGCCTGGGCCGAGGTGACGGCCCATATCATGACCAGGAACGCGGCCGGCTACGACGAGGCGATCGACCTGCTGGCCGACCTTCGCGACCTGGCGAAACGCTCCGGCGCGTCGGAGGAGTTCCGGCGTCGGCTGACGGAGTTGCGGAAGGCCCATCGGGGGAAATCCGCGTTCACCACGCGGTTGGACGAGAAGCTCGGGGGCGCGTGAAGAGGCGAGCGGATCGCGGTCCCGCTCGCCTCGCGGATCGACGTGGTAACGAGGTGGGACGGAGCGGCGGCGGTCAGGCGGGGGGGGCGGTCTTCTTGGCGGCCGGCTTCTTGGCGGCCGGCTTCTTGGCCGCGGCGGGTTCGGCCTTCGCCTTGGCGGCGGCCGGCTTCTTGGCGGCCGGCTTCTTGGCGGGTTCCGCCTCGGCCTTCACGGTGGTCTTGACGGGCTTGGCCTTGGCGGCGGCCTTCTTGACCTTGGGCGCCTCCGCGGGCGCGGCGGCGGCCGGGGCCTCGACGGCGGCGGCCTTGACGGCCTTCGCCTTCTTGGCGGCGGGCTTCTCGGGGGCTGCGGGTTCGGCCTTCGCGGCTTCCGCGGCTGGCTTCGATTTCGACTTCTTCTCGGCGGCCATGTCGACCTCTCGCACGGGGGCTCGGGGAATCCGCGGCGCTCGGAGCCGCCGCGCCCGCGGGCTCGTCGGGAAGGGGCCCGCGGCGACCTCGCCCGTTCGCGCGCGCGAGTCGCGGCGGGATCGCTGCGGGAATTGTAGCCCACGATCCAGCCCCGCGCGTTCGTATCTTGATGATTCGTTCCCGTTCCCGGCCGGAGCCGCGGCCGATGCGCGAACCCTCGCGGCGGGCGGCGAGTTTGCCGCCCGCCGCGAGGGTCGCGAGGCGTCTTTTTTCCCGAGCGTCACGGATTTTTGGGGGGGTAAACGGCCTTCCCCCCTCGCGGGGGAAGACAGACCGCGCAGCGGTCAGATGAGGGGGACGACACGCGAGACGACCGTCGAGATTCTCGGAAGCCCCTCCGGGAAGCCCTGGACGTCGATGGCGTTTTGGCTCGCCCCCCCTCATCCGGCCC
>CALCIB010000036.1 GCA_937907525.1 uncultured Planctomycetales bacterium | reverse complement strand
GACGATCAGGATCCCGAAGGGGCCCAGCAGAAAGCCCAGGACGGCGCCCTCGGCCGGCTCGCGCCCCTTCGTCGCCGCGACGTAGGCCCCGATCCCGCCGCTGATCGCGCAGCACGACAGCGCGATCAGCAAAAACGATCCGTCCATCTCGCCCCCCGGTTCAACGCTTGGGCGAAGGGTCGATCCCCTCGCTTTTGGCAAACTCCGAGATTGCCTTTTCGATCAACGCCGAGGCCGAAAACGACGTGACCCCCGATTCGCGGCGGACGTGCTCCAGCAGCGCGTCGAACCACTCGGCGTACTCGACGCTCGTCTTGTAGCTGGCGATCGCCTTGCGGCGGGGCGCCGCGGCTTTCGGCCGGCCAGTCCGCTTCCTCGCTTCGGCCACGGCGGCGGCTCCCATTTTCTTCTCCCGTCGAATCAAGTCCACCACAGTCTACTCCCCGCACACCGGGGAAGCCACTCCAAATCTTACGCGCCGGACCCCCGATTGTCCATTCTTGGCTACCCCATTGATTTCGGGGTGGACAATGGTAGAATCGGCTTGTCGGTCGGGGGTGCCGGCCGCGGGCCTTGAAGACCTTGGAGGACGGAGCGATGGGACGCGGGATCGTGAGTCGGAACGCGGGGGCCTTCTTGCTGTACGACGGGTCGGGGGCGGTCGTCTCGCCGATCGCCCGGGTGGCGCTGGGCGCCGAGGACGCCGGGTTCGTGGCGAGCGTGGAGGCGGCCGTCCGCGAGTGCGTCCCGCTGGCGGGGGCCCACCTGGCGAGCAAGACCCTTTGGGGCTTGAGCGCGGAGGGGGGCGACTTCCGGGGGGCCGACTTCCGGTGGTCCGACCTGACCTTCGCGGACCTGACCGGGGCGGACCTGCGGGGGGCCGACTTCGGCTTCGCCGATCTGACCGCGGCGAACCTGGAGGGGGCGAGGCTGGAGGGGGCGAGCTTCGAGGGGGCGTGCCTGGAGGGGGCGCGGTTCGACCCGGCCCCGGCCTCCCGGCTCAAGCGGGCGGCGGTCTGAGGTTCGAAACGGAGAGGGCCCCGGCCGAGTGGCTTCGGCGGGGCCCCGAGAGACTGGAAACCTTGGAGGGAATTCCGATGTCCACGACGACTTTACTCGACGAACGCTCGGAAGCCAAGACGACGGCGGCGGCGGCGCCGGCGCGGAAGTGCGTGGAGTGCGACGAGCGGGCCGTCCCCAGCGGCGACCCGACGCCGCGGTGCATGTACCACACGTTCGCGGACGAGGCGCGGTGGAACCTGGAGCGGCTGATCGCCAAGGGGGACGGGCGGGCGCTGGACGAGATGGCCTCGGAGCTTTACCGCGCGGCGAACGCGACGCCGACGAACAAACAGGCGCGGACGCGGCCCGCTCCCGCGCCGGCCCCGGGCGACTCGATCGACTTCGACTTCTGAACCCCAACCTCGCGCCGACGCCGCCGGGCGTCGGCGCGGCATCGAGGAGCGAGCGATGGACGAGCGAGGGATTTTCGCGGCGCTGGTCGCGCCGTTCGACGCGCGCGAGGTGAAGTCGCGCGAGGTCAAGGGGCGGCGGATCAGCTACGTCACGGCGCGGACGGTCCAGAACCGGCTGGACGAGGTGCTGGGCCCGGCGGGCTGGTGGGCCGAGTACCGGCCGTTCGGCGAGCGGGGGGTGGTGTGCCGGCTGACGATCGACCTGGGCGACGGGAGGACGCTGACGAAGGAGGACGTCGGCGGGATCTCGATCACGGCCGACGAGAGCGATTGCGAGAAGTCGGGTTTCTCGGACGCCTTCAAGCGGGCGGCGTCGGTCATCGGCGTCGGCCGCTACCTGTACGGCGACGGGACGCCGCGGGCGGCGGCGGCGGAGGGCCGGCGCGATCCCGAGCCGGCCGGGCCGCCGGCCGTCGCGGGCCGGGTGGAGGCGCCGCGGGGGGACGCGCGCGAGCCGACGGACGGCCGGGGCCTGTACGGCTGGCTCAAGGACGAGGACGCCTGGCGAGGCTCGGACGTGCTGGCGGCGGTCCAGTCGTGGGGCCTGGACCGGGGCTTTCCGGCCCGGATGGTCGCGTGGGACGGCCTCCAGGCGGCCGAGGGGCTGCGCGAGGCCCGTCGTCTGTTCGACGGCTTCGACGACGCCGCGAGCGGTTCCGAGCGGCGGCGGCTCAACCAGAGTCCGGAGGCGTACCGGGATCGCCAGCGCCGCGCCCGCTCGCTCCGTCCGACGGCCGCGCGGTAGCGCCGCCTTGTAAGGCGGGGCAAGCCGCGCCGTTTGGGATCGCGCCCTAGGCGCGTCCCCCTGGCGCGGTTACTTTGGTTGAAGCCGCCCTTCCTTGGGTGGCTTCCCCGGCGTCGCGCCGGGGTCCGTTGCGGTGGTTGGTTCCGAGTCAGGCCCCCGATGGGGGGGGCCGCTTCCGTGCCCGTGGTCCGATCGTCTTCCGCGTCGTCCTGCCAAGTTCTTCGCGGAACGATCTTGAAGAGGATAGTCGAGATGCCGCGAGAGCAGCGAAGCCCCGCCGAGGCGGGCCGCGTCCCCGTTGCGCGCCGACGGGACCAATCCTACCGCGAGGCGGTGGGCGGATCAACAGTGGATCCCGGTTCGGCCGCGGAATTCCCGGCCGATTCCCCCGGCGCCGCCGACGGCGAGGGCTGGCCTCGGCTGATCTTCGGGTCGCTCGCCCTCCGGGTGGCGGGGGTGGTCCGATGAGCCGTCCCTCCACCCCCCCCTGGCGTCCGTGGGGCCCCGAGCGGCCGAAGCCGACGCCGCGAACCCTCCGCCGGTCGAAACTCCGATCGGCCTTCGCGGCGTTCGTCCGGTTCTCGGTCCTGGAGGCGTTGGCCGGGCAAGCGGGCCCGATCCACTACCACGAGCTGCGTTGCCTGCCCGACCTGCGGCCGATCGACTGGCGCGCCGTCCGGGAGGCCGTCGACGCCCTGGTCCTGGAGGGCGCGGTCGCGAGGACCGAGGACGGCGACCGGATCGCGGAGTCGTTCCGGTCGTCGTTCCGGCTGTCCCGCTACGCCCTGGCCGATCGCGACGGAAAGGGGGCGAAGCGATGATCCGTCCCGTTCCCCCGGCCGACCGGCCGTGGAGGCCGCGGCCCGACCCGCGGCGGAGGGTCCGCCGACTGCCGACGCGCGTGCTGCTGGGGACGGCCCGGGCGCGCGTCCTGGCGTTCCTGGAGTCGCGGCGAAGGCCGCGGCGGTTCGCGGAGGTCGCGACGGCCCCCGGCCTGTCGTGGATGCCCCGCTCCATCCTCTGGCGGGCGCTCCGCGTCCTGGTGGACCGGGGCGACGTCCAGCACGCCTACCAGTGCGAGGTGTACAGTCGTCGGGGGTTCAGGCACGGCGACCTGTACCCGGTGTTCTGGCATCCGGCATTCACGTTCGACCACGTCGAGCCGGTGGCCCCCGAGGGGAAGGGGGCGGGCCGTGGCTAGGAAACGCTCTTCCCGCATCCCCGTCCCCGGTCCCGGCGAGTTCATCGAGCCGCTGCTCCCCGGCGTGTCGCAAGGGGGGCGGTGGGTCGCCGCCGCGCTGATGATCCTGGGGCGTGACGCGACCGAGTTCCAGGCTTCCGACGCGGAGATCGTCGAGACCCTGAAGTCCATCAACCGGCCGCGCCTCTCCGTGCGTTACGTCCAAAAGGCCCTCAAGGAGTTGCGGGACGGCGGACACGTCGAGACCGAGCGCGGGGGCGGCCGTCGAACGATCCGGATCCTGTTCCGGATCGACCCGAACGGTCGGATCGGAGGGTCGTGGACGTGACGGCCCTCCGATCCGCCCCCCGCTACAGCCCCGACGGGCTCGCCTACGTCCAGGTCCCCAAGAGCCTGGTCCGCGACCCCGTCGTCGAGGTCCTCCATTGGCTCGCCCTCATCCTGAAGGACGACGAGCCGAAGCCGATCACGGACAGGTTCCTGGCCGTGAACACGGGCTACTCGGAACGCACCATCCAGCGCGTGTGGACCCACCTGGAGTCTTCCGGCGCGATCGAGCGGATGTGGGACGGCGAGACGAAACGTCGAACAATTCGGCGTCGATTCAGCCTCGCCGAACGTCGCGCCCGCGCGCCCAAGTCGAACAAGGCGAAGAACCTGGGGCCAAAAAAATTTGGACCACCCCTCGCCAAATCCGGCGGGGACGACTCGACGAATCCGGCCGGCGCTCCTTCTAGAGAAGGAGAACAAGAGAAAAACAACAGGGCGGGAGCCGCCGACGCGGGGGGCGGGCCCCCCTCGTCGCCTCCCGCCAGTCCGGATCCGGACGCCGGAGGCGGGGAGTCCCTCACGCCCGCCGAGGTCGAGGCCCGGAACGCCGCGGCGCTGGCGGAGCTGAAGGCCCTGGTGGCGCGCGATCTGGCCGCGAAGGCGCCGGCCCCGTCCCCGCCGCGCGCGCCGACCCCTCGCGGCCGGCGCGAGCGGCCCCGCGAGCCCGACGCCCCGCGCGACGAACGACCCGAGGAGCCGCCGCCGGACCCGATCGTCCGCCGCGAGTGGGAGGCCCGCCGCCAGGCCCTGGCCGACGCGCCCGAGGACCGGCTCGCCGACCTGGCCGCGCTCGGCGACCGCCAGGCGAGGGCCGAACTCAACCGGCGGCATCGGCTTGCGGTCGAGGCCGCGCGGCTGGCGGCGGTCACGCGCCCGGCCGACGGCGAGGGCGCGACCGACCCGCCCGCGCCGGAGGGGCCCCGCGGCCCATGGTCGATCCGCCCGCCGCGGCCGAGTCGCCGCCGCGGGACCGCGCCTCGCCCGAGCCCGACCCGCCCGCGCCGGAGGGGCCCCGCCGGGGGCTCCTCGGCCGTCTGTTCGGACGGAGGTGAGCGATCGTTTTCCAGACCGCGCCCCCGGCGCGCCGGGGGCGGGTCGAACCCGAGGGGGCTTCACATGGGCGTGGGAGTTTTCACGGCCGCGCGCGCCGGTTCCGACCCGTCGCGGGCGCTGGGCCGGGCCTGGTTCCACGAGGCGGCGGGGGCGGCGGCGGAAGGGGGTGGGGCTTGAAGTCGGTCACGTCCGACACCCTGAGATGGCCCGACGGCCGACCGCGCGCCGCGCGGCGGAAGTCGGCGTCCTTCGATACCGGGTTCGCCGCCGCCCGTGACGGCCTCCTGAACGAGGTTCGCCTGCTCGGCGGTCGAAACGTCGTCCTGTCCACGAACGTCAGGACGAGGCTCGACGGGCTGCCCTACGCCAACCAACCGCGGCCCGAGGATCCGGGCGTCGCCGTCTACTTCAGGCATCGGGATCGAGACGTCTGCTTCGCGTGCGACTGCTGGAACAGGGTCGAGGACAACCTCCAGGCGATCCGCAAGACGGTGGAGGCGTTGCGGGGGATCGCCCGCTGGGGGTCCGGCGCGATGGTCGAGCAGGCGTTCGCCGGCTTCGCGGCCCTTCCGCCGCCGGCCGACCCGAAGCCGCCGGCGAGGGGGAAGTGATCCTCGCGGCGTTCGCGTGATGGTTTTCAGAACGACTTTTTCGGAGGGCTGGGCGATGATGAGTCCGGAGTTGACGGCGGAGTTGATCGCGGCGCTGGTGGAGAAGGAGGCGAGGCGCGAGGAGTGGGCGCGGCGGGAGACGGTCGCGACGGAGGCGAAGGCGGCGGCGCTGGAGGCGCGGAAGGCTTGGCGGGTCGCCTGCGATCGGGTGGAGGAGATCGAGGAGGAGGCGAGGACGGGGCTGTCGGGGATGCCGCTGGTCGACGCGGCGAAGGCGGTCGAACCGACGCCGCCGGCGGTCGTCGACCCTTGGGACGAGGTGGACGAGCTTCTCCAGGAGGCGCTTTATCCGCCGGGGTCGGGAAAGACGTGGTCGTCGCATCGACTGGCGGGCGGCATCTCCGACGCGGCGCTTCGGG
>CALCIB010000035.1 GCA_937907525.1 uncultured Planctomycetales bacterium | reverse complement strand
GAGTCGCATGCGGGATCCGATAAGTGTCGGGTCGTCAGCCCGGCGGGAGAGGGGATGGAAGTCGCAATCGGTCTATTCTTATATGGGAACTCCCATGTTCAACCCCGCCGCCGGCCATCCGACCCACCGACCTCGCCGACTTCGCGGCAACCCGGCGCTCCGCGACCTCGTCCGCGAGAGCGTGCTGACCCTCCACGACCTGATCTACCCGGTCTTCGTCCATCACGGCGCGAACGTAAGCCGCGAGATCCCCTCGATGCCCGGCCAGCGGCAATGGTCGCTCGACCGCTTCGGCGAGGTCGTCGACCTGGCCGTCGACTTGAAGCTGCCGGCGATCATGATCTTCGGCATCCCCGAGCGCAAGGACGCCCGCGGCTCGGCCGCGCTTCGGGACGACGGCGTCGTCCAGGAGGCCGTCCGTCTGACCAAGAAGCGCGCGCCCGAGCTTCTGACCATCACCGACCTTTGCTTCTGCGAATACACCGATCACGGCCATTGCGGCCCGCTCTCCGAAGCGACCGGGCGCGTGGACGTCGACAACGACGCCACCCTGCCGCTCCTGGCGGAACAGGCGGTCAGCCACTGCCGAGCCGGGGCCGACGTCATCGCCCCCTCCGGGATGATGGACGGCATGGTCAAGGCCCTCCGCGCGGGGATGGACGCCGCGAACTATCAACACGTTCCGATCATGGCGTACTCGTCCAAGTTCGCCAGCGCCTATTACGGCCCGTTCCGCGAGGCGGCCGAGAGCGCGCCGAGCTTCGGCGACCGCCGGGGCTACCAGATGGATCCGGCCAACGGCGACGAGGCCGTTCGCGAGGCGGCCCTCGACCTGGCCGAGGGCGCCGACGTCATCATGGTCAAGCCGGCCCTGGCTTACCTGGACGTCGCGCGACGGCTGAAGGACGAGTTCCGCGTCCCCCTCGCGGCTTACAACGTCTCCGGCGAGTACGCCATGGTCAAGGCCGCCGCCGAGCGCGGCTGGATCGACGAGCGCCGCGTCGTGATGGAGACCCTGACCGGCTTCAAGCGCGCCGGCGTCGACATGATCCTGACCTACCACGCCCCCGACGTCGCCCGCTGGCTTAAGCAGGGTTGAATCCAGTCGAGATCGAACGAGTACGACCGATGAGCACGCCCGCCAAGTCCCGCCCGGATTACGACCTTCCCAAAAGCTCCGCCGCGTTCGCCCGCGCGTCCAGGGTGATCCCCGGCGGGGTCAACAGCCCCGCGCGCGCCTTCGGCGCCGTCGGCGGCGAACCGCCGTTCATCGCCCGCGCGGAGGGGGCGTACCTGTACGACGTGGACGGCCACCGCTACATCGACTACATCGGCTCGTGGGGACCGATGATCGTCGGCCACGTCCACCCCAAGGTGAAAGCGGCGGTCTCCGAGGCGCTGACGCTGGGATCCAGCTTCGGCGCGCCGACGGAGCGCGAGGCCGCCATCGCCGAGGCCGTCGCGGAAGCGGTCCCGTCGATCGAGATGTGCCGATTCGTCTCCTCCGGCACCGAGGCGACGATGTCGGCGATCCGCCTGGCGCGCGGGTACACCGGCCGCGACAAGATCGTCAAGATGGCCGGCTGCTACCACGGTCACGCCGACTGCCTCCTGATCCAGGCGGGATCGGCCGCGACCACCCTGGGCGTCCCGAACAGCCCCGGCGTCACCGCCGGCGCGGCGGCCGACACCCTCCTCGCCCCGTTCAACGACGCCGACGCCGTCGAAACGCTTCTCAAGGCCAACCCCGCTCAGGTCGCCGCCGTGCTCCTGGAGCCGGTCGCCGGCAACATGGGGCTGGTCCCCCCCGAGCCCGGCTACCTCCAGGCGCTTCGCGACCTGACCCGCGAGCACGGGGCGCTTTTGATCTTCGACGAGGTGATGACCGGCTTCCGAGTCGCTTACGGCGGCGCGCAGGCGCGGTTCGGCGTCACGCCCGACATAACCGCGCTTGGGAAGGTGATCGGCGGCGGGCTGCCGGCCGCGGCCTACGGGGCGTCGCGCGAGATCATGAGCAAGATTTCACCTTCCGGCCCGATCTACCAGGCCGGCACCCTCTCCGGCAACCCGCTGGCGATGGCCGCCGGGTTGGCCACGCTGGAACTGCTTCGCGAGCCCGGCGCCTACGACCGCCTGGAAGCCCTCGCCTCCCGACTGGCCGACGGCCTTCAAGCGGCCCTCCGCGACGCGGGCGTCCCCGGCGTGGTCCAGCGCGTCGGAAGCATGCTGACGCTCTTCCTCCACGACGGCCCGGTTCGGAACTACGACGACGCGAAGAAGTCCGACACGGCGCTCTTCGCCCGCGTCTTCTGGGAGATGCTCGCCCGCGGCGTCTACCTCCCGTGCAGCCAGTTCGAGGCCGCCTTCGTCTCGCTGGCGCACACCGACGCGGACATGGACCGAACCGTCGCCGCCGCCCGCGAGGCGCTCGCCGCGGCGGTCGGTTGATCGCGCCCTCGTCCCTTCCCCTCAAGACCTGACGGAGACGACTCGACCCGGCGATGGTCCGAACGCACTCGTCGGGCGTACAATGAAAGGGTATCTCGCGGGCATCCAACGAACGGACGGGCGCCATGACGACGATGATGGTCGGGGCCGTCGATCGGGCGAAGATCGAGGCGAGGACGCGGACCATCGGCCGCGAACTGTTCGACCGCGTGGGCCGCGGCTTGCGGCCCTGGCGGCGGTCCTGGTGGGAGGAGCGCCTCATGGACGCGACCCTCGCCGATCCCGAGGTCCGCGTCCAGCTTTTCCGCTTCATCGACGTGCTGCCGACCCTCAAGACGGCCGGGGCCGTCCGGCGGCACCTGGCGGAATATCTCGGCGAGGCCGGCGACCGCGTCCCCTGGTGGATGCGGGCCGCCGTCGCGCTCGCGCCGCCCGGCTCGGCCCGCGAGGAGGCCCTCGCCTCCTCGGCGCGAACCGTCGCGGAACTGATGGCCCGCAAGTTCATCGCCGGCGCCACCCCCGACGAGGCGCTCCGAACCGTCCTGAAGCTCCGCGCTCGAAACGTCGCCTTCACCGCCGACCTGCTGGGCGAGGCCGTCGTCAGCGAGGGCGAGGCCGACGCCTACCGGGGGAAATGCCTCGACGTGATTCGCGGCCTGGCCGGGCCGCTCGCCGCCCAACCGGAGATCCCCCTGATCGATCGCGACGCCGACGGCCCCATCCCTCGCGTCAACCTCTCGCTGAAGCTCTCCTGCCTGACCACCTGGTTCGATCCGATCAGCCCCGCCGCGACCGTCGCCCGCGTCGCCGAGCGCCTGCGCCCCATCCTCCGCGCCGCCCGGGAGGTCGGCGCCTACGTTCACGTCGATATGGAACAATATGATTATCGCGAGTTGAGTTACGACCTGTTCGAATCCGTGCTCGGCGAGGACGAGTTCCGCGACTGGCCCGACGTCGGCATCGTCGTCCAGGCGTACCAGCCCGACGCCGAGGCCGAACTGCGCCGGCTCGACGCCTTCGTCGAGCGCCGGGGCGCGCCGATCACCGTCCGACTGGTCAAGGGGGCGTACTGGGATTACGAGGTGCTCACGTCTCGCCGCCACGGCTGGCCGGAGCCGGTGTTCCTGGAGAAGTGGCGCAGCGACGCCAACTACGAGCGCTGCACGCGGTTTCTGATGGAGCGTCGGGCGAACCTGCGCCCCGCCATCGCCAGCCACAACGTCCGGAGCCTGGCCCACGCCATCGCCGCGGCCGAGGCGTTCGGCCTGCCGCCGAACGCCTTCGAGTTGCAACTCCTGCACGGCATGGGCGAGGCGATCGGCGAGGCCCTCGTCGCCCGCGGCCATCGCGCGCGGGTCTACACCCCCTACGGCGCCATGCTGCCGGGAATGGCGTACCTGGTCCGCCGCCTGCTGGAGAACACGTCCAACGAATCGTTCCTCAAGGCCAGCGGCGCGTCGGACGTCGCAGTCGACGAGTTGCTGCGCGATCCCGAGGAGACCGGAGCCATGCTTCTGAAGAAGCGTCCCGCCGCCGAACCCGCCCCCGCCGCGACCGAGTTCCCGCCGTTTCGCAACGAGCCCGTCGCCGACTTCGCCAGGGCCGAGAACCGCGAGGCCATGACCGCGGCGCTCGCCAAGGTCCGAGGGGAACTGGGACGGACGTATCCACTCGTGATCAACGGCGAGCGGGTCGAGACGCCCGACCGCCTGGCCGCGTCGCTGGACCCCAGCCAGACCACGCGCGTCGTCGGCCGGGTCGCCACCGCCGACGCCGGCCACGCCGACCGCGCCCTCGCCGCGGCGGGCGTCGCGCTCGGCGATTGGGGGACGCGTCCCGCCGAGGAACGCGCCGCGATCCTGATCCGCGCCGCCGCGATCCTCCGCGGCCGCCGGTTCGAGCTGGCGGCCTGGGAAGTGTTCGAGTGCGGCAAGCCCTGGCGCGAGGCCGACGCCGACGTCTGCGAGGCGATCGACTTCTGCGAGTTCTACGCCCGCGAGATCGTCCGCCTCTCCGAGCCCCGCCGTCGCGACGTCCCCGGCGAGACCAACGTCTGCGACCGCGTCCCGCGCGGGGTGGCGGTGGTCATCCCCCCCTGGAACTTTCCGCTGGCGATCCCCTGCGGGATGACCGTCGGCCCGCTGGCCGCCGGCTGCCCGGCGGTCCTCAAGCCGGCCGAGCAATCGCCGATCATCGCATCCAAACTCGTCGAAATCCTCCACGAAGCGGGCGTCCCGCCGGGCGCGCTCCACTACCTTCCGGGCGTCGGCGAGGAGGTCGGCCAGGCGCTCGTCAACGACCCGCGCGTCGCCGTGGTCTCGTTCACCGGCTCGCGCCAGGTCGGATTGCTCCTGAACAAGCAGGCGGCCGAGACGCCGCCGGGACAGGACCACGTCAAGCGGGTGCTCGCCGAGATGGGGGGCAAGAACGCGATCATTATCGACGACGACGCCGATCTCGACGAGGCGGTCGTCGGCGTCTTGCAAAGCGCCTTCGGCTATTCGGGCCAGAAGTGCTCGGCCTGTTCGCGGGTGGTGGTGCTGGAGGGCGCTTACGACGCCTTCGTCGCGCGATTGGCCGAGGCCGGGCGGTCGCTACGGGTGGGGCCGGCGGAAGACCCCGACACGATCGTCGGCCCCCTGATCGACTTCGACGCCCGCAAGCGGGTTCTCGAATACCGCGCGATCGCCGGGACCGAGGGCCGAGTCGTTCTGGACGCGGACGTCTCCGAGATCGCCGACCGCGGTACGTTCGTCGGCCCCCTGATCGTCGCCGACGTGAAGCCCGACGCCCGCGTCGCCCAGGAGGAGATCTTCGGCCCGGTTCTGGCCGTGCTCAAGGCGAGGGACCTGGACGACGCCCTGGCGATCGCCGAGGGGACGTCCTACGCCCTGACCGGCGGCCTCTACTCGCGAAGCCCGGCGACCATCGAGCGCGTCCGCCGCGACTTCCGCGTCGGCAACCTCTACGTCAACCGCGCGATCACCGGCGCGTTGGTCGACCGCCAGCCGTTCGGCGGCTTCAAGCTCTCGGGCGTCGGCGCCAAGGCCGGGGGCTCGGAATACCTCCTGGAGTTCCTCCTCACCCGCTCCGTCACCGAGAACACCATGCGCCGCGGCTTCGCCCCGGAGGGAGTCGCCAGCAGCGCCGTCGGGAAGTGAGATATGCTCGGATCAAAACATCCCGTCGATCCACGCGCGGACCCAAGGGAACCGCTCCCCAAGCGCCGAGTGGACGTAGGCCGCGCCCCAGAACGCGACCCAGGCCAGCGCGAGCCAGCCGCGGGGGTCGTTCCAGGCGTGGCGGCGGTCAGGGACGGGGGGCTGGCTCGTGCTCATGGACGATCTCCAGGGACGGCGCGAACGGAATGGTCCTCGCCTTCTCCC
>CALCIB010000034.1 GCA_937907525.1 uncultured Planctomycetales bacterium | reverse complement strand
CGGCCCTTCGGGCCACCTTCCCCCGCGAGGGGGGAAGGCCGTTACGATCGCCCCCAGAATCCGTGGCGGTCAGGAAAAACCCTATCGCGCTCGACGAGCGAACCCACGCGAAAATCAACCCGATATCCTTGCGGTTTCAGTGTTTACGTCCGATGGGTTCGGTCGTCGCGACGACGGACGAAGCCATCGGCGAAGTGGGCGCGTCATCCCCGGGCGCGGACGAACGGGGCGAGGATCTCCGGCATGTAGGTCGAGCGATCCGCGCGGATCCGCTTGACGCACTCCAGCATGATCGGACCTTCGTAACCGACCGCGTCGAGGGCGGCGAACCAGGAGGGCCAGTCGATCACGCCACGACCGGGGGGGTGGTGGGTGTCGTGGCGGCCGTCGTTGTCGTGGACGTGGGTCGTGGTTAAAAGTCGGCCGGCGGCCAGGGTCTCGGTCGTCGGATCGGCCGAGATCTGGGCGTGGGCGACGTCGAGCGTCAGGCCCAGTTCCGGGCGGTCCAGTTCGGCGACGAGTTCCGCGAGGTCGGCCATGCGGCTGCCGGGGTGGACGCCCGGCGGCATGTTCTCCACGGCGACGACGATCCCGGTTCCCGTCGCGTGCTCGGCCAGGACCAGCAAGCCGCGGGCCAGGGCGTCGCGGCGGGCGTCGCGGTCGTCGGGATTGGAAAGGCCACCGGGATGGACGACCAGCGCCCGGCCGCCGGCCTCGGCCAGCCAGTCGACGCAACGGCGAAGGTCGGCGACGGACGCGGCGTGGGTCGTCGGGTCGGTCGAGCCCAGGTCGACGCGGGCCGCCTTGATCGCCTCGCGTCCCCAGCAGCCGTGGGCGCCGTGGACGCGCAGGCCGCGATCCTCCGCGGCGCGTCGAAGCGGCGTCGGGTCGGGGTGGGCTCGCCAGCGCGGCAGGATCTCAAGCGCCTCCGCGCCGATCCATTCGGCCAGGTCCAGTTCGGCGTCGAGGGGGGCCCTCGGATAGCCGTGGACGATCATGGTGCCCAGGGTTCGCGGCGGCAAGGACGCCTCGTTCTTCCAGTCGCGAGGCCCTCGCGGCCGCGGCGGCGCGGAGAGCCGATGAGATCTCTTGTGGAACGCTCCCTCGGGAGTCATGATAGCAGCGAAACGGCTCCCGACCACCGCGACGCGCTTCGACGATCACGCAAAAGGGGCTGGAGGGGCCTTCGACGGACTCCGAGCCGGTCGGCGGACCAGCCGGGGCGACGTCGCACCGCCTTCGCGACGCGAGCACGAGAGAAAGGACAGCCGCGCATGCCTCCCGCGCCCCTGGTCGACCCCGCCTCGATCGACACCTCCCAGGTCCTGCTCGATCGCGACCGGATTCGCCAGGTCATCCCCCAGCGGTTCGAGATGGAGCAGCTCACCGCCATCGTCTCCATCGACGAGGCGGCCAAGATCATCGTGGGCTACAAGGACGTGCGGGACGACGAGTTCTGGGTCCGCGGCCACATGCCGGACTATCCGTTGCTGCCGGGCGTCCTGATGTGCGAGGCCGCCGCCCAACTCGCCAGTTGTTACTGCATCGCCGCTCACGTCATCAAGGAGGGGTTCGTCGGCTTCGGCGGCATGGAGGACGTGCGCTTCCGCGGCCAGGTCCGGCCCGGCGACCGCTTGATCCTGATCGGCAAGGGGGTGCGGCTGCACCGCCGGCATACGATCTTCGACGTCCAGGGCTTCGTCGAAGGCAACATGGTGTTCCACGGCCGGATGATCGGCGTCAACCTCTCGCCCAACGAAGCCTCGAACTGACCGACCCATGACGCGATCCCGATCCGACCTCGACGTCTCCTCGACCCTCCTCGACCCCGCCGAGCATGCCGGCGACGACCCCATGGACTGGTCGGCCCTCTTCGGCGACGACCGGCCGGTCGTGCTGGAGATCGGCTCGGGCAAGGGCTTGTTCCTCGCCAACGCCGCGGCGGCTCGGCCGGACCAAGGCTTCTTCGGGATTGAGATCTCCAAGAAGTACGCGCGCCTCGCCGCCGAGCGAATCGTGAAGGCGGGCCTCGCCAACGTCCGACTCTGGCCCGCCGACGCCGGCCGGCTGATGAGCCACCGCGTCATCCCCGCGAGCCTCCGCGAGGTCCACGTCTACTTTCCGGACCCCTGGTGGAAGAAACGGCACAAGAAGCGCCGGGTGTTCAACGAGACGCTCGTGGCGTCGATCGCCCGCGGCCTGGCCCCCGGCGGCGAGTTGCACGTCGCCACGGACGTCGAGGAGTACTTCGGCGTGATCCGCGAGTTGGTGGCCGCGGACCCTCGCTTCGTCGAGATCGAGCCTCCCCCGCTGGGCGACCCCGAGCACGACCAGGACTACCTGACGAACTTCGAGCGCAAGTACCGCATCGAGGGTCGGGCGGTGTATCGGACGAGTTACCGGCGTCAGCCGGATTGAGGCGGGGCGATCCGCACGCGGCGGCCCTCGATCGACAGCCGGCCGGCGGCGTAGAGGGCGACGGCCTCCGGCAAGGCCTCGCGTTCGGCGGCGAAGACCCGCGCGGCCAGCGCGCGGGCGTCGTCGTCCTCCAGCACGGGGACGACTTTCTGGAGGATGATCGGGCCCTCGTCGTACTCGTCGCTGGCGAAGTGGACGGTGCAGCCGCTGACCTTCACGCCGTAGTCCAGCGCCGCCTGATGGACGCGCTCGCCGTAAAAGCCCCGGCCGCAGAACGAGGGGATCAACCCGGGGTGGATGTTGACGACCCGGCCGCGGAAATCCTCGGGGATCCTCACCAGCGCGAGGAAGCCGGCGAGCAGGACCAGGTCGGCGCCGCTGGCTCGGATCGGGTCGAAGACGGAGGCGCTGAAGGCGTCGACGTCGGCTTTCCGGCTTGATGCGTCGGCGATCGCGACCGACAAGCCGGCGCGCTCGGCCTTCTCGATGGCCGCGATGCCCGGCCGGCTGGCGACGACCTGGACGATCCGGGCGTCGAGCGCGCCGGCGGCGACGCGGTCGAGGAGGTTTTGCAGCGACGTCCCGCCGCCGGAGACGCAGACGGCCAGCCGGATCGGCGAGATCGGCCGGCTCGGGGGTCCGCTCGCGACGGCCATCAGGCGGGCCCCTTGGCGGCCGCGGCCTCGATCACGCGGACGCAGCGGCCGCAGAGCGTGGGATGGTTTTCGATCCGGCCGACGTCCACGCGGTGGTTCCAGCAGCGCTCGCACTTGGCGAAGGTCGACTTCGCGGCCGTCGCCTGGAACCGCTCGGCGCCCTCGGCGACCGGGCCGCCCTCCTTGATCGTCACCTGGGAAACCAGGCAGATCATGGCCAGGAGATCGCGGTCGGCCTGAAGGATGGAGGCGTCGGCCGGCGCGGCGACGACCTCGACGGCCGCCTCCTGGGCCGAGCCGATCGTCTTGTCCCTTCGCAGTCCCTCCAGCGCCTTGAGGATCGCGTCGCGCGCCTCCTTGAGAACCGCCCAGCGGGCGTCGCGCTCCGGGTCGTCCCAGCGGGGATCGGGATCGGGGAAGGTGGCCAGGTGGACGCTGGCCGGGAAGCCCTGGCCGTGCGGGAGATAGCCCCACGACTCCTCCGCGGTGTGCGGCAGGATCGGGGCCAAGAGCCGCGTCAGCGCCTCATGGAGCTTGAACAGGACGAACTGGGCGGCGCGTCGCTCGTCGCCGGTCGGCTCCTCGGCGTAGAGACGGTCCTTGAGGACGTCCAGGTAGAAGCTTGAAAGCGTGATCGACATGAACACGTTCAGCTTCTTGACGACCCAGTAGAACTCGTATCTCTCGTAGGCTTCGAGGGCCTCCCGGATCGTTTGGTTGAGCTGGCCGAGGGCCCACAGGTCGATGTCCAGAAGGGTGTCGCGGTCGATCGTGGAGGGATCGAACCGCCGGTAGTCCTCCAGGTTGCCCAGAAGGTAGCGGAAGGTGTTGCGGATCTTGCGGTAGGACTCCGACGCCTCCTTGATGGAGCGCTCGCTGACGCGGACGTCGTCGGCGTAGTCCATGCCGGCGATCATCAGCCGCAGGACGTCGGCGCCGTGCTGCTCGGTGGCCTTGACCGCGGAGACGACGTTGCCGAGCGACTTGGACATCTTCTGTCCCTTGTCGTCGACCACGAAGCCGTGGGTGAGGATGCTCTCGAACGGGGCCCTCCCGGTCGTCCCCACGGCGGTCAGGATCGACGACTGGAACCAGCCGCGGTGCTGGTCGGAGCCCTCCAGGTACATGTGAGCGGGGAAGCCCAGGCCGAAGCCCCCCCCCTCGGCGAGCACGGCGCGGTGGCTGGAGCCGGACTCGAACCAGACGTCGAGGATGTCCCCCTCCTTGCGGAACTCGGTCCCGCCGCAGTTCGGGCATTTGGCGTCCGGCGGCAGGATTTCCTCGACGGGCCTGGCGAACCAGGCGTCGGCGCCTTCCTTGCGGAACAGGTCGCGGAAGTGGCGGGCGGTCTCGGCGGTCAGAAGCTGGGCGTCGCAGGCGACGCAGCCCAGGGCCGGAATCGGCACGCCCCACGACCTCTGACGGCTGACGCACCAGTCGGGACGGAGCGTCACCATCGCCTCGATCCGCGACCGCCCCCAGGCCGGATACCACGTCACGGCGTCGCGGATCTCCGCCAGCGTCCGACCGCGAAGGTCGTTGCGGTCCACCCCCACGAACCATTGCTCGGTGGCCCGGAAGATCACCGGCTTCTTGCAGCGCCAGCAGTGTGGGTAGCTGTGCGTCAGCGGGGCCGACAAGTAGAGGGCGCCGATCTCTCGCAGCCGGTCGACGACCCTGGGGTTGGCCGCCAGGACGTGCAGGCCGACGAGCCAGTCGGGGGCCTCGGCGGTGAACTTGCCGGCGGGGTCGACCGGGCTGAGGACGGGAAGCTGGTAGGCGCGACCGGTCAGGTAGTCCTCGCCGCCGTGGCCGGGGGCGGTGTGGACCAGTCCGGTGCCGTCCTCGACGCTGACGTAGTTCGCCAGCACGATCGGCGAGACCCGGTCGACGAACGGATGGCGGTACTGGGCGTGCTCCAGCGCGCGACCCTTGCAGCGGCCGACCTCGGCGTAGTCGGCGATCCCGCGCAGGTCCATCACCTTCTTGACCAGTTCGGCGCCGAGGATCGCGCGGACGGTCGCGCCGGTCTCGGGGTCGTCGTAGCGGACGCCGACGTACTCCAGATCGGGGTGGACGGCGACCGCCGCGTTGGCCGGGAGGGTCCAGGGGGTCGTCGTCCAGATCATCGCCCGCCAGTCCTCGGGCATCGATTCGTCGATCCGAAGCCACGAATCGGGGACGCCCGCGATCATCGGGAACAGGACGTGGACGCTGGTCGATGTCTCGTCGCGGTACTCAAGCTCGGCCTCCGCCAACGCGGTCTGGTCCGAGGTACACCAGTGGATCGGCTTGAGTTGGCGGAAGACGTAGCCGCCCTCCAGCAGGTCGGCCAGGACGTCGGTGATGCCGGCCTCGTAGCGGTGGTCGAGGGTCAGATAGGGGTCGTCCCAGTCGCCCATCACGCCCAGGCGACGGAACTGGTCGCGCTGGACGTCGACCCATTTCATGGCCTCGACGCGGCAAAGCTCGCGGATCTCGGCGCGGCTGAGTCCGGCGGCCCTGGGGCCCAGGTCCTTCATGACCTTGTGTTCGATCGGCAGGCCGTGGGTGTCCCAGCCGGGGACGTAGGGGCTGTCGAAGCCTCGCATCGACAGCGAGCGGACGACGAAGTCCTTGAGCATCTTGTTGAGGGCCGTCCCCATGTGGATGTCGCCGTTGGCGTAGGGAGGGCCGTCGTGGAGGACGCGGACGGGGGCGCCCTTGCGGGCGCGTCGGAGTTGGCCGTAGAGATCCTGTTCGCGCCATTCCGCCTGGATCTTGGGCTCGCGGGCGGGGAGGTTCGCCTTCATGGCGAACTCGGTCGCGGGGAGGTTCAGGGTCTCTTTGTAGGGCTTGGCGTTGGTCGACATGAGGGCTTCGGGGATCTCGGGGGTCGGAGACGGCGGGCGCGTGGGGGGGTCAGGCCGGGAGCCGTTCGAGCACGCCGCGGACGATCGCGCCGAGCCTGGGCTCCGCGGCGTTGGCGACGGCGATGATCTGCTCCACGTTCACCGGCTCCAGCGCGTCGGGCAGGCACATGTCGGTGACGATCGAGAAGCCCAGCACCTTGAGTCCGGCGTGGACGGCCACCAGGACCTCGGGGATGGTGGACATGCCCACCACGTCGGCGCCGATGGTCCGCAGGAAACGGTACTCGGCGCGGGTCTCCAGGTTCGGGCCCGGCACCGCGACGTAGACGCCGCGGTGGGCCCGGATGTTCGCCTCAAGCGCGACCTGGAGCGCCTGGTCCTGGAGCTTGCGGTCGTAGGGCTCGATCATGTCCGGGAAACGGGGGCCGAGGCGGTCGTCGTTGGGGCCGATCAGCGGGTTGACGCCCAGCAGGTTGACATGGTCCTCGATGACCATCAGATCGCCCTTGCGGAACTGAGGGTTCAGCCCGCCGCAGGCGTTGGAGACGATCAGCAGCTCGCAGCCCATCTCCTTCATCACGCGGATCGGGAACGTCACCTGGGCCGCCGAGTAACCCTCGTAAAGGTGGAACCGCCCCTCCATCGCCATGACCGACCGGCCGGCCAGCGTCCCGCAGACGAGGCGGCCGGCGTGGCCGACGCTCGTCGAGCGCGGGAAATGGGGGATCTCCGGGTAAGGGAGGACGACGGCCGATTCGATCTCCCCGGCGAGCGCCCCCAGGCCGGTCCCCAGAACCAGGCCGATTCTCGGGCTTCCGCTCCAGGCGGCGCGGACGACCTTGACGGCCTCGTGGACGTGGTCCCAGTCGTGATGCGTCATCGAGGGGTTCTTTCCGAGTTCCATTTCGGACGGTCGCGAAAGGGCGGTCGCCGCCCGCCGTCCGGCGACGGCGGGCGGCGACCGCCCCTGGACGTTCGGGCCGGCGTTCCTGGTCAGAGGATGAACTCGAACCGTCGGATCAGGCGGAGGAAGCGGGGGTCGTCCCGCAACGGCCCGAGGTCGGGATCGCGCCGGAGCCGCTCCTGGCAGCGATAACCCAACTCGAAGGCGCGCTGGAGGCTGGAGAACGCGGGGTCGAGCATGCCGAGCATGGAGTAACTGCACGCCAGGTTGTACCAGGCGATACAGTCCTCGGGGAGGAGGCGG
This sequence comes from uncultured Planctomycetales bacterium, assembly GCA_937907525.1. Classification (GTDB taxonomy): domain Bacteria; phylum Planctomycetota; class Planctomycetia; order Isosphaerales; family Isosphaeraceae; genus Paludisphaera. The sequence goes on along the minus strand of CALCIB010000034.1, from coordinate 6,944 downwards.
ACGAGCCGGTTGTCGAGCCTAAGGGCTTGCGAGTAGAGCCCCTTGGCCGCGAGGTTGCCGGCGTGGACCCGGATCGCTTCGGCGAAGTAGGGGTCGCGTTCCAGGACGCCCCCCAGGAACTCGATCTCGAAATCGCGCTGGGAGAGGTCGCGCACGCGCCGCGTCGAGGTCTCGGGAGCCGGTCGATCGCCGCTGGGATCCCCTGTCCAGTCGTTCGAGCCGCCCATCAATCCACCCCCTTTATCCCAAACGCCCGAACCCGTCCACCTTCCGGCTCGACCCGGCATCGAGCGAAGGGGGCGTCCGATTCGGCGACCCGTACTAGGATAGCCCCGGCGAGGGGGGGGGACAAGGCGCATCTCGGCGGCGAGGGGAAATCCGAACGCGGCGGCGAGGGCCCGGCGGTCAGGGGAGACGTCGGGCGGCCGCGGCGGAACGGCTGGAACGGGAGGCGCGGTCGAGCACGTCGCTGGGGGAGGGTTCGTCGCCTGGGGGGGCTGGAGGGATGTCGGGCGCGCGGCTCGACCGGCGGCCGCGGGGCCGCGAGGCCGAGCGTCCGCCGATCCCCTCGGGGACGGCGGGGATGGAATCGTCCGTCGTCCTCGCCGCGGCCCCCCTCCCCTCCGGCGCCGGGGGGATCGCGTCGGCGCCGCGAGCCCGGCGGGCGCCGCGGGCGCCGGGGTCGGCCACCAGCCCGCGCGCCACGGCGGAACGCGCCTGGTTGTACTCCTTGAACAGGGCGGCCCGCCGCTTCGGGTCGCGCTCGTAGAGATACTGAAAGTAGATGTCGCTGGCCTTGGCGCGCCTGGCGTCGAAGTTCTTGTCGGCCTCGGCGTTGGGACGGTAGACCCGCTTGCGCTCCTCGTCGTGGGCGCGGTAGGCGCGATCGTAGCGGTTGGAGTTGTCCAACCCCTCCATCGCGCTTTGGAATTGGTTGGCGTTGCGGACCCCCTGGCGGTTGATCGTGACGTTGCTCCCGGCGTCGAGCGAGCCCGGCGCGGTGCCGAAGACGTAGGGGTCGTACTGCGAGTTGTAGGGGCGGAACGGGTCGGCGCCGAACCCCTGGGCCCTGGCCGCGGCGACGGGGCCCAGCGAGGCCCCGACGAAGACGAGCAGGACGGGGACGGCGCGGGTTCGGATCGGGTTCATCTCGGGCCTCACCACCGATCGACTCGGGGCGCCGGGCAGGCGCGACCGCAACCTCTTCGCGATCCATTGTACGCTCCGCCGGTCCTCGCGAGAAGGAGCCGGCCGCGCCGAATCGCGACGGCGCGGGGCCGCGGAACCGACCGGCCCGTCGTCATCATCGACCGCCGGAGGCGCGAACGGCCAACGCCCCCGACCGTCGCCGCGGCCTCCGCGCCGGTCGCGCCGGGGGAGACGGTCGCGCGGGCGGGTCAGGCGGTGAGGACGAGGTTGTCGCGGTGGACGACCTCGTCGTAGATCGCCGCGCCGAGCAGGGCGCGGACCTCCAGGGTGTGGCGGCCGCGGACGGCGCGGGCGTCGTCGGCATTGTAATTGGACAATCCCCGGGCGAACTCCCGGCCCTCGGGGTCGCGGACGGCCACCACGTCCCCCTTGCCGAAATCGCCGACCACCTCGACGACGCCGATCGCCAGCAGGCTGTTGCGTCCCGTCTCAAGCGCCTTGCGGGCGCCGGCGTCGACCACGAGCCAGCCGCGGGGCCGGGCGGTCAGGCCGATCCAGCGCTTGCGGGCGGCGTGACGGCTGCCGTCGGCCAGAAAGAGCGTGCCGACCTCCTGCCCCCCCAGGATTCTCGTCAACGGCTCGGGACGGACCCCGGAGGCGATCACCACCGACCCCCCCGCCCGCGTCACCAGCCGCGCCGAGGCCAGCTTGCTCTGCATCCCCCCGCTCCCCAGGGCGCTTTTGACGCCGCCGCGGGCGAGGGTCAGCACCTCCTCGTCGATCCTGGGAACGCACGAGACGACCTCGGCCGGGCCGGGCTTCGCCGGGTCGGTCAGATACAAACCGTCGACGACGCTGAGGATCACCAGCAGCGGCGCCTGCAACAAATTGGCGACCATCGCCGCCAGTCGGTCGTTGTCGCCGAACTTGAACTCGTCGACGCTGATCGTGTCGTTCTCGTTGATGATCGGCACGGCGCCGAACTCGAACAGCGCGTGCAGCGTGTTCCGCATGTTGAGGTAGCGGGCGCGGCCGTCGAAGTCGGCGTGGGTCAACAGGAGTTGGCCGGCGCCGCGGCCGCGCGCGCGCATCGCCTCGTCGTAGCAGCGCATCAGGTACGCCTGACCGACCGCGGCGGCGGCCTGAAGCTGGCGAAGGTCGGCCGGCCTCCCCTTCAGGCCGAGCCGGCCGATCCCCGCGGCCACGGCGCCGGAACTGACCAGGGCGACCTTCCGGCCGGTCTCCGTCACCTTGCAAAGCTGCTCGGCCAGGTGGTCGATGCGGCCCATGTCCAACCGGCCGTCGCGGCCGGCGAGGACGCTGGAGCCCACCTTCACCACCCACACGTCCGCCGAGAGGACCACCTCGTCGCGCACCAGGTCGCGGGTCGCGGCCGGCGGGGAGGAGGGGTCGGTCACGATCCGAGTGGTCCACGACCGAGCCCTCGGCCCGGCTTCCGTCCGCGTGTTCACCGTGAAGAAGTCCCCGATCGACGCGGCCTCCCTCCGCGACGCCGACGCCCGCCGCGCGAGGGCGTCGTCGCCCCGCCCCGCCGCGGGCTCGCCGCGACCTCGCGATCGATTCGGGGTCGCGAAGGTTGATGGAAGGCCGGCGGAACCATTATAATCAAGGGTCGGCGACGGCCTAGTCGAATACTTTCGACGTCGGTCCCTTGCGAGTTCCGTCTCAAGACCCCGCTCTCAAACCCGGTCGCCGGCGCTCTCCGAAGGGGCCCGGACGGAGGAATCCGAGCCTTATGGGCGAGCTTCACCATGAGTGCGGCGTGGCGGCGGTGTTCCACGCGCCCGACGCGGCCGTCTCCTCCCTGGCCCCCATTCCAGGGGACGTCAACAGCGTCGCCCGCCTGGTCCCCCGGATGCTCCTGGACATGCAGAACCGCGGCCAACTCGCCGCCGGCATGGCCAGCTACCGGGCCGACCGCAACGCCCTCATCAAGGTCCACAAGGAACTGGGGACCGTCGCCGAGGCGTTCCGACTCAACCACAAGTCGGAGTTCGAGTCGATCCTCGCCGGCTGCGACGGCGCCGTCGCCATCGGCCACGTCCGTTACGCCACCTGCGGCGGCGACGACCGCTACAACGCCCAACCCTTCGAGCGCGACCACGGCCGCCGCGCCAAGTGGTTCGCCTTCGCCTTCAACGGCCAACTCGCCAACTACAAGCAGTTGAAGGCCGAGTTGCTCTCCAAGGGCGACTACCACCTCAAGCGCGACACCGACACCGAAATCATCATGCACGCCCTGGCCTACGAGCTGCAGAACGAGGACGTCGACCCCGACTGGGTCGGCATCTTCCGCCGGCTCTCGGAATGGTTCGACGGCGCGTACAACATCGTCCTGGTGACCGCCCACGGCGAACTGGTCGTCGCCCGCGACCCGACGGGCTTCCGCCCCCTGTGCATCGCCGAGCAGGGCCCGCTGTTCGCCGCCGCCAGCGAGAGCGTCCCCCTGGCGAACCTCGGCTTCCGCAAGATCCACTCGCTGGAGCCGGGCGCGATCGCCGTGGCCAACGCCCAGGGCGTTCGAATCGAGCGCTACGCACCCTCCCCCCGCCGCGCCCACTGCTTCTTCGAGTGGATCTACTTCGCCAACGTCGCCAGCACCCTCGACGACCGCTCCGTCTACCTGAGCCGCGCCGGGCTGGGCAAGGAACTGGCCCGGCTGGAGACCGTCCCCCTGGACGAGGGGACCATCGTCGTCCCCGTCCCCGACACCGCCAAGGCCGCCGCCGACGCCATGGCCTACGCCCTGGGCGTCCCCTCCGTCGAGGGCCTGATGCGCAACCGCTACGTCGGCCGGACCTTCATCGAGGGGACCGCCGACCGCGCCGCCAAGGCCCGCCTCAAGTACACCCCGCTGCCGGAGGTGCTGGCCGGCAAGCGCGTGCTGCTGGTGGAGGACAGCATCGTCCGCTCCACCACCATGCGCGCGTTGGTCCACGAGATCCGCGACCGCGGTCGGGCGCGGGAGATCCACCTCCGCGTCGCCTGCCCGCCGATCATCGCGCCTTGCTACTACGGCATCGACATGTCCACCCGCGACGAACTCTTCGCCACCCGCTTCGCGGAAGATCGCGACGGTCGCGTCGTCGTCACCGAGGAGGCCCAGCGGCGGATGGCCCGCGAACTCGGCGCCGACAGCCTGCGCTACCTCCCGGTGGACTCCATCGCCCGCTCCGTCGGGCTCGCGCCCGACCACCTCTGCCGCGCCTGCATCACCGGCGAATACCCCACCGCCACCGGCCGCGAACTGTACCGGATCGAGTGCCACCCCAAGGAGGCCGACGCCGACGCCCGCCGCCGCGCCTACGAGACGGCCGTCGTCTCCTCGTGACGATCCGCCCGTCCGCGCCTCGCGTTCAGCCCGGTTTGCGGCAGACGTAGACCTGCGCCAGGTCGTCGTCGGAGACCGGGCCGAAGCGGACCTCGGTTTGAAACCCCGCGCGTTCCAGGACCTCCGGGAAGTCCAGCCCCAACTCCGTGAAGACGTAATAGCCGACGTCGCCGCCGGGGTGCCGGATGGGCGTCGCCAGGGCCTGGATCCCGCCGTCGCGCGCCTGCCGCGCGCGCGGGAACGTCCGGGGAACGTCCGGCGAGACCGGGACCGTGAAGACGTGCAGGCCGCCGGGGACCAGCACCCGGCGAATCTCCCCAAGCGCGACGGCCAGGTCGGGGACGTGCTCCAACGTCTCGGACGTCAGCACCAGGTCGAAGCGGTCGTCCTCGTAGGTCAGCCCGGCCAAGCTCTCGTGCCGGACCCCCGCGACGTAGGTGCCGGGACGGACGTTGGCGACGTACTCCGACGAGTGGAACCGCGCCAGGTTCGCAAGCGCGTGATGGATTCCGTCGACCCGGTTGATCTCGGCGATCCGAAGCGCCGCGGCCTCGTCGCTTCGGGCCCAGGTCCGCAGGTCGTCGACGCGACGGCCGGCGACGGGGTAAAGGTCGAGCAGGACGTCGGCCAGCCGCCGCGCCCGCAGCTTGGCGCCGCAGCCGGCGCAATCGCACGACTCCTTCCGCGCGAGGGCCCGCGCCCGGCGCTCCGAAAGCCCCCAGAGCAACGCCAGTCGCGGCGGGACCACCCGCCGGCGATAGAGCATCAACCGCCGCTCGCCGCAGACCGAGCAACGCTCGATCCGCCGCCGCGCCAGGGCCGTTCCGTAATCGCGCAGCAGCCACCCCAGGCGGTGGGCCTCGTTCCAGGCCGCGACCAGGGGGCGCTTGAGGACGCCGGGCAAGGGAACTTTACTCATGTTTCGATAAGTCGAGACGGTCCCGCGGGCTTGACCGGAACGGCCGCCGCTCGGTACGATCGGTTCGCGCGATTGGCAAAGGACGACGCCCGCGCGAGCCTCCGATTAGACGACGTTTCAAGGCGGGGATCAATGGCCTACGCGACGACCGTTCCGCGGCACAAGACGAAGGTGGTCGAAGTCGGCGGAGTCCCGGTCGGCGGGGACGAGCCGATCCTGGTGCAGTCGATGACGACCACCAACACCTTCGACGCCGAGGCCACCCTGGCCCAGATCCGCAAGCTGGAGGAGGCCGGCTGCGAGGTCGTCCGCGTCACCGTCCCCAAGAAGGAGGACGTGGAGGGGGTCAAGGCGATCCGCGATCACATCAAGATCCCCCTGATCGCCGACATCCATTACGACTACCGCATGGCCCTGGCCTGCCTGGAGGCGCGCGCGCCCTCGGGCCGCCGCGCGGTCGACAAGATCCGGATCAACCCCGGCAACATCGGCGGCGAGGAACGGTTCAAGGAGGTCGTCCGCAAGGCCCGCGACGCCGGCGTGCCGATGCGGATCGGCGTCAATTCCGGCAGCCTTGAGAAAGACCTGGTCGACAAGTACGGCTTCCCCTGCCCGGAGGCCCTGGTCGAAAGCGCCCTGCGGCACATCGAGACGGCCGAGTCGCTGGGGTACAAGGAGATCATCGTCAGCCTCAAGGCCAGCCACGTCCCCACGGCCGTCGCCTGCTACTCCCTGTACGCCCGGCAGGCCGATTATCCGACCCACGTCGGCATCACCGAGGCCGGCTCCCGCGAGTACGGCACCCTCAAAAGCGCCGCCGGCATCGGCGCGATCCTGCTCAAGGGGATCGGCGACACCATCCGGGTCTCGCTCCTGGGCGATCCGGTGCCGGAGATCGCCGCCGGGTTCGACATCCTCCGCGCCTGCGACCGCCGCGTCACCAAGCCCGAGATCGTCGCCTGCCCCACCTGCGGCCGACTCGACATCGACCTGGAGCGGATCGTCGCCGAGGTCGAGGAGAAGATGAAGGGGTTCAAGAACCCCTTGCGAATCAGCATCCTCGGCTGCCTGGTCAACGGCTTCGGCGAGGCCAAGGAGGCCGACATCGGCATCGCCGCCGGCTCGGGCAAGGGAGTCATCTTCAAGCGCGGCGTCCCCATCCGCCAGGTCAAGGAGGCCGAGATGGTCGCCGCCCTGCTTGAAGAGGTCGAGCGGTTCGACGAATACGTCCCCCCCCTCCCCTCCTACGTCGAGCGCGAGAAGCGCAAGGCCGCCAAGGCCGCCGGTCTGCCCATCGCCCAGTGAAAGTCTGTCGCCGTAAGCATGTGAAGGACGACCATAACGGTCTTCCCCCCTCGCGGGGGAAGACAGACGCCGAAGGCGTCAGATGAGGGGGACGACACGACCGGAAGCCGCCGACCAGTCAAAAACCGACCCGGACGGCTCAAGATCGCGACGGCCCTTGTTCCCGTCCCCCCTCATCCGGCCCTTCGGGCCACCTTCCCCCGCGAGGGGGGAAGGCCG
>CALCIB010000033.1 GCA_937907525.1 uncultured Planctomycetales bacterium | reverse complement strand
CCCCCTCATCCGGCCCTTCGGGCCACCTTCCCCCGCGAGGGGGGAAGGCCGTTATTCCGGGCGCGACGCCCTTGTGGGACAAACTCTGAACGAGGACCGCGATCATGATTCGAACCGCCAAGGCGGCCCTGGCCGCGATCGTCTGCGTCGCGCTGCTTCCGACCGCGGGCGGCTGCGGCTCCGGCGCGGCCGCGGTCCCCTCCGAGGACCAGGCCCGCGCCGCCCTGGACGCGGCCCTGACCGCGTGGACCCGCGGCGCGAAGCCCGGCGAGGCGGCCGGGACCGACCCGCCGTTCACCGTCCACGACACCCCCTGGGCGCGCGGCGACCGCTTGACGTCGTTCGAGATCCTCGACGAGACGCCGGGCTCCGCCGCGGAGAAGCGGTTCCGCGCGCGGCTGTCCCTGGCGAAGCCCGACCGGGTCGAGGAGGTCGAGTACCACGTCCTCGGGGTCGACCCGCTGATGATCTTCAGGGACGAGGACTTCCTGCGGAACGTCAACATGGAGAACGGTCCCGGCCTCGCCGATCACGGCCGCCGCCGCGGCCGCGGGTCCCGATGAGGTCCGGATCGGCGAGGGGCCCCGACGGCCGCCTTTCCCGGAGGCTTCGCGCCATGGGGGGTTCGTGGACGACGGCGATCCGCGCCCGCGCGTGGGCTCGGCGGGCGCGGGCCGCGATCCGCTTGCTTCAGGTCCGGCTGCGGATCCCGATCGCGCTGTTGCTCGCGGCCCTCGCGGTCGGGTGGTGGGACGAGCTTCGCAACCGCTGGGATCGGATGACGCGGGGCGCGGTCGCGGCCGACGCGACCATGCGCGCCGTCTCCAGCGAGGTCGAATTCTTCTGCCCGATGGATCCCGGCGTGATCGCGGCCTGGCCGGGCAAATGCGGCGTCTGCCACATGGCGCTGGTGAGCCGGAAGAAGGGGGACGCCTCGATGCTCCCCGACGGCGTGATCGCCCGGATGCAGTTGTCGCCGTACCGGGTGCAGTTGGCGGGCGTCCTCGCCGTCGCGGCCGACTTCCGCCCGCTGTCGCGGACTCATCGGGCCGTCGGCGCGATCGACCGGCCCGACGGCCGGGCGGTGGCGCGCTGCGAGGTCGCGGCCCGTCGCGCGCCCTGGATCGCGCCGGGCGTGGCGGCCGCGGTCGACACGGAAGATCTTCCCGGCCGAGGGCCCTGGGAGGGCCGGGTGACGACCGCGGATCGACGGGTCGTCGACGGCCTGGAGTCGTTTCATATCGAGGTCGAGGTCGACGATCCGGACGAGGCGTTGCGGCCGGGGATGCAGGCCGAGGCGGTCTTGCGGATCCCCGCGGCCGAGCTGGAGCCGTTCCGCTCGCAACGGGCCGACCCGCCCCCCCGCCGCCCCGGCGATCCCGTCCAGGTCTACGTCTGCCCCGACCACCCGGACTCGATCGGCCTGACGCCTGGGCGCTGTCCGGAGGACCAGACGGCCCGGGCGATGCGGACGCTCGACGACCGCCGCCGGGTCGGCTGGTGGTGCCCGATGCACCCGGAGGTCGTCGCCGACCGCCCCGAGGCGACGTGCGCGGCGTGCGGCGGGATGGAGTTGCGGCCGCGGGTGCTGACGTTCCGACCCGAGGGCCAGGTGCTGGCCGTTCCGGAATCGGCGGTGGTCGACACGGGGGAGCGAACGGTCGTCTTCGTGGAGAGCATGCCTGGAACGTTCGACGCCGTGGAGGTCGCGCTGGGTCCGCGCTGCGGCGACGACTACCCGGTCGTCCGCGGCCTGGAGGCGGGGCAGAAGGTGGTGGTCTCGGGCGCGTTTCTGCTGGACGCGGAGACGCGGCTGAACCCCTCGCTGGCCGCGGGCTACTTCGGCGCCGCCCGTCGTCGGGCCGAGGAGGCCGTCACGGCGGTCGTCGCGGAGAAGGCGGACGCGGCGCCGTCGCCGGCGGATCGCGAGGCCGCGCGCCGACAGGCCGTCTGCCCCGTGACCCGAAAGCCGCTCGGCTCGATGGGGACGCCCGTCCGCGTCGAGGTCGACGGCCGCGTCGTCTTCCTCTGCTGCTCGGGATGCGAGGCGAAGTACCGGCGCGACCCGGCCAAATACTCGGGGGCGGCCGCGCCATGATCGACGCGATCATCACCTGGTCGATTCGCCGTCGCGATCTCGTCATCGTCGTCTGGATCGCGCTGGGGGTCCTCGGCGCGCTGGCCGCGCTTGAGACGCCGGTCGACGCGATCCCCGACCTTTCCGAGAACCAGGTCATCGTCCTGGCCGAATGGAGGGGCCGGGGCCCGCGAGAGATCGAGGAGCACGCGACGTACCCGCTGACGCTGGGCCTGCGCGGCCTGCGCGGGGTCCGGACGGTTCGCTCGTCGAGCGAGGTCGGCTTCGCGATGATCAGCGTGATCCTGGAGGACGGCGTCGCGCCGGCGGAGGGCCGCCGACGGGTCGAGGAGCGTCTCGCCCGCCTGCGCGACCGCCTGCCCGAGGGGGCGAGCGTCGCGGTGGGCCCCGACGCGGCGGCGACCGGCCAGATCTTCTGGTACGACCTGGAGGGGGGCGGCCTGGATCTCGGCCGACTGCGGGCGCTTCAGGACTGGTACGTCGGGCCGCAGCTCGGCTCGGTCCCCGGCGTGGCCGAGGTGGCGAGCGTCGGCGGGTTCCCGATCGAGTACGAGGTGGCGGTCGACCCCGGCCGGCTGGCCGCGGAGGGGATCGGCGTCGAGGACGTGCAGAAGGCGGCGGCCGCCGCCGACGCCGACGCCGGCGGCCACGTGCTGCACAAGGGGAACGCCGAGTTCGTGGTTCGCGGCGTGGGCCGGCTGGGGGCGTCGCCGATCCCCGGCGAGGAGGGCTTCGACCGCGGCCGCGCCTTGCGCGGGCTGGAGGACGTCGTCGTGCCCCGCCCGGAGGGGGGCGGGGGCGGGTTCGTCCGGCTCGGCGACGTGGCCCGCGTCGCGGTCGTCCCCGGCTTCCGCCGCGGGGTGCTGGAGAAGGACGGCGCCGAGGTCGCCGGCGGAGTCGTCCTGATGGCCGAGGGGGAGAACCCGCTGGAGGTCACCAGGCGGATCAAGGCGAAGATCGACGAGATCCGGCCGGGCCTGCCGGAAGGCGTCCGGATCGTCCCGTTCTACGACCGGACGCCGCTGATCGAGGGCGCCGTGGCGACCGTCGCCGGCGCGGTCGTGGAGGCGGCGGCGACGGCCTCGCTCTGCGTCCTGGTCGTGCTGCTGCACTTCCGGACCTCGTTCGTGGTGGCGCTGACGCCGCCCTTGGCGGCGCTCTCGGCGTTTCTGATCATGGCGGTCCTGCGTCGGTTGGGGGCGGTCGACGTCCAGGTCAACGCGATGTCGCTGGCGGGGATCGCGATTTCGATCGGCGTGCTGGTGGACTCCTCCGTGGTGATGGCCGAGAACGCGATGCACCGCCTGCGCGCCGAACACGGCGACGCGCCGGTTCGCGGCGACACCCGCGACGCGGTCCTCTCGGCCTGTCTGGCGGTCGGGCGGCCGATCGTCTTCTCGGTGGCGATCATCCTGCTTTCGTTCCTCCCGGTCTTCGCCTTGGGGGGGATGGAGGGGAAGATGTTCCGCCCGCTGGCCTACGCGAAGTCGCTGGCCTTGCTGGCGGTGGCGGCGCTGGCGGTCACGCTGGTCCCGGCCCTTTGCACGGTGTTCATCCGGGGCCGGCTGCGATCCGAGCGGGACAACCCGCTGGTCCGGGGCGTGATCGACGTCTACCGGCCGGTGCTGGACTACATGATCGACCACCCGGTCGTCCTGGCCTGGATCGTGGGGGCGACGTTCCTGCTGGGCCTGGCGCCGCTGGGGATCCGGGCGCTGTTCCTGGCGACGCTGGTCGCGGCGATCGTCGCCGCGGCGGCCCTGGCGCGGAGCGCCCGGACGGCGGCCCTGGCCGGCGCGAGCTTGCTGGCGCTGGCCCTGGCGGTCGACCAGAACGTCGCGCCGTTGGAGCGGGAGTTCATGGTCCCGCTGGACGAGGGGATGGTGATGGACATGCCCATCTCCGTCCCCCGGGCGTCGGTGACCGAGGCGGTCGACGACCTGAAGGCGCGCGACATGGTCCTCTGTCGGTTCCCCGAGGTCGACATGGTCGTGGGCAAGGCGGGCCGGGCCGAGACGGCGACCGACCCAGCCCCGCTGGACATGATCGAGACGATGGTGAACTTCCGCCCCCGCGAGTTCTGGCCCCGGCGTCGCCTGCGACGTCCCGACGCGCTCGCCCAGGCGGCTGCGGCCCTCGACGCGCTGGTCGCCGCCGGGGCCGCGGCCGCCCCGGCGGATCGCGCGGCGCGCGCGCGGCTGCTCGACGAGGCGGTCGACGCGGCCCTGCCGGCGTTCGACGTGGCGCTCCGCGAATACGCCAGCCAGCGGAACCTGGAACTGACCCGGCGCGACGGCCCGTCGCCGACTTCGCTCCGCCCGTCCGACCCGGAGGAGGCGCGGCTCGTCCCGCTCTGGCGCGAACACGTCGACCGGCTCGACGGCGAGTTGATCGAGCGCGGGGCCGCGGTCTTCACGCGGCTGGTCCTGGAGGAGCTTCTGACGCGGGCCGAGGCGGTCGATCCGGCGTTCGCCGCGGCGGTCGCCGAGCGTCGTCGGGTCCGCGCCGCGGGGATCGCCGCGCTGGCCGCGGCGGCCGCGCGCGGGCCGGCGCCGGGAGGCGCGGCGGGACACCATCACCACGGCGCCGCCGAGGCCCTGACGCTTCCTCCCCAGCCGCCGCTCGACGAGCTTGAGCGGTCGCTGACGGAACGGTTCGGCCGCGGCCTGCTGCTCTGGCGGGTGGATCGGGCCGATCTGACCGGCTTCGGCGGCGAGCTGGACCGGGCGGTCTCGATGCCGGGCTGGACGAACGTCTGGACGATGCCGATCCAGAACCGCGTCGACATGCTCGCCACCGGGGTGAACACGTCCGTGGGGGTCCGGGTGATGGGCCGCGACCTGGACGCCGTCGTGGAGGTCTCCGAGCGGGTCGCCGCCGCGGTGAAGACGGTCCCCGGCGCGTCCGACGTCCTGGCCGACCCGATCCGAGGCAAGCCCTACCTGGAGATCCGCGTCGACCGCGAGCGCGCCGCGAGGCTGGGCGTGAGCGTCGGCGAGGCCGAAGCGGCGATCGAGACGGCGCTTGGCGGCAAGGCCGTCGCGACCGTCGCCGAGGGGAGGGAGCGGCACCCGGTCGTCGTCCGATACCGCCGCGACCGACGCCAGGACGAGGACGCGGCGCGCGACGTCCTGGTCCGCGCCCGCGGCCCCGCCGGCTCGGCCCCGCGGTGGGTCCCGCTCGACGAGACGGCCGAGATCCGGGTGGTCGAGGGGCCGGCCACGATCAAGGGGGAGAACGGCTTCCTGCGCAACTACGTCCGGATGAACGTCCGGGACCGCGACGCCGCCGAGTTCGTCGCGGAGGCGCGCCGAACCGTCGCCGCGACCGTGTCGATCCCGCCGGGCGTGTTCCTGGAGTGGACCGGCCGGTTCGAGCACGAGGTCCGCTCGCGGCGGACGCTCGCGGTGGTCTTCCCCGCGGTCGTGGCCCTGATCTTCCTGCTGCTCTACTGGACCTTCCGCGACCTCGCGGACGCCGCGCTGATGCTCCTGGCCGTCCCGGGCGCGCTGGCGGGGGGGTTGTTCTTCCAGTGGTGCCTGGGGGTCAAGCTCTCGGTCACGGTCTGGATCGGCTACGTCGCCTGCTTCGGCATGGCGACCTCGACCGGCGTCGTCATGCTCGTCTATCTCCGCGAGGCGGTCGAGCGCGGCGGCGGGCTGGAGCGGATGGGGCTGGACGACCTGCGCCGGGCCGTGCTCGACGGCGCGGCCCACCGCCTGCGGCCGAAGCTGCTCACCGAGGCGACCGTGGTCCTCGGCCTGGCCCCGATGCTCTGGGCCTCCGGCCCGGCGTCCGAGGTCGTCCGTCCCATGGTCGCGCCCGTGATGGGGGGCGTCCTCGTCGCCGACGAGATCATCGACCTGCTCATCCCCGTCCTCTTCCACCGGATCCGGCGGCGCCGCTGGCTCCGCCTCCGCGGCGCCCTCGCGGCCGACGGACGCGCGGCCGGCGCCGATCCGCCCGCGTCCCCCCCGCCGGCGCGCGCCGGCGGGCCGTTCCCGATCGCGACCATCCCCCTCGAACCCGGAGGCGTTCACCGATGCGATCCCGTCGTTCAGGATTCACGCTCATCGAGCTGCTCGTCGTCATCGCCATCATCGCCGTCCTGATCGCGCTGCTGCTCCCCGCGGTGCAGGCGGCCCGCGAGGCGGCCCGGCGGATCCAATGCACGAACAACCTGAAGCAGATCGGCCTGGCCCTGCACAACTACCACGAGGCGATCCAGGCGTTCCCCTTCGGCAAGGGGCGCGACTACATGGCGACCGTCCCCGGCGCCCCGGTCCACGCGCGCTGGTCGGCCCACGCCCAACTGCTGGGCTTCATGGAGCGGAAGCCGTTGTACGACGCGATCAACTTCAGCCTTCCCCCGGAGACCCCGGACGTCTCAATGATGGGGATGAGCTTCCAGCCGGCCTACCAGGACCCGAACCGGGCCAACGCGACGGTCTGCCGGGTGACGCTCTCGGCGTTCCTCTGCCCCAGCGACGCGGCGCCGTCCGGGGACTGGCCCGCGGTCAACAACTACGTCGGCAACCAGGGGGGCTGGCTCTGCGACGCCTGCGAGGCCCTCCCCAGCATGATGTTCCCCGGCGCGTTGCCCCAGGGGCCGTTCTACAACCGCAGCAGCGTCCGGATCGCCAACGTCACCGACGGGACGAGCAATACCGCCTTCTTCAGCGAAAAGCTCCGCGGCTCCGGCTCGCCCGATCCCAGGAGCGACCTGTTCCAGACGCCCAACGCCATGTCGCTGGACATGACCTACATGGGCTGCAAGGCGCTCGACCCGGCGATGGCCATGGTCTACTCCAGCCGCATGGGCGCCGCCTGGGCCGTCGGCGCCATGACGTGCGTCGAGTACAACCACGTCGGTCCCCCCAACGCCCGCTCCTGCGCCGGATCGATGGGCGGCATGATGGGCGGCGGCCCCTCGATGATGGTCGACATGACCGTCCAGATCCCCCCGTCCAGCCGCCACCCCGGCGCGGTCAACGTCCTGATGGGCGACGGCTCGGTCCGCTCCGTCAAGGAGACGGTCGCCCTCGACGTCTGGCGCGCCCTGGGCACCCGCAACGGCGGCGAGGTCGTCTCCGCCGACGCCTACTGACCTGGGGCGGCGCCGACTCCCGTTGCCCGTCCCGACGCTTTGCGATAGCCTCGCGCGCGATAATAGGACGGAGGGCGGTCGAGGAGGCGCGGGGCATGGAGGAAGCGGGGTTTCGGCGGTGGGGGCTGGAGGCGGTCGCGGCGATTTTGGCGGGGGTGGTGTTCCTCGCCTGTCTGGGGTCGCTGGAACTCTGGGGCAAGCGCGAGCAGCGACTAGCCGCGGAGGTTCTGGACACCGTCGACAACGGCCGCTGGCTGGTGGCCACGATCCAGGGTCGGCCCCGGCTGGAGAAGCCCCCCCTCCCCCGATGGACCACCGCCGCGCTGGCGACGCTCGCCGGCCGTTGCGACGAGTGGATCGTCCGGCTCCCCGGCGCGCTGGCGGCCCTGGGGACGGTCGCCTTGACGTACCTGATCGGCCTGCGCCTGGGCGGTCGGCCGTTGGGGTTGCTCGCCGCGATCATCCTGACCACCACGCCGCTCTTCATCTATGAGGCGCGCCAGGCCGGGCAGGACGTTCCCCTGGGCTTCTTCGTCACGCTGGCGGTTTACGCGGCGATGAGGGCCCTGGAGGTTCGGGCGAGGGACGAAATCCCTTCTCCCCTTGAGGGAGAAGGTGGCCCGGAGGGCCGGATGAGGGGTCGACCGGCGCCGCGCGTCGGTGAAAGTCCCGGCTTGCCAATGGTTTCGAATCCGAAGGCTTTCGGTCGGTCGACCCCTCATCCGGCCTTCGGCCACCTTCTCCCTCAAGGGGAGAAGGCGACGATCGCCTCGGCCTCCTCCTTGCTTTCCGTGCTCCTTTTCCACCTCGCGCTCGGCCTGGGGTTCCTGTGCAAGGGGCCGGTGGCGCTGGCGATCGTCGCCGCGGCGGTCTCGCCGTGGGCGGTCGTCGCGAAACAGGTCGCGAGGCTGGCGCGGCTGGCGCTGCATCCGATCGGCCTGGCGGTCTTCCTGGCGCTGGCGCTGGGATGGCCGGCGGCGGTCTGGCTGGCGGACCCCAACGCGGCGAGGGTCTGGATGACGGAGATGGGGCAGAAGACCGGCGCGATGGCGATCGAGCATCGCGAGCGCTCCGGGTTCCTGCTCCAGTGGCCGGGACTGGTCCTCCCCTGGATCGTCGCGGGGGCGGCCGGAATGACGATCCCGTTTCGTCGCGACGGCGACCCTCGCGTCTGGATCGGCTGGTCGTGGTCGGTGGGGATGGCGATCGTGCTGGGCTTCTGGGCGGTGGCCAAGCCCAACTACTACGTTCCGTGCCTTCCCGGCTTCGCGCTTCTGGCCGCCGACGGCTGGCTGCGGCTGGACCGTCGCGCCGCCGCGGGGGAACGTCGGGCGCGGATCCTTCTAGATCTGCATTGGGGGTCGTGGACGTTCCTGGGCGTCGGGGCCGCGGTATTGACCGGGAGGGCGCTGGGGCTGCCGGCCTCGGCGTGGAGCGCGCTGACGCTCGCCGCGGCGGTCGCCGGGGGTCTGGCCGGCGCGGTCGCGACCCGTCGCGGCCTGGGCGCGGCGGCGGCGACCGCGGCGCTTGCCGCCACGGCCGTCGGCGTGACGGTCGGCTACGGGGTCGTCGCGCCGGCGGCGAACCCGGCGCGGGGCCACGCCGAAGTCGCCCGCGCCATCGACCGCGCCCTCCCCCCGGAGGTCGACACCTTGCGGTTCTTCCACGAGATCGACGAGGGCCTTTGGTTCTACCTTCGCGATCGTCGTCTGGCGGCGGTCCCCGGCAGCCAACCGCGGTACAACGAGGCCGTCGACCAGTTCGCCGCCGGCCCCCCCTCCCGGCGCATGGCCGCGCGCAAAAAGCTCCTGGCCGACTGGCTCAGGGACGACGCCCGCGACGGCTCGTTCCTCCTGCTCCGCGACCAGGCGTATCGCGACCTGGCCGACGAACTGACCGCCGCCACCGTCCCGATCCTCCACGAGCGCCAAACCAGCCGCAACGGCCTGGTCCTGCTCCGCGTCGCCCGCCACGGCTCGGCCGCGACCACGATCGACCGCTGAGTCGATGCTTTTCGCAAGCCCACGCCAATCGTCCTTCTCCCCTTGAGGGAGAAGGTGGCCGAAGGCCGGATGAGGGGTGGGCGGGACCGGTAGCCTCTGGATTTTGAGGGTCCGGCAAGCCAGGGCCTTCGTGGGGTCGCGACGGCGGTCGTCCCCTCATCCGGCCCTTCGGGCCACCTTCTCCCTCAAGGGGAGAAGGCGATCCATGACGCTTGGCGAGCCTTCTCCGTGCAGCGAAACCGCGCCGACGTCGTCAACCCCGACGACGACGACGACGATTACGCCGCAAGTTTGCGGGTTGTCCGGAATTCGCTTTCAGCCGATTTTGCGCGACCGCTTCATTTTATCGAACCCCGACGACCGGCAAATGCGTCGTCGTAAAGCGTTGGTACAAAAGGCGAAGCGGGTTCAAGGGAGCGCGCCGGGATGACGATACAACGGGTGTCCCGCCGAGAAGGACGCGAATCCGGAGGCGAGACGAGGACGGGAGCGCCAAACTCTGTCGGCGTTGGAGAGCGGGGGGGCCAGGAGGCCCCGGGTCCCGGGAAGACCTCGACCGCGAGCCGACGCCAGGGACGATCGAACACGAGACGAGGTCGAACGAACGGTCGGCCGGGATCGCGATCCTCGTTTGGATAGTCACTCTAGGAGAGTATTCTCCCATGTTGAAGCCCTTGACCCTTAGCTTGGGCGTGGCCTTGGCCTTCGGGATCACCAGCGTCGCGATGGCGCACGGCGGCGACGCCAACTGCGCCACCTGCGGTTTGGCCTCGCCCCAGGGCCTGGCCTCGCCCCAGGGCGTCGTCGCCAGCCCCCAGGGTTACGTTCCCACGGCCTGCAATGACTGCGGCGTTTGCGACGAGTGCGCCAGCAGGCCCCGGTGCAACCTCTTCAGCAACCTGGCGAACCGGCTCAGCGGGGCGCGGTGCCGCCTCAACGACCTGCTGCACCCGCCGGTGACCTATGAGTGGGTTCTGAAGAAGAAGCGGCTGTGGGGCCACCGCAACGGCTGCGACGGCGGCTGCGACGGCGGCTGCGGCCCGGTCGAGAGCGTCTTCCCGACCTCTCAGGTCGTCCCCTCCGGCCAGGCATACGCCGCGCCCCAGGCCGCTCCGCAGAGCTACGCCGCTCCGCAGAGCTACGCCGCTCCGCAGGCCGCCCCGGTCTACGGCGCCGGCCAGCACACCTTCATGAGCAAGCCGGCCCCGACCGTCGCCCTCACCGGCGAGGAGGCCCCCCCGGCCCCCGAGGTCAAGACCGGCGGCCTGCTCCTGCCGACCCCGGAAGCCGAGTGACCCCGAATCGATCCCCGATTCAACCCGAAGGCCCGACGACGCACCCCGCGTCGCCGGGCCTTCGGCCGTTTCAAAAGCAAGCCGACGCCGATCCATGGGGCTGACACGCCTCCGCTGACGCCTTATACTCACACGGGGCCGATCCGCCCGAACGTTTCCAACGTCCCTTGGGCGATTCCGACGCCCGCCGAGAACGGCCCGCGTCAATCCCCGCCAAGATTCAGGGAACTTTCGATGCCTCGACATGATCGAGGCGTGGACGCCGATCGGCTCGCGAGGATATGATCGAAGCGCGTTCGGCACATGTCGAACCACGTTCGATCTTCAGACCCGCTCCCATTTCTTCTCCTAAGTAAAAGGGTGACTTCATGTCACAGCGATCGCATCCCAGACGGGCGTTCACGCTCATCGAGCTGCTCGTCGTCATCGCCATCATCGCCGTGCTGATCGCGCTGCTGTTGCCGGCGGTGCAGGCGGCCCGCGAGGCCGCCCGCCGCGCGCAGTGCGTCAACAACCTGAAGCAGCTCGGCCTGGCGGTCCACAACTACCACTCACAGCAGAACTGCTTCCCGCCGCTGGTGCAGAATCGTTCGTCGGTCACGGCCGCGGTTTGGTCGGGGGGCATGGACCACTGGCCGCTGGATTGGACCGCCTCGATCCTCAACCAGATCGAGCAGGCCCCGCTGTACAACGCCTTGAACTGGGACTTCGGCGGTGGCAACGGCCAGGCGACGTTCCCGGTCAACTGGACAGTGCTTCGGTCCATGGTCGGTTCGCTTCAGTGTCCGTCGGAAAGTTCCAGGGTCCCGACGAACAACTGGGGCTGGAAGAGCTACGTCGGCAATATCGGCGGGCCGGCGTGCATCAACGTCTTCAACGGGGCGCTGGTGCCGCTACGGAGCGATCCGGGCAACTATCCCGGCAACTCCACGATCGACGCCATCCCGAACTTGAACTGCGGCCCGGTCGGCGTGGAAGCGTTCACCGACGGCACCTCCAACACCGCGCTGTTGAGCGAGACGCTCCTGGGCACGGGCAAGGTGGCGAACACCATCACGATCGCCACGACAAACCGCAAGTCGGTCTACCTGTTCGCCAGCGGCATGAATGTCGGCTTCAACCTGGCCAACGGCGGCGCGCAGGCGCTACAGTTCGCGCAGACCTGCAAGGCGCTGCCCGGAACCACCCCTGGCTTCGGCGGGTTGGCGCCGGCCAACGGCAACTTCTGGGTTACCGGCCACGCGGGATCGACCCTGATGTACGACGGGTACAACCACTGGCTGACGCCGAACTCCGCGGGCTGTTACAACTCGGCCGACGGCAACACCGGCGGCTGGGGCAACCCGCTTGACGGCTGCCCCCCCAGCAGCAACCATTCCGGCGGCGTCAACGTCGCCTTCTCCGACGGCTCGGTGAAGTTCATCAAGGACACCATCGCGCTGCCGACCTGGTGGGGCATCGGCAGCCGCAACGGCGGCGAGGTCGTCAGTAGCGACTCCTACTGATCGACGACGGTTCGCGCCTTCTCGAAACCCCACCAGACGCGGCCGACGAACCCCTTCCCCCCTCGCGGGGGAAGGTGGCCCGAAGGGCCGGATGAGGGGGAAGACAC
>CALCIB010000032.1 GCA_937907525.1 uncultured Planctomycetales bacterium | reverse complement strand
GGCGGCCGAGTGGCGCGACGAACAGGCGGCGCTCCGCGGCGGTCGCCGCGCTCCGGGCCCCGTCGGCCCGACGATCTCCCAGCGCCTTCGCGACGCCGTGGACGACCCGGAGCGAGTCCTGGAAGGCCGCCGCGACGATCCGGGCCCGTTGGCCGGGCGGCTTGAATCGCTCGCGACGCTCATCTTCGGCCGTCCGCCGCGGCTGATCGTCGGCGCTCTCTTGCTGGCGGCCTTCGCCTACTGGATGCACTCCCACCAGATCGTCACGGCCGATCAGGTCGCCGACGCCGCCGCCAGGATCGGCCGCGCCGCCAGGATCGCCGCCGAGAACGCCGACCCGAACGCGCTGCGCGACGTCCAGGTCGGCATCGCCGTCGACCCCGCGGCGGTCGCGCGACCGCTCGGCGACGAGTGGGTCCCAGGCCCGTTCCGCGCGATCCCCGCGGCGAACGTCGGCGCGGCCGGGCTGTTGCTTCTGGTCTCGGTCGCGTTCCGATCGCTCGGCGTCGGCCTGGCCGCGTATCTGGCCGCGACGATCGCGCTGTTCGGCCCGGCCCTGGGATTGAGCCTGGGATGGCTCGAACCCCGCTTCTCGGCCCCGACCCAGGCGATGCTGGCCGGGGTCGTCACGCTAATCCTGGGCGTCCTGCTCCGCCGCCGCTGACCGTCGTCGCCATCCCGACCAGGCCAGCGCGGCGAGGGCGAGCGCCGTCGCCGTCGCGCTCGTCGCGGCGAACGTCGTCAGGTTCGTCGGTCGGTATGTGAACGCGACTCGATGCGTCCCGGCGCCGGCGACGTCCGCCGCCTGAAGGCCGCCCACCGACGTGACGGGCTTCGCGTCGCCGTCGTCGATCCGATAAGTCCATCCGGGATAGTATGTGCGATTGACGACCAATCGGCACGGCCCGTCGTGCTCGACGGTCGCCGTCCGACCGTCCCACGAAAGCACCGAGGCGACGACCGGTCGCGACGCGGCGCCGTCGGCGGGGAGCGCCCTCGCCGCCGGGTCGATCGCCGCGAAACGGTAAAGCCGCCATTTGGAGCGCGGGGCCGACCCCGGCGGCCGGAACGCGATTCGGTCAAGCGTCTCGTCGGGCCCCTCGGCGACGAGTTCCACGCCGGGCGCGTCGATCGGCACGTCCCAGACGCCGTGCGTCGCGCCGAACCGACGCCGGTCGTCCCCCAACCGGCCGTATCGCAGGCGGACGCCCGCCTCGCGGTCGGCGAACCCCTCGAATCGGTCGTTGGGCGGCAAGGGCGGGAAGCCCGTGTAGGGGTAAATCACGCCCGCGCCGATCCGCAAGGGGACGTCGCCGAGCATCCCCGCCACCTTGCCGACGTCGCGCTCCTCGGCGAGCCTCGACAGGATCGGGCTCGACTCGGGGACCGCCCGCGCCCATCCCCAGGCGGTCGTGGACGTGTAGTAAAGCGCGCCCAGCTCGCCGGCCGTGGCGACCAGGAGGATCCATTCCGGCATCCTCCCGCGGAGCCAGGCCGCGACCAGGACCGCCGCCGCCGCCCAGACGCCCGCGGCGACCCCCAGCGCGACCCACAGGCGATCCCCCCCCAGCTCGCGGACGTGGTCCGGCCGCCACGACCACGAGACGACCCACGCCATCGCCCCAGCCGCGAACGCCAGGGCGACGCCGAAGGCGACCCAGGCCAGGGTTCGCCCCCTCGCCCGGTCGAACCCCTTGCCGGCCAGAAGCGCCAGGCCCAGGCTCGTGACCGCCAGGAACCGTCCGGGAGCCCGGAACGATCCCAGGCCGGGGATCGACGTCGCCCATCGGAACGCCGTCGGCGAGGCCGTCGGCAAGATCGCCAGGAGGAACGCCAGGGCCGCCGCGGCGGTCCAGAACCGCGAGCCGGCGTCGCCCCGCGACAGCAGGCCGAGGAAGGCGAATATCAAGGGGATCGTGCCGACGTACAGGCACGCCTCGTAGCCCGTGGTCCCCTGGGAATACCAGTAGGCCGCCTCCGGGCCGCCGGGGACGCCTCGGAACCATTCCGGAACCGCCAACTCCGCCCAGTGCGCGGGGGGGAAGCCGTAGAAGGCCAACTCCGCGACCGATCGGTCGTCGAAACCGACGAATCGGGCCAGCTCCCACGTCGGCCCGAGTTGGACCGCCGCGATCGCGCCTCCCCAGGCCAGCCCCGCCAGCACCAGCGGCGGGCGCCGCGCCAGCCGGGGCGATCCGACGACCCGCCAGAGCGTCCAGGCGACGACCAGCCCGGCCGTCCACGACTGCGTCTGGAAGTGCCCGACCGTCAATTGAAGCCCGTAAGCCAGCCCCAGCGCCGCCGTCCAGCCGAGCCCGCCGTCGGTCACGACCCGCCCGCCGAGCCACAGGCAAAGCGGCAGATAGGCCAGCGCGTGGTAAAAGACCTCGTGGCTGGAATGGATCGCCTGGAAGCCGCAGAACGCGAAGGCGAGCGCGGCCAACCCCGCTCCGGGGGGCGACAGCCCCAGGATCCGCGCGTACGCGAACGTCGCCCCGACCGTAAGGAGATAGTGCAGGAACATCGCCAGGCGATAGGCGGTCGGCACCGACAGGACGCGATACAAGACCTGGTTCGGCGGATAGAAGGCCGCCGCGTGGCTCTCGGCTGCCAGGGGATACCCCAGGCCCAGGCGATCGGACCAGAACGGCAAGCGCCCCTCGGCCAACGATCGCGCCAGTTCGGCCTTGATCGGACGATAGAGGCGGTCGGGGTCGCCCCCCACCGGCTCGATCCCGACCAGGAGCCCGGACAGGACGACCGCGGCGAGCCCTAAAGTCCAGCAAACCGCGGCGTTGCGCGCGACGAATCCGGGGTCGCTCATGCTCGTCTCGGGAACGCGGCGGGGTCGACGATCGACATCGACGGTTCGCCTCGATAATCTAAAATCTCCCGGCGTTTCGCGGCGAGGTCACAACGACTTCGCCCCTCGTATCGTAAAAAATAGGGAGACCGCGCGAAATCTTCAACCGGTTTGCGACGCCGACGAGTCGAGGGGGCGGAGGGTCGAGCGGAGGATCGAGGCGATGATCTCCATGCATTGCCCCTCATGCGGGGCGGAAGGTCGGATCCCGGAAGACAAGTTCAACGTCCGAATGCTCTGCAAGCGTTGCCTGAAGAGCTTCCATCTCAGGCCGGACGGCAGGATCGTCGCCGGCTCGCCGCCGGAGAGCGACGAGGACCGCCACGTCTCCCCCTTGCACGAGTTGGACGCGGTCGAGCAAAGGGTCGACGCCGCGGTGGACACGTTGAAGGCCGCGGCGCCCAGGCTGGCGGTCCTCCTCGGGATCCTCGCCGTGGTCGGCCTGGCATGGACGACGACGCGGCTGGGAAGCGGCGTGGGAGGACTCACGCGCGGACCCCTGGAGTCCCAGGCGACCCGGGTGGCGCGGGCGATGTTGAAGGATAGCGACGCGGACGTTCGCGCCCTGGCCGTGGAGGGGACCGGGGATGACGCCTCGGTCCTGTACGACACGCTGCGACCGGGGTTCGGCGCGCGATCCGACTCGTTTTGGGGGTCGTCGGCGGTGGAGGTGGCCCGCGATCCCGAGCCGAGCGGCCCAGGTCTGTGGGGGGTCGTCGCCACGATTCGAACCGACCAGCCCGCCGGCGGGACGGGCGAGGACGGGGCGGACGCCTCCCCCGGCTCGGTCGAGGTGCCGATGATCCTCGCCGGCGACGACAAGGCGGGATGGCGGCTCGACGGCACGCGGTCCCTGGAGATCTACAAGCTGATGCACCCGGCCGCGACGGCGCCGGAGACGCAGGCCGGATCCCCAAGGCCCAATGCCGCCACGCCCCGGAGGCCGCGCGGCTGAGCCGCCGGCCCGCGCGCTTGACGCACCAACACCTTGCGGCTACCATGCGTCGGTTCGTCATCGGGAACGTCAAGTCGCCAGTCGGGGTCGGTCGCTTGCAGCATCCTTTCCAGGAATTCCAGGAGTTCGTCGTCGAGGACCAGCCCCTGGCCCCGCTGACGTGGTTCCGCCTCGGCGGGCCCGCCGCGTATTTCGCCAGGCCCCGGACGGTCGAGGACCTTCGCGGCCTTCTCCGTCGCGCCGCCGAGGCCGAGATCCCCTTCCGGATCCTCGGCGGGGGGACCAACGTCCTAGTTCGCGACGAGGGGGTCGCGGGGCTGATCGTCCTCTTGGAGAGCCCGTTCTTCGCCGACGTGACCGTCGAGGGCGAGCGAATCCGGGCCGGCGCCGCGGTCCCGCTGACGGCCCTGATCTCCCAGGCCGCCCGCGCCGGTCTGGCCGGCCTGGAGATCCTCACGGGCATCCCCGGCGCCGTCGGCGGCGCCCTGCGCTGCAACGCCGGCAGTCGCCACGGGGCCGTCGGGCCGTTCGTGAGCCGGGTCACGGTCCTGAACTCCTCCTTCGACGTGGACGAGCGCGAACGCGACGACCTGAGCTTCGGCGAGCGCGAATCCAACCTGGACGAGCCGGTGATCCTCTCGGCCGAGTTCGAGCTTGCCGGCGAGGATCCCGAGGCGGTCGTCCGCCGCATGCGTCGGATCTGGATCGTCAAGAAGGAGAACCAGCCCTACGGCCATCAGTCGGCGGGCTGCGTCTTCAAGAACCCCTCGGCGGACGTCTCCGCCGGCGCCCTGATCGACCAGGCCGGCTTGAAGGGGACGCGCCACGGCGGGGCCGAGATCTCCGACCGTCACGCCAACTTCATCATCGCCCACCCCGGCGCGACGACCGCCGACGTGCTGCATCTGATCGATCAGGCCCGGCAGCGGGTCTGGCAGCAGTTCGGCTACGAGTTGGAACTCCAGCTCCAGGTCTGGTAGGCTTGACCGCCGTGGACCAGGGCCGGAACGACGGCGAGGCGCCGCGACGACGCGCCCCGGCGCGACCCGCGCCGGACGCTCGGGGAGGGGTCGGGGACATGGAGTATCGCGAACCCCCGCGGATCGTCGCCTCGGACGACGACGGGGGCGACGCCGATCTCACTCGGCGGCGATTCCCCCTGGCCCGCCACGGCCGGCTCGACACCCGCAAGATCGCCGCGGCCGCCATGCTGGCCCTCAGCCTGGCCGCGGTCGTCCTCTACGCCGGTCGCCAGGCCCTCGACGCCGCCGCGCAATGGCTGCAAACCCAACCTCGATACCAACTTCCCTTCGGCGACGTCCAGTTGCCCGAACCGCCTCCGGAGTGCTTCAAGGGCGGGACCGCCGCCTTCCTGGAGCGCGTCCGCCGCAACGCCAGGGAACCCGAGGTCGTCGGACTTTTGGACCTCGACCCGGTTCGGCTCCGCAACGCCTTCAAGTCGTTCCCGTGGGTCGCGGACGTGGGCGCGATCGAGCGGCCTCCCGGCGAGTTGATCGTCCACCTGAAATACCGCCGACCCGTCGCCAAGGTCAACGTGGCCGGCGCCGGCCGGTTCGTCCTCGACCGCGAGGGCTGCCTCCTGCCGCTTGAGGACGTCGACGTCGAGCGCGTCGGCCGGCTGATCTGGATCGTCGGTTGGGATCTGACCGCGCCTCCCAGGGATCGCGTCGGGACGATCTGGAAGACGGCGGCCGCCGATTCTCCGGCCGAGGAGGCCGTGGACCGCGGAGTGGTCGAGGCCGCCAAGCTCGCGGGCTTCCTCCTCGAGCCGTCCCGCGAGGCCGAGGCCCCGGCCGACGCCAGAGTGTCCGCCGTGACCGTCCAGGAGTCTCGGGGAAAACCCGTCCTGTTCGTCGAGACCGAGCGCAAGGTCCAGATCCTCTGGGGCCGCGGCCCCGGCGACGAGGAGCCCGGCGAACTGACGGCCGAGGAGAAATGGGAATTCCTCATCCGCCAGGCCCGCCGCGGCTTCGATCGAAACGACCCCCGGGACCTCTGGGTCTTCAACCGCTCGGGAATGGTCTACCGGCCGGCCCGGTCGGGCCGGGCATCCGATCCTTAGGGCCCTCGCTGCTTTGTCGAAAACCATCGATGGCGGGCTTACATCCCCCCTTCTCCCCTTGAGAGACGTCTCGGCTTTCATGTGGCTGTTTCTCCGAGCCTCCGTCGTTCTCGAAGTTGATCGAGAACGCGGAGGTTGTGGGCCAGCATGGTCAGGCCGACCTGCGCGTCGGCTCGGGCCAGCCCGCGGCCGGAAAAGCGACGGAGGCCGCGATGCTCCTTGGCGTCGGCGAATCGCCGCTCCACGGCGCAGCCGCGCAGGCGGTACGCCTCCTTGGACTCCGGACGCTTCATCCGCTCCTTCAACTCCTCGACCAACTCCTCGTGCTCTTGACGCCGCACCGTCCGGGCCGTCGCGTTCTTGCGCGTGCAACTCGACTTCAACGCGCACGCGGCGCAGTCCGAGGCGTCCGCCCGGTAGACCTCGATCGTGAAGCCGCTCCCGTCGGCGCGTTGCTGTCGCGACCGTCCGTGAAACGAAAGCGTCTTGCCCTCCGGACAACGGTGGGTCCGCGCCGACGGATCGAAGTCGAACCGCTCCTTGGGCAGTTGTTGGGCCGCCCCGCCCTTGGCGGCCCGCTTCCTCGCGGTGAACGAGTTCTCGTTCCACGGCCCCAAGAGCGTGACGTCGCGGTCGCGACAGTAGGCCAACGCCTCGCCGCTGGGATAGCCGGAGTCGACGAGGACCTCGCGGAGCGGCCGGCCGGTCGCCGCGACCGTCCGCTCGATCATCGGCGGCAGCCAGCCGGCGTCGCCGACGCTCGCCGACGTGGCGTAAGCCAGCACCAAATCGGTCCCCACGTCGCTCATCGTCTGCACGTTGTACAGCGGCCGGAAGGTCTTCAGCTTGTCCAGCCCGAACGGCGCCTCGGGGTCTCCCAACGCCACCCGGACCCGTCCGGGAGGCTTCCGCTCGTCCTTGCGTCGCTTCGCGTTGGCCGCGAGTTTGGCTTGCAACGCCACGCCGGCCTCGCGGAGGTTCCCCCGCCGCCGTCGGCTTTCCGGCGGCGTCTCGGCGAGCCGACGCTCGACGGCCTCCAGGTTCAGCAGGCGATGCCGCGAGGCGTTGGCCGCCACGGTCGTGCCGTCCAACGCGCCTCGCGAGCCGTCGGCATGGCCCTCGGAGACGGCGGCCAGGACCACCTGGTCGTGGAACTCCGCGAGAAAGGGTCGCACGCGGTCGCGGAACTCGTAAAGCGACGTCAGCGAGACTCGAAGCCCCTGGGTCAGCCACCGGACGGCGATGCTGTCTCGAAGGTGTTCGTGCCACTTCTTCGGTTGGAATTCGCCGCGGGCGTGCTCGTAAAGCAGCAGCTTCAACAGCGTCTTGGGGCAGTGCGGCTTGCTGCCGCGGCCGGCGTAGGAGCGTCGCAAGGCCCCGAGGTCCAGTTCGTCGACCAGGCGATCGTACAGCCGCGCGAGGTGGTCCGGCGGAAGTTCGTCCTCCAGCGCGAGCCGTTCGGGAGAGTCGGCGTCCCAGGGCGGCGGGGCAAAAAACGACCGAGCAGGTTTGCCGGTCGTCGGCAAGATCAGTTACCATCCAAGCGGCCTCCATACACTTGTGGTCCGGCAACGAGGGGAAAAACAAGACACCACCAAATTGCCAGACCCGCCAAGTCGTGTGGAGGCCCTTCCCCCCTCCCAGCCCTCCCCGAAAGGCGAAACGTCTCCGAGGGGGGAAGGCCGTTATGTTCACCACCCCCAAAATCCGTGACGGTCAGGAAAAAGTGTCGGGTCGTCAGCCCGCCGGGAGAGGGAGTGAAGGGAGGACCAAACCGGGTGACGGCTCGCTCCCTTGATCGATCCCCGTCTCGGCTCCTTCTCTTCCCGGCGTCATCGGCGGTTCCAGTTCCGGCGGCCGTCGACGCGCCCCGCGAGCCGGTCGGGACGATGCCGATGTCCGTCGTCGGATCGTGGCGGAGCGTGATCCGAAGTCAGGCGCCCGCCGTCTCCCCGGATCTTCGAACCGCGTCCGCCAGCCGCCCGGCCTTCGCGGCCCCGAGCGCCAGGACGACCGCGTAGACCGCCGCGGCCAGCCAGTACGGCGCCGACGGCGAGACCCGAGCCAGCAACACGTTCCCCAGCATGTAGCTGACGATCCGGGCCAGGGTCTGAATCGAGACCAGCGTCCCGAAGACGGCCCCTTGCTCGCTCGCCGGGGTGATCCGCGAGACCAACCCGCTGATGCAAGGCGCCGTCAGCCCCGAACCGGCCGCGGCCAGCACGATCGCCGCCGCCAAGGGGACGGCGCTCGCGCCCGAAAGCGACGCCGCGATCGCGAACCCGATCCCGGCCAGCACGGCCCCCGCCATGACCAACCGAATCTCCGAGTACCGCTTCGTCAACGGCCGGATCATCCCCCCCTGGACGATCGCGGAGACCAGCCCCGCCGCCGCGAACGCATACGAGGCGCTCCGCGACGACCACCCCATCCGACGCTCCAGGAACAACGCGAACGTCCCCTCCAGCACGGCCCACGCCGCCACCGACAGGAACGCCAGCGTCGCCAACGTCCCCACCCCCTCCAGCCGGAAGACGTCCAGCAGACCTCGCCACGACGCGACCCGCGCCTTGTCCCTGGGGCGGGCGCCTCGCGGCAGGCTCTCCGGCAGTCGCAGGATCACCAGCAGAAGCGCCAGGGTCGAGAACCCCGCGGCGGCCAAGAACGGGATGCTCAGCGCCCATTCCGGGGAGACCGGCAGGCCCACCAGCAACCCGCCGATCAGCGGCCCCAGCACGAACCCCAGGCCGAACGCCATGCCGATCATCCCCATCCCCCGGGCGCGATCCTCCGGCCTGGTCACGTCGGCGATGTACGCCTGGGCCACCAGGATGTTGCCGCCGGAGAAGCCGTCGAGCATCCGGCCTAGAAGGAGCGTCGTGAAGTCGCCGGCCAGGCCCATGATGACGAACGAGACCGCCGTGCCCGCCTGACTGAAGACCAGGACCGGCCGACGGCCGTAACGGTCGCTGAGCCTCCCCAGGATCGGCCCGGCGACCAACTGACAGATCGGAAAGGCCGCGAACAGCAGCCCCACTTGCCAGCCGTCGAGCTTGAAGCGGTCGCCGAAGAACCCCAAAAGGGGCATCACCAGCGAGAAGCCCAACAGGTCGATCAGGACGATCAACACCACCAGCCCCAGCGCGGATCGCGCGGGTTTCGACGTCGAATCGTGCGGTTGTGAATCAGTGCTCATCGTCGTGCTTGTCCATGGAATGGTTTTCGAGGCGGGCGCCGCGATCGGCGAGCAGTCGGCGCCGCGCGACGACGCCCGCGGATTCGATCAGGAACGCGACGGCGTTGAACCCCGCGGCGAACCCCGCGACGGCCAGCCGCCAGGGAGCGAGGGGCTCGCCCGGCGGTTTGTCTCCCGTCCCCGTCCGGACGACGACGGCGGCCACGGCGCACGTCGCCAGGCCCCATCGGATGAAGCGGCTCGTCCGCGCCCGGTTCCGCCTGGCCAGCGCGAGCCGTCGATCAGGCGGGGCGGACGTCCGCGAGAGCTTGCCCACCATCCACGTCGTCGCCTGGAGGTAAGCCAGGACGACCAGATGGACGCCCGTCGCGACGACCGCCGCCGCCAGGATCAGAGTCGGTCGAGGGCTCGTCATTTCGAGCGGGCCCTCCGGGCGCGATCGTCGGACCAACGCGGGGGTTTCGAAAAGCCCCGACCGTCACGGATTTGCGGCGCCCGAACGAATCTTCCCCCCTCGCGGGGGAAGACAGACCGCGAAGCGGTCAGAAGAGGGGGATGACAAGCGAGGAAGCCGTCGAGATTCGCGAAGGCCCGTCCGGCGGGCGCTGGATCGCGATGGCGTTTCGTCTCGCCCCCCCTCATCCGGCCCTTCGGGCCACCTTCCCCCGCGAGGGGGGAAG
>CALCIB010000031.1 GCA_937907525.1 uncultured Planctomycetales bacterium | reverse complement strand
CCCCCTCGCGGGGGAAGGTGGCCCGAAGGGCCGGATGAGGGGGAGGCGAGCCAAACCGCCGTCGACGTCCACGGTCTCCCGAAAGGGCTTGCGCGAATATCGACGGCCGTCTCGCACGTCATCCCCCTCATCCGGCCGCTTCGCGGTCTGTCTTCCCCCGCGAGGGGGGAAGACGTCGATTTCTCTCTTCAACAAAGCCTTCGCCGTGGATCACCGGCCGCCCGCCGCCTGAAGGTCGCGGGCCTTCTGGACCAGCCCCACGAACTCGCGGCGGTAGCCGGAGGGGTCGTGGGCCAGGGTGGGGGAGGCCAGCTCGATCACGCCGGGGAGGGTCAACGAGCCGACCGACGGGGAATTCCGCAGGATCATGCCGAAGCCGGCGACGGCGGAGGCGAGCTTGAAGTCGTCGGAGGCGTCGGCGTAGTCCACGCCGCGGTCGACGACCGGGCGCTCGATCTCGGTGGCGACGTCGCCTTGCGGCGGCTTGTAGCGGAGGCGGACCTTGAACCAACTCGGCGACGGCCCGCCGCCGGCGGGGGGCGCGGCGGGGGGCTCGACGGGGACGTACTCGTACAGGGCCGTGACGTGGTGCCCCGCGCCGATCTCGCCGCCGTCCTTCCTGTCGTCGCGGAAGTCCTGGTTGGGCATCACGCGGTTCTCGTAGCCGATCAGGCGGTATTCCCTCACCCGGTCGGGATCGAACTCAACTTGGATCTTCACGTCCTTGGCGATGACGTCCAGGGTCGCCCCCATCTCCTCGACCAGCACCTTGCGGGCCTCGGCGGGGCCGTCGATGTAGGCGTAGTGGCCGTTCCCCTTGTCGGCCAGCTTCTCAAGCGCGCCGTCCTTGAGGTTGTCCATGCCGAAGCCGAGCACGGTGAGGAAGATCGGCCTGGGCCCCTTGGCCTTGGATTCGATCAGGCGGACCAACTCGTCCTGGTCGGTGACGCCGACGTTGAAATCGCCGTCGGTGGCCAGGATGACGCGGTTGATCCCGTTCTGAATGAACCCCTCGGCCGCCTGGTCGTAGGCCAGTTGGATCCCGGCGCCGCCGTTGGTGGAGCCGCCGGCGCGAAGCTCCTCGATCCTGGCGAGGATCGCCGGCTTGTTCATGGCGGAGGTCGAGGGCAGCACCAGGCCGGACGAGCCCGCGTAGACGACGATCGCCACGCGGTCGTTCTCGCCGAGTTGTTCCACCAGCTTTTGCATGCCCCATTGCGCCAGGGGCAACTTGTTGGGCTGGTCCATGGAGCCGGAGACGTCGATCAGGAAGACGAGGTTGCTGGGCTTGCGGGCCTCGGCGCCGATCGGCCGGCCCATGATTCCGATCCTCGCCAGACGGTTGGCGGCGTTCCAGGGGCATCGGGCCGCCTCGACGTGGATCGCGAACGGGTCCGGGCTTTCGGCCGACGGCGGGGCGTCCTGATAGGGAAAGTAGTTAAGCATCTCTTCAATCCGAACCTCGCCCGGCGCGGGGACGCGGTTCTGCTCCAGAAGCGACCGCCGGACGATCGAGTACGACGCCGTGTCGACGTCGATGGCGAACGTCGAGGTCGTCTCCCGGCTCGTCGGAACGAACGGGTTCTCCTCCACGACCGGCGGCGGCGCTTGCAAGGCGACCGGCTCCGGCGCGGCCTCGGCTTCCACCTCTCCATCGGCGGCCGGCGCCTTGCGTCCCCGGATGTTCCGCGCGGCGGCCTTCGCGGCGACGGACTTGTCGCGCTCGGCGTCGGCCAGCGTCAGGGCCGGCGCGTCGGCGGGGGGGAGGCCCGCTTCTTCAGGCTGGATGGCGACGGCTTCATCGACGGGTTGGGTCTCGACGACGAACGGGCGGTCCTCGGCGCGGTCGGCGTCGGCCTTCGCGCCCAGCGCGACGGCCGGCGCGGCGGCGGCCGCCGGCATCATGCCCATCATGCCCGCCGGCGCTCCGGGCTGGGCCTGTCCCGCTCGGCCCAAGGATCGGGTCGCCATGCCGAGGGGCGGGCTCTGGCCCTGCTGGCCTTGACCCTGGTTCTGGGCTTGCCGGTAGAAGAGGGAGGACTGACCCTGGACTGTCCGACCCTCGTACGCGATATCGCCGAGGGGCGGACTCTGGCCCTGGCCCTGCTGACTCGCGATTCCCCCGCCCATCCCGCCGGTCGGCTGGTTTTGACCCGGTCCCCGCGCCTGCTTGCCGAAGTACTGGACGTCGTCGTACATGTACTTGCCCGAGGGGAGCGTCATGGACGAGCCGGCCGACTCCGCGGCCGTCGCGGCGGGGGGGAGAGCCTGGGGTTCCGACTCGGCGAGCCGGGGGACCGAGACGGCCGGGGCCGCGGGTTCGCGGCGGAAGGGCGGGGCGAATCGGGGCGCGGGCTCGATGAACCGGCGCGCGGCGACGCGGCGGGCCGCCTCGCGGGCCGATTGCCCGGCCGGCAGCAGCAGGGCCCCCACGACGCCGATGATCGCGATCGCGGCGGCGCAGTCCATCCAGGAGTAACGCCGCCAGCGCCAGCGGGGGCGGGGCGCTTCGGCGACGACCGCGAGCGCGGGGGCGGCGACGGTCTCGCGGGCTTGCTCCGCGTGGAGTTGCTCGGTCAGCCACTGGGCGGTCTGGCGGATCTGGTCGACCTCGCGGGCGAGGTCGGGGCGGTCGGCCAGGGCCTGTTCGATCTCGGGGCGTTCGGCCTCGGGGAGTTCGCCGAGGGCGAAGGCGGTCAGGCGGGGGTCGTCGACTTCGAGGGTCATGATCGGTCTCTCCCATATATGGATGAAGGTGGGACGTTCAGACGTTCGCGCCGGCGGCGCGTTCGTCGAACAGGCGGCCCCGGAGGGTCTTGATCCCGGCGTGGATCAGGTAGCCGACGTTGGAGACGCTGTGGCCGCTGATCCGGCTGATCTCCTGGTAGGAGAAACCGTTTTGAAACTTCAGTCGGATGACCTCGCGTTGGTTGGGGGGGAGGGATTCCAGAAGGGTCAGCACGCGCTGGCCCAGGTCGTGGCGTTCGGCGACGTCGTGGGGCCCGGGGTCCGGGCTGAGGCAGCGGTCGACTTGTTCGTCGCGCAATCGGGTCATGCGATGCTCCTTCCGCAGGACGTCGAGCGCCCGATTGCGGCAGACGGTGAACAGCCACTCGGCCAGGTGGCCGTCGACGTCGCCGCGGGACTGGGCGCAGAGGCGCAGGAAGACGTCCTGCACCACGTCGCGGGCCGCCTCGACGTCGTTGTTCAACAGCCGGCGGGCGTAAAGCGCGAGCGGCCCCTGGAACCGGGCGACCGCCTCGCGCACCCACGAATCGCCGTCCGGGTCGCGTTCATCCGCCATCGGCGTGCTCGACTTTGAAGGACGTGTTCCCGTACATCCATGACCACGATCCAGCCCGAGGTTTCTTAGACCGGGCCGCGAAAAGCGGCGATCGTCTCGACGCCCCGCCCAGCATGACGCCGCGGATCGTCGCTCGCCAGCGCCGATTCCGCCGCCGCGGGACGGGTTCGTTCGCGCGGCGTGACGGAGGGCGGATCACGCGGAGGCGTCGATCTAAACATGGCCATGATAGACGGTTGCATTCCTTGGAAATGCCGCGCCGGGTGGGTTCGATCGTCGATTTCGAATCGTGAATTCGCGCGGTCGGTCGGTTCGGAGGGAAAGGCGGCGGGACGTCGGACGATCCGGCGCGGCGCGCGGGGTCGTCGCTCGTCGTGGGTTTCGCTGAGGGTCGAATTGCCAAAGATCGAGGGTCTCTTCAGCGATAAGATCGCGCGGGGATGGGGCTGGATTTCAGGAATCCGGGCGGGGATCGCGGATTTTCGAGATTCGGGAAGGGACCGAGACGACGTCCCCTCTCCCGCCGGGAGAGGGTGGCCCGAAGGGCCGGGTGAGGGTCGTCGCGCTTCGGAGGGAGTGTCGGCTTGCGGTAGGCGCGGGCGGCGGCGCCCGCGAAGCGCCACGACCCTCACCCGCCGCTGCGCGGCTGCCCTCTCCCGGCGGGAGAGGGGACGAAGGCGCGCTCTCCAAATTTCGCCGCGCGGCGTGTCCCGGCCGCGGCGACGGCTTGACCGCGCGACGGCGGGCATTGAGAATCGGGGGCGGCGAAGAGAGTATCGCGGTCGAGCAAAGGAACGACGGACATGAGGCATCGCGAGGACGGAGCGGGGCGGTTCGCAAGGGCGGCGGTCGTCGCCGCGGCGCTGGGGTGGGCGATCCCGATCGCGTGGGCGCAGGCGCCAGTCGGCGAGGCGGTCACGCCCGCCGAGACCCGCATGAAGGCCGACGTCTCGTTCCTCGCCGACGACGCCCGGGAAGGCCGCGCGCCGGGGACGGCGGGGATCGAGGCCGCCGCCGACCGCATCGCCGAACAGTTCAAGGCGATGGGCCTGAAGCCCGCGGCGGGGGCCGACGGCTATTTCCAGAAGTTCGCCATCACCGGCCAGCCCCGCGCCGGCCAGCCGATGGAACTGGCCGCCAAGGGCCCCGACGGCGCGATGATCGCCGCGACCGCCCGCGAGGACTTCAACGCCCTGGCCATCGGCTCCTCCGGCTCGGTCGACGCCGCGCCGATCGTCTTCGTCGGCTACGGCGTCACCGCCGACCGACCCGACCTCAAGTACGACGAGTACGACGGTTTGGACGTCGCCGGCAAGGTCGTTTTGGTCCTGCGCCGAGAACCCCAGCTCAATGACGACTCCAGTCCCTTCGACGGTAAGAAGACCAGCGACTTCGCCACCTTCCGCCACAAGGCCACCAACGCCTTCCAGCACGGCGCGGCCATGCTCGTCCTGGTCAACGACAAGGCCGGGCTGGGCGACGACGCCGACTCGCTTTTGAACCTGGGCTCCGCCGGGCCCGACTCGATCACCACGCTCCCCGTCGTCCACGTCACCCGCGCCTTCGCCGAGAAGCTCCTGAAGGCGGCCGGCGAGCCGGACCTCGCGACGCTTGAGGCCGAGATCGACAAGGACCTCAAACCCCGCTCTCGCGAGTTGAAAGGCGTCGCGCTCACGAGCAAGATCACGATCGACCGGCCCCACGTGGAGACCAGGAACGTCGTGGGGGTGCTGGAGGGCTCGGGCCCCCACGCCGACGAGACGGTGATCGTCGGCGGTCATTACGACCACCTGGGCCGTGGCGGGATGTTCTCCGGCTCGCTGGCGTTCCTCTCCGCCGACATCCACAACGGCGCCGACGACAACGCCTCCGGCACGGCGATGGTCCTGGAGTTGGCCCGGCGTCTCGCCGCGCGCCCCGACGCCCCGGCGCGGCGGGTGGTCTTCATGACCTTCTCCGGCGAGGAGCGCGGGCTGTTGGGCTCGCAACACTACGTCGAGAACCCCCTGTTCCCGCTCGACTCCACCGTGACGATGTTCAACTTCGACATGGTCGGCCGGCTCGACGCCGAGAGCGAGTTGACGATGATCGGCACCGGCTCCTCCCCCGGCTTCGGCGATCTGGTCGAGGTGCTGGGCAAGAGCGCGGGGTTCAGGATCAAGAAGGTCACCGGCATGACCGACGGCTTCGGCGGCAGCGACCACCAGCCGTTTTACGGCAAGGAGGTGCCGATCCTCTTCGCGTTCACCGGGCTGCACTCCGACTACCACCGCCCCAGCGACGACTGGCAGAAGATCAACTACGCCGGCATGGCCCGGATCGCCGATTATTGCGAGCTGCTGTTGCTCGACGTGGTCCGGCGGCCGGACCGTCCGGAGTTCGTCCGGGCCGCCGCGGCGCCCCGACACGGCGAGGGGGGGGCGTCGGCCTCCTCCGGCATGAACGTGTCGCTGAGGGTGATGCCGGACTACGCCGACGAGTCCAGGTCCGGGATGAGGATCTCCGACGTCATCAAGGGGGGCCCGGCCGAGAAGGCGGGGCTGAAGGGGGGCGACGTGATCGTCGGCATCGGCGGCAAGCCGGTGGCCACGATCTACGACTACATGGAGAGCCTCGGCCGCTACAAGCCCGGCGACGTGGTCGACGTCCAGATCAAGCGCGACGGTAAGGACGTCACGCTGCCGGTCTCGCTGGACAAGTCCAACGCCCCGCCGAAGCAATGAGGGTCCACGCCAGGCGCGGTCTCAACGACGTCTTCCCCCCTTCTCCCCTTGAGGGAGAAGGTGGCCCGAAGGGCCGGATGAGGGGTCGACCGGCGTCGCGTCTTGGAGAAGGCCGCGGCTCCGCGACGACTCCGAATCCGAAGGCTTCCGGTCGCGCCACCCCTCATCCGGCCTTCGGCCACCTTCTCCCTCAAGGGGAGAAGGGACGTTCGGCGCCGGCTCGCGGTCATGTCGGATGGTTTTGGTGGAACGCCGTCGGGACGCTCGCGACCCTTGCCATGCTCGCCGGCTGCGGCGCGCCGGCGGCGGACGGTTTGCGGATCGCGACGACTTGGCCGCGCGAGGAGCGGACGCGGCTGGCGAAGGACTTCGCCGAATGGCTCCGCGCGCGGCCCGAGCAGGCCGCGGGCGCGGAGGCGATCGTCTGGGTGGAGACGGCCGACGACGAGCCGATCGCCCGCGCGCTCCGACGGCTTTCCCCCGCGCCCGACCTGCTGCTCGGCGGCGACGTCGGCGAGTACGCGCGGCTGGCCGGGCTCGGCCGGCTCGAAAGCCTGGGCGACGGCGCGCCGCGGCCGTACTGGATCGTCGCGAGGGCCGTCGCGGTCGACGTGACTCCCGACGACGGCCGGATCGCCCTGGCCGATCCGCGGCGGGATTCGGAGACCCTCGCGTGGTGCCTGGGCCGGCTCGACGCGGACGGCTGGCGGGCCGGCTACTCCCGGCTGCTGGGCCTCTACGGCCGATCCGCCCCCGTCGGCTGGCGCGCGACCTCGGCGCGGGCGACGGTCGACCGCGGCCGCGCCGAACGAACGCTGGCGACCGTCGATCCGTCGGAAACGGCGACGCTCCACGAGGAAGGCGCGGCGGTCGTGAAGGGGTCCGGCCGGGCGCGCGCCGCGCGGGCGTTTTTGAAGTTCCTGGAGGAGGACGGCGGCGGTCGGCCGGGGCCTCGGTTCGAGGCGGCCGAGCGGGCGGGGACGCTCGCGGCGGAGCGCGGGCTGGCCGCCGACCTCCTGGGGGCGACGCTGGTCGACGCGCGCGAGGAGTTGGCGGTCGCGGTCGCCGCGGTCAGGGGGGCGGGCTCGCCGGAATGGGCCGTCGAGCGGCTGTCGCAACCGCCGCCGTGGCCGCCGGCGTCGATCCAGAGGCTCGCGGCCAGGCCCGGCGAGGACGGCCCGGCCCTGGTCGACGCCCTGACCGCGCAGATCGCCCCCGACCCGGCCCTCCGCGACTGGCTGGCGCGAAGCTGGGCGGCGCCCCCGCGTGATTTGAATCGGACGGTCGCCGCTGAAATCGCCGCGGCGGTCGGGGGCCGGCTGGCGCGCGAGCCGCGGTTCCGATCGTGGCTGAAAGCGGAATGGACGCAGTGGGCGCGTCAGCGTTACCGATGGGTGGCCCGTCTGGCCCTCGCCAAACCCTTGCCGAGCGAATCATGATCCGAGTCATCGCCGAGGGACTGGTGAAGCGTTACGGCCGGCTCGCCGCGGTCGATCACGCCTCGCTACGGCTGCCGCCGGGCGAGTTGACCTGTCTGCTGGGCCCCCCCGGCGCGGGCAAGACCACGTTCGCGCGACTGCTGGCGGGACTGGAGACGCTCGACGACGGCGAGATCTACCTGGGCGACCGCATGGTCCAGGCGCTCCCCCCGGCCGAGCGCGACGTCGCCATGGTCTTCGCCGACCACGCGCTTTGGCCGTCCTTGACGGTTCGGGAGAACGTCGCGTACCCGCTTAGGGCGCGAGGCGCGCCGGCTCGGGAGCGGCGGCGGCGGGTCGACGAGGCGCTGGCCGCCTTGCGGATCGACGTCGTCGCCGATCGTCGGCCCGACGCGCTCTCCCCGGCGCAGGCGCCGCGGGTCGCGCTGGCGAGGGCCCTGATCGCCGAGCCGAAGCTGTTGATCCTGGACGACCCCCTGGCCGGGCTCCCGCCGCGGGACCGCGACGAGGCGTGGGACGAGATCCGACGCGCCCGGATCGAGGCCGGAGTCACGACGCTGCTCTTGACGTCCGACGTCGCCATGGCCCTGGCCCGCGCCGACCGCCTGGCGGTGATGGACCTGGGCCGGATCCTTCAGACGGGTCGGCCGGGCGAGTTGTACGACCAGCCCGCCGACGTCTTCGTCGCGCGGCTTCTGGGAGCGGCGAACCTGCTGCAAGGCCAGGTCGACGGCGTGGGGCTGGACGCCTCGCTCCGCGAGGTGGTCGTCCGCACGCCCGTCGGCCGGCTGGTGGCGCGGACGACGCTGGGGGGGCTGTCGCCCGGCTCGGCGGTGACGGTCTGCGTCCGCCCGGAGTCGATGGAGATCGCCCGCGGCGTCCCCGGCGACGCCAACCGCCTGCCGGCGACCGTCGAGCGGATCACCTTCGAGGGCTCCGTCCGCCGCGTCCTGCTGCGCGGTCCCGGCGACTGGCCGGTCGTCGCGCTGGCGTTGCGGAGCCAGTCGGCGCATCTCCGCGAGGGCCAGGGCGTGACCCTCGCCGTCGCGCCGGAGAACGTCACCCTCCTGGCGGGCAAGTTCGCCGTCGGCGGCGGCTGAACGTCGAAAACCCGGCGCGGCGAAGGATCGAGAGGACCGCCACGCGAACCTCGCGGCGACGATCATCTCGATCGAACGGTATCGACGGCGTCGATCAGTCTTGCTCGGCGTCCTCGTCCTCGTCGAAATCCTCGTCGTCGAAGTCGCCCTCGATGGTCACCTCGGCGAGGTCGCCCAAGCGGTATTCCTTGCCGTTGATGGCGAGCTTGACGTCTTCCATGGCGGGGACGTCCTCGTCGGGGACGTCCTCGCGCATGGCGAGGGTCTCGTAGGCGTCGATGGCCTTGTCGAGCGCGTCGGAGAACTGCTCGGCGGAGATCCCCTCGGCGTCCAGGACGTCCTCGCGGGCGGTGTAGACGATTTCGACGATCTCGTCGTCGCCGTGGTCGTGGTCGTGGCCGCAGCCGCATTCATGGTCGTGGTCGGTCATGGGGGAAGCTCCGAGGCGGGGCGGGAAAGGGCCGGGCGAGGAAGAGAGAGGCAAAAACGGGACCGGACGCGACGTTCGAGCGTGCGTCCGGTCCCGAGGCGGGATGAAAAGGAGGGCGGCGGTCACGCCTTGCGGCTGGCGTGGATCATGCCGCGGAGGCGGGCGACGGCCTTCGCCTTCTCGGCGGCCTCGGCCTCGGTCCTGGTTTCGATCTTGAGGGCCTCGTCGAGCCGCGCCGCGGTGGCGTTCATCTCGATCAAGTCGGTGGCGATGGCGCTCGCGGTCAGGACGGTGACGACGTCGTCGCGGACCTGGGCGAAGCCGCCGTCGACGAAGTACGATTCGACCGCGGAGCCGGTCTTGATCCGAAGCTCGCCGTAGCCGAGGCGGCCGAGCAGGGGGGCGCGGCCGGGGAGGACGCCCAACTCGCCGTCGAAAAGCGGCAGGGCGACGAAGTCCACGGTCTTGGCGAAGGCGGTCCGCTCGGGAGTGACCACCTGGCATTGGAGTCGTTTCGACCCGGTCGGGGTCGTGACCGCCTGGCGTTCGGCGGTCGGGGAGGCGTCGGCCATGGGTGGGGGCCCTCAGAGTCTGTCCCGTAAGTGGTAAAAGACGGCCGTCACGGTCCTCCCCCCTCGCGGGGGAAGACAGACGCCGAAGGCGTCAGATGAGGGGGACGACGCGCGAGACGGCCGTCGGGATTCGCGGAAGCCCGTCCGGGAAGCCTTCGACGTCGATGGCTTACCGTCCCGCCCCCCCTCATCCGGCCCTTCG
>CALCIB010000030.1 GCA_937907525.1 uncultured Planctomycetales bacterium | reverse complement strand
TTCGCGAATTCCGACGGCCTTCTTGCGTGTCGTCCCCCTCATCTGACCGCTCCGCAGTCTGTCTTCCCCCGCGAGGGGGGGAAGACGTCGGAGCGTATCGGCTCAAGCGGTCGTGGTCCGAGTGAACTCCCGGCGCTCCACCTGGTAGCGGTGGACCTTCTGCAAGTCCACCTGGACGCCGACGCCCGGGCGCTCCGGCACGCCGAAGAACCCGGGGGACGACATCTCGAAAGCCGGGACGACGACGTCGTCGGAGAACCAGCGGGCGCTCGGTTGCACGTCGGAGGCGTACTTGCAGTTGGCCAACGTCCCCAGGTGGACGCCGTAGCTCTGGCCCAGCCCCAGCTCCGGCATCGCCCCCACCCAGCAGGCGACGCCGTTCTGAAAGCAGAGGTCGTGGATCGCCCGCGCCGCGGCGAGGCCCCCGGCGCGCTGGAGCTTCAGGTTGACGATCTTGCAGACGCCGCGGCCGATCGCCTCGGCGGTCTGCTCCAGGGTGTCGGCCGACTCGTCCAGGCAGATCGGCGTGGCCGATTCCGTCTGCAACGCGGCCAGGCCGTCGAAATCGTCCCGCGCGTAAGGTTGCTCGATCATCACCAGGTCGAGGTCGTCCAGGGCGCGGAAGAGTTCGGCGTCGGCCGCGGAGTAGGCGCCGCCGCAGTCGACCATCAACTCGACGTCCGGGAAGTGCTCGCGAAGCGCCCGGGCGAACTCCAGGTCGCGGCCGGGGGCGATCCGAAGCTTCACCCGGCGGTAGCCCTCGACCATGTGGGCCTCGACGGCCTGGAGCAGCTCCACGACCGACGGGTACAGGCCGACCATCAAGCCCGACTCCACGCCCATCCCGATCTGGGCCTCCATGGCGCCGAGAAGCTGGGCGACGGTGGCGCGGCGCTCCTGGCCCAGCAGGTCCCAAAGGGCGGTCTCGGCCCCGGCGGTGGCGATCGGGTCGGCCCTCCAATCGGCGGCGACCCGGCCGATCCGCTCGGTGGAGTCGACCGACGCGCCCAGAAGCGCGGGGGCGATCCGCTCGGTCAACTCGGTCCAGCACAGGTCGGCCCGCGCGGCGGCGCCCGGGAGCGGCGACGCCTCGCCGTGGGCGATCCCGGAGGAGGTCTCCAGGGTCACCAGGATCGAGTCCTTCATGACCCCGGCCTCGCCCGTCGCCACGGGCCAGGACCATTTCATCGGGATTCGGACCCGCGTGACGATCACCCGCTCGACGGGGCTGGTGGCGGTCCACATGCGGCGATCCTCCATCCAAGGCGGACGGCCTCGGCGCCCACGAGCGGCCCCGAGCGTCGCCGTCCAGCTTATCATAAGGAACGACCGCGCGTTCCATGCCGCCGCGACGTCGGAATTGTCGCCGCGGCGCCGGGTCGTTAGACTGATCGAACGCTTCATCCCTCGATCGATTCCAGGAGGTCGGTTCGGCTCATGACCGCTCGCCCCACGCCCGAGCCCTGGTACAAGGACGGCCTGGCGTTCGCCTGCACGCGGTGCGGGCACTGCTGCACCGGCGCGCCGGGCTACGTCTGGGTCGACGCCGACGAGATCGCCGCCCTGGCCGCCCACCGCGGCGAGACGCCCGACGAGTTCTCGATGAAGTTCGTCCGCAAGGTCGGCCGTCGCCACAGCCTGATCGAGAAGCCCGGTGGCGACTGCGTCTTCTGGGACCGCGAGGCCGGCTGCACGGTCTACGAGGCGCGCCCGGTCCAATGTCGGACCTGGCCGTTCTGGCCCGAGAACGTCGAGACGCCCGAGGCGTGGGAACACGTCACCCAGGTCTGCCCCGGCTCCGGCGAGGGCCGACGGTACTCGGCCGAGGAGATCGTCGAGTCGATCGGGAAGGTCCGCTCATGAACGTCGACGAGGTCCGCGAGGCCCTGGCGATCCTCTACGCCGAGCTTGACGCGGCCGTCGCCGAGGCGGCGCCGGTCTGCCGGCTCAGCGGGCGCTGTTGCCGCTTCGAGGAGTACGGCCACGCCCTGTTCCTCTCGGCCCCCGAAGCCGCGGTCCTGCTCGCCGACGCCCCTCCGCCCTCCAGACCGCTCGACGACGGCGAGACCTGCCCCTGGCAGGACGCCTCCGGTCGTTGCACCGCCCGCGCGGCCCGGCCGCTGGGCTGCCGGGTCTATTTCTGCGATCCCGCCTACGAAGGCAAGGCCCCCGAACTCACCGAGCGCTTCCTCGCCCGGTTGAAGGCCCTGGCCGCCGCGCGCGGCTGGCCGTGGGACTACGCGCCCCTCCACCGCCATCTCCGCGAGGCCGCCGCGCGCGGCGCGTTCGCGGACCCGCCGCCGGCCGCCGCCGAGACGCCGCGCTAGGCCGCCGACGGCCCCCCTTCGGGGGGTTTTTGCTTGACACTACTCCATGCGGCCAATACAGTTGAGACGTCTCGGCCTCCCAGCGAGCCGCCCGCGCCTTCGTGGAGATCGCCATCGTGACGAAAAAAGAGATCGTGAAGAAAATCTCCGACGACATCGGACTCACGCAGCTCAAGACCAAGGACATCGTCCAGCGCACCCTGGACGCCATCATCGAGACGCTCGTCACCGAGGGCCGCATCGAGCTGCGCAACTTCGGCGTCTTCGAGGTCAAGCAGCGGGCGCCGCGGAAGGCTCGCAACCCCCGCACCGGCGACAAGGTCTACGTCCCCTCCAAGAACGTGGTGACCTTCAAGCCGGGCAAGGAAATGGAAGAACTGGTTCGAAACATGGATCCCGACAATCTTCCCCTGTTGGAAGAAGCCGCCAATGCCGATCTAGAAGGCGACGGGACCGTCGAATCGGCCAGCGAGCCGCCGGCGCGTTGACCAGGGAGCCCGCTCCCTGCCACGCCCAGCCTCCTCGCCGCGCCGCGACGGCGGCATCCAATCGGACCATGCGAGGAACGCATGGCGCGACCAGCCCTAGCGCTGATGTAGGCGGGAGGATCCCGACATGCGAAAACTTCTGGCGGCCTTGGCCATCTTGGTCGCCTCCATGACCCTGTTCGAGGGTTGCGCGCCCATTCCGCTGCCGAGATACGCGGCGTACAAACCCAGGCGCGTCGAACAACTCCTCAACGAGTCGGAGAACCTGCGTCAAGCGGGCGACGACTGGGAGCGGGCCTGGCTGCTCGATCAGCCGTCGCACATGACCCCGTTCCGGACCCACGGCGGCCTCGGGCCCTGATCCGACTCGACTGGTCCATCACCGGCTCGATCCAGGCCGACCCCCGCTCCGCGGGGGCCGGCCTTTTTCATTGCCCCCGGCCGGAACAGGCGACGGGCGGGACCGTTGCGAGTCGCGCCGGACGGGCCTAGAATCGGGCCGACCGCTTCCAGGCCGATTCGGAGGTTCCAGACATGCCGACGCGACGCGCCTTCCTCCAAACCTGCGGCGCCTTGACGGCGATCGCGGCCGGCGGTCGCGACGTCGCCGCGATCGACGCGCCGCCGACGTCGCGATCGTTCCATCTGTCGGTCTCGCCCGAGGCGCTCGACGCCGCGCCGGGCTTGCTCGACGTGGTCCGCGAGGTCGGCGTCGGCCGAATCTGGCTCCCGGCCTTCTTTTACGGCGAGTGGCCGTTCCCGATGGAGACGCTCCGCGATTGGGGCGCGAAGGCCGAACGCCTCGGGATGGGCTGGTCGGTCATCAACATCCCCCTGGGGCATCCGGGCGACTCGCTGGGCTCCAGGGTCGGCCGCGTCCCGCTGACGCCGCCGGAGCGCTGGCGGACGGCCAGGGACGTGGACGGCCGCGCGTTCTCCGGCACGTCGATCCACCCGCCGGCCGTCGCGGAGAACGTCGACGCCATGCGCCGACTCGCCAGGGCCGGCGTCCGCGAGGTCTTCCTCGACGACGACTTCCGGCTCGCCCGCGGCCCCGGAATCATCGGCGGCTGCTTTTGCGACGAACACCGCCGCGAGTTCCAGCGGCGGGCCGGCCTGAGCGACGCCCGTTGGGACGGCCTGATCGACGCCGTCCGCCGTCGCGAACTCACCGACGACGTCCGGGCCTGGGTCGATCACCAGTGCGACATCCTCACCGCCGCCTTCCGCGCGATGCGCGAGGCCGCGCCGGACGTGGCGCTGGGGAACATGGTCATGGTCCTGGGCGCGGAGAAGGCCGGAATCCGCCCGGCCGACTACGCCGACGTCCCGTTCCGGGTGGGCGAGTCCTCCTTCGGCGACGCCCGGTTCGGCGCGCTCAAGGGGAAGACGGACGAACTGTTCAGCGTCCTCTTTCACCGTCGCTTCGCCGCGCCCGAGCGGGCCTACAGCGAAACCACCGCGTTCCCGGCCGACGCGCTTTCGGCGCCGCACATGGCCGCGAAGCTGGTCATTTCGACGATCGCCGACGTGCGGAACACGATGTTCATGAGCGGCCTTTCGGCCTTTCCGATCGGCCACTGGTCGACGCTGGGCCCGGCGATAAAGCGCCAGGCCGCGTTCCACGCCAGGCTTGCCGGGCATCGGCCGCGAGGCCCGTTCAAGCACTACTGGGGCCTTCCCAGCCGCTACGTCGGCGACGACGACCCGTTCAGCCTGTTCCTCGCCGCCGGCGCGCCGTTCGAGGTCGTCGAGTCGCCCCCCGCCGACGGCGCGACGTTCCTTTCCGCCGCCGACGTCGCGCGGCCTCCCGAGACGTCCGGGTCGCTCCTCGTCGCCCGACCGGCCCCCGGCCTCGACGCGCGGATCCGCCCGGTCGCCGAGACGCTCGATGCGGTCTTCGCCCTCAAGCGTGAACTCGCCCCGATCCTCGCCGACGTTCCCCACGTTGAGCAGGACGTCCCGGTCGTCTGCGCCTGGTATCCCACCGCGCGGGCCGCCTTGCTCTGGAACCTCACCGACCAGCGCCAGGCCCTGACCCTCCGCCACGGCGATGACCGCCGCGAAGTCCGCCTCGGCCCGCTGGAATCGACTCTCGTCGATGAATTGGATGCTTTCAATAAACCATAAGCTCACGGTTCCGTCCCCTCTCCCGGCGGGAGAGGGGATGTCGCGTTTCGCTCTATTCTCTAGGATCACC
>CALCIB010000029.1 GCA_937907525.1 uncultured Planctomycetales bacterium | reverse complement strand
CCCGCCCCCCCTCATCCGGCCCTTCGGGCCACCTTCCCCCGCGAGGGGGGAAGGCGGTTGCGTTCGCCCTCCCGAAATCCGCGACGGTCGGTTTTTCATGCTCGCCCCCCTCCGAGGAAGGGGGCCGAGACCGGGTCACTTCTCGGGCTTCACCAGCGAGACGAAGCGGCC
The DNA here is from genome assembly GCA_937907525.1 of uncultured Planctomycetales bacterium. Classification (GTDB taxonomy): domain Bacteria; phylum Planctomycetota; class Planctomycetia; order Isosphaerales; family Isosphaeraceae; genus Paludisphaera. The sequence goes on along the minus strand of CALCIB010000029.1, from coordinate 6,148 downwards.
GGGCGAGTCGCCGGACTGGACGTAGAACGACAGCGTGTCGCTGGCGGCGGCCAGTTCCTGGAACGCCTTGACGTCGCCGACGGCCTGGACGGTCTTGTCGCGGACGACCTTGGTGATGACGTCGCCCTGCCGGATGCCCTCGACGGCGGCCGGGCTCTCCTCCTTGACGGCGGAGACCAGCAGGCCCTTGGAGTCCTTGGGCAGGCCCAGGGACTCGGCGAGCTCCGAAGTCAGGGGCTGGACCTCCAACCCGTAGTCGGCGACCGGCGACTTCTCGGGCTCCCTGGCGGCGGGGCCTTCCTCGCCGCCCTGCTTCATCTGACGCTCGACGTCGAAGACCACGTCCTCCGACGGGGCCGGCACGATGGTGGCCGTCTGGCGCTTGCCGTCGCGGAAATACTCAAGGGCGTATTCCTTGCCGGCGGGGCTGGAGGCGACCTTCAGCCGGAAGTTGGGGAGGTTGTCGACCTTGTCGCCGGCGAAGCCGACGATCACGTCGCCCTGCTTCAACCCGGCCTTGGCCGCGGGGCTGTCGGGCACGACGTCGCCGACGAGGATCCCCTTGGCGTCCTCGCCCAGGCCGAGCTGCCTGGCCAGGACCGGAGTCAGGGGCGCCAGCACGATGCCGATCCGGGAGCGGTGGACCTTGCCGTCCTTGATGAGCTGGTCGGCGATCTCCGCGGCCATGTCGATCGGGATCGCGAAGCCGATGCCGTCGTTGCCGCGGCTGCCGGTGACGATCGCCGAGTTGACGCCGACCACCTCGCCGGCCATGTTCACCAGCGGGCCGCCCGAATTGCCGGGGTTGATCGCCGCGTCGGTCTGGAGGAACGACTCGTACTCGTTGATCCGGACATTGTTCCGCTCGGTCGCCGAGATGATCCCGGTCGTGACGCTCTGGGAGAGCTCGAACGGCGAGCCGACGGCCATGACGAGGTCGCCGACCTTCACCTTGGAACTGTCGCCCCGCGGCAGCGCCGGGTACGCGGTGCTCTCCACCTTGATGACCGCCACGTCCGACTTGTCGTCGGTGCCGACGACCGTCGCGGGCAACTCCACGCCGTCGGAGAACGCCACCACGATCTTGTCGGCCCCGTTGACGACGTGGAAGTTCGTCAGGATGTGGCCTTGATCGTCGTACACGAACCCCGAGCCCACCCCGGAGCCGGGACCGCCGAACTGGTTCGGCCGGGGAACGCCCCCCTGGCCGAAGAACTTCTTGAGCATCTCCTCGAAGTCCTTCATGTCGCCCGGGCCTTGCGGGCCGTTGCGGGGGTCGCCCGGCATCGGGAACCGAAAGCTCCGGACGTCGGGACCGGCGGCGGCCTTCTTCTTGACGCTGATCTGCACCGCCGACGGCTTGACGAACTCGGCCACCGACTCATACGCCTGCGACAGCGCCTCGGCGACCTCCTGGCTCTTGGCGGGCACCTTGGGGGCCGCCGGCATCGGCCTGAGCACCCCCGACGAACTGACCAGGGCGGCCGTCGACACCACCAGGGCCGCCCAGGCTACCGCGTTTCGCTTCATCCTTCGCCTCTCCTCTTCGATGTCCTGGAATCCGGACGCGAGGCCCGCCGACCGCGCGGCCGGGAACGCCTCAACTCACGATCCGACAAGCTCTTGGAACCAGTCCGGCCCGCCGGTTCGATCACTCGCGACACAGGGGTTCCTACGCCGCGCCCGCGCCAAAGGTTTGTTCGGGACGTCCCGGATTCTCCGCTCCGAACGAAACCCGCCCGGCCGATCCGTCGTCCGCGTTCTGGTATCTTCGCGCGGCGTCGTCGAATATTGCCGACCCTGACGCCGATGCTGGCCAACTCTATGTGGAATACCATCGCGAACGAGTATGTCCCCCCTTCTCCCCTTGTGGGAGAAGGTGCCCCGAAGGGGCGGATGAGGGGGGCGCGAACGGAAGCCCCGGACTTCAAAGTCCTGGCCGAACGCGGGATGCGACGCCGGTCGCCCCCTCATCCGGCCTTCGGCCACCTTCTCCCACAAGGGGAGAAGTGATGCTTGTCATCATCATGTCTCCAGGTTTCGCAACGGTCATGCGAGGCCGGTCGCCATGCGAGCCCCTCGCGGGACGGTCGCGTCATGGCCCCTCCCCTCACGGCGCCGCGGTCGCGGCCTTCGGCTCCTTCAGGTTGCGGCGGATGAAGTCGATCATCAGCCTGGCGTAGTGCGGGCTGGTAATCCCGTGCCGGGAGCCTGGGTAGATCATCAGCTCGAAGTCCTTCTCCGCGGCCTGAAGCGCCAGGACCAGCCGCATGGTGTTGCGGACGGAGACGTTGTCGTCGACCGCGCCGTGAACGATCAACAGCTTGCCGTGAAGATTCTTCGCGGCCTCGACGACCGACGAGCCCGTGTAGCCGTCGGGGTTGTCCTGGGGGAGTCCCATCAAGCGCTCGGTGTAGATCGAGTCGTAGTCGCGCCAGTCGGTCACCGGCGCGCCGGCGATCCCGCAGGCGAACAGATCGGAGTGGGTCATGGCGAAGGCCGTCATGTAGCCGCCGTAGCTGTGGCCGGTCATGCCGATCCGGTCGCCGTCGACGTAGGGTCGCCGCTTGAGCCAGGCGATCGCGTCCTTGATATCCTCCAACTCCCGGAGCCCCAGCTTCTTGTAGGCCGTCCACGCCGAGGCCGCCCCCTTGCCGCTGGCGGGACGGGGGTCGCCCCGGAAGACGACGAAGCCCTCCGACGCCAGCGCCTGGTCCCACGCCCGACCGCCCGCCCAGGCATCGACGATCACAGGCGTATGCGGCCCGCCGTAGGTGGTGAACCAGACCGGATGCTTGACGCTCGGATCAAGGTCCGGCGGCAGGATCACCTCCCCCTCCAGCGCGAAGCCGTCGCGGGTCGGGATCCGGACCCGCTCGCGAGGGCCGAAGCGGTACTCCTTGATCTTGTGGACCGGGTTGGAGTCGACCACGCGGACGAACCCGCCGTCGGCGTCTAGAAGCGTCGCGCGGGTCGGCGTGGCCAGGTCGGATCGGCCGGCGACGAACAGCTTGCCGTCGGGGGAGGCGTGGATCTGGTAGCTCCCGGTCCCCGACGTGATCCGTTCGACGGGCCCTCCCGGCTCGACGCGGTAAAGCTGGGTCGCCATCGGCGCGTCCATGGTCCCGAGGAACGCGACCGCGCCGGTCCGGGGGTCGACGTGCTGGATCGACCGGACCTCCCATTCCCCTTCGGTGAGCCGGCCCAGGAGCGCGCCGTCGGCGGCGTAATGATAAAGGTGGGGCCAACCGTCGCGGGCGCTGAGCCAGTAGAACGAGCCGTCGGCGAGGAACCCGGGCTCGGTCGGATCGGCGATCCACGCTTCCGTCGCGTCGCGGAACAGGGCGTGGGGTTCGGACCCGTCGACGGGGACGTTGAGAAGGTCGAGCCAGGTCTGGACGCGGTCCTGGACGCAGGCGAGGACGGCGCGGGAGTCGGGCCTCCAGAAGACGCCGCTGATCAGCGAGGAGTCGGCCGAGTAGTCCGACAGGTCGGCCCACTGGACCGGCCCCCCCTCGGCGGCGACGATTCCCAGCCGTACCTTCGGGTTGGGCTCGCCGGAGCGCGGATAGCGGTTGACCTCGACGCGCCTGGGGTCGTCCTCGTCGTGGAGCATGGTCAGCGTGGGGACCTCGGCGTCGTCGAACTCCAAAAAGGCGATCCGGCGCGAGTCGGGACTCCACCAGTAGGCCGACCACGAGCGGTTGAAGATCTCCTCGAAGTAGACCCAGTCGGCGCGGCCGCGGCGCAGGTCGGTGGAGCCGCCCTCGGTCAGCGCGCGTTCCTCGGCGGTTTCCAGGTCGACGACGCGCAGGTCGTAATCCTTGACGAACGCCACCCGCTTGCCGTCGGGGCTGAACCGGGCGTCGGTCTCCTCGGCCGGGTCGTTCGTCAGCCGAACCCCCCACGATCCGTCCAGGGCGACGTAATACAAATCGTGTTCGTGGTGGAACAGCAGTCCCGCGCGCGCGGGGTCGGGCGCGCCGTCGCGGACCAGCCTCCGCGACAACTCCTCGGCGGCCTTCGCGTCAATCGACGGGATCCGCCCAAGGGACTCCAGCAGCTTTTCGGGGGTCGGGCCGAAGGGGACGGAGCGGCCGGTGCGGGCGTCGACCTTCACGGCGCCGTCCTCGTCGCGGCGGACCCAGTGGTCGGCGTCGATCCATTCCACGGTGACGGGCGAGCCCGAGAAGCCGGGCCCGCGCATCCCGCCGGCGACGTCGAAGGTGATCGGCCTGGGCGCGACGGGGACGTCGGCGAGATTCTCCGCAGCGGCGGTCAAGAGCGCCGTCGGCTTCGGCAGGCGGGTGACGGGGAAGTCGGCGCCGGGCCTGGCCGCGATGATCCGCCAGGTCGCCAGGCCGTCCTCCGAGCGCGGCTCCAGCAGGTAGGCGGCCAGCGTGCCCAGCGGCTGCGCGTCCTTGACGATCCAGAAGCCCGCGGGGACGCGGCGGGTCTCGGCGCGTCGGGTCGTCTTGACTTCGACGACGTTCTGACGGTCCCACGCGCCCGCGGGTTCCGGCTCGACCGCGTCCACCGTGTCGATCTCCAGGTCAAGCTCGACGTCCTCGCGAAGTTCCCGGACCTCGATCCCGTGGCGCTGAAGCAGCGCGACGGCCGCGCGAAGCTCCGGGGGCAGAACGTAGGCGAAGGGGCGGTCGACCGTCTCCACGGCCTCGAAGTCGACGAGGACGTCCGCGGGGTAGTCCTTCGACTCATCCCCGTCGAAGCCCTGGATCGGCTCGGCGTTCGCCAGCGGTCGGACCCGGTTGCGAACGACGACGCGGCGGGGCTCGGCGGGGTTTTTGACGGTCGCCGTCTTTCGAGCGGCGTCCAGAAGCCCCTTGATCTCGTCCTTGCGGGCGGCCGTGAACTTGAGGCATTCGCGGACGAAGTCGCGGGTGGCGGCGACGCGGACCTTGAACGGGGCGTAAGCGTAAGCCTCGCAAAGGATGCTCAACCGATTCCGAAGCCCGACGTAGTTGGTCGCGAACCGTCCCAGGGCGGGGAAGCCCTCCCAGCGGGTGAAGTCGCCGCCGAACGTCCCGTAGTAGTAGGCTTGCAGGCCGGTCGCCTTCTCGAACGCCTCGGTCACGGCCGGGAACATTGTTTCACGAGCGTACTGGATGATCCCTGGATCGCCGGCGGGGTTGCGGGGGCCGTCGTAGGTGATCGCGTAGCGGTGGCGGGAGCCGTTGGTGGCGTGCGTATCGATGAAGACGCTGGGATCCCAGGCGTTGACGAACGCGACCAGGGCGCGAGTCTCGGGGGCCTCCAGCTTGATGAAGTCGCGGTTAAGGTCCAACCCGCGGGCGTTGCCGCGGACGCCGACGCCCTCCTCCGGGCCGTTCTGGTGGGGGCGGTTGGCTTTCGAGACGCGGGAGTCGCCATCGGCGTTGAGGATCGGCGCGATCGCGACGATGAGATCCTTGAGTAATCCCGGATGCGGTTCGTCGGTCAGTTCGCGGGCGAGCATGAGGAGGGCTTCCTTGCCGCCGACCTCGCCGCCGTGGATGTCGCCGATCGCCAGGACGACCGGCTTGCCGGAACGCGCGGCCTCCGCGGGGTTCTTCACCGGCGGATCGGCCAGGATCAGAAGCGGCAGCGCGCGGCCCTCGGTCGTCTCGCCGAGGGTCGTATAAACCGCGTTCGGCGACCGCTCGGCGATCCGCTTGCAAAGCGCGACGACGTCGTCGTAGCGGGTCGAGGCCCTGTAATCGGTCTTCTCGGCGGTCGTCGCCAGGTCGTTCGTCGTCGCGACGGGGGCCTGGGTCAGAAGCGCCAAAACCAGGATCGACGTCAACGGCATCGTCGCGAGCCCCTTTGGAGCATGCTCGAACCGCCCGCGCGGTCGACGGGGCGGATTGGGACGGGTGGAGAGGCTTCCCAGCCTATCCCGGCGCGGGCGCGTCCGCGAGGGGGGAACGGCTGGAAAGCGCCGCCCAGCATCGGCGACTGGCGACCCGACGCCTTTTCAGCAGCCACGGCCATCATCGCCTTCTCCCCTTGAGGGAGAAGGTGGCCGAAGGCCGGATGAGGGGTGGCGCGACCGGAAGCCTCCGGGTTCAAAGCCGTTTTCAGCCCATGGTTCCCGCCGGGACGCGACGCCGGTCGACCCCTCATCCGGCCCTTCGGGCCACCTTCTCCC
>CALCIB010000028.1 GCA_937907525.1 uncultured Planctomycetales bacterium | reverse complement strand
CAGAAGCTTCCGGTCGCGCCCACCCCTCATCCGCCCCTTCGGGGCACCTTCTCCCACAAGGGGAGAAGGGATTAAGCATGCTCCCTCGGGGTGGTTCTCAATAACAAGGGCCCACCTTCTTAGGTGCGACGGTCTACTACGGGATCACTCCCGGGATCGAGACGCGCCCCGCCGCCGAATCGGCGGTTCACCGCCGCGACAGGAACTCGGTGGAGTTGATCAGGCTCCAGTAGACGTCCTCGAACGCCTCCTTGCGATCGCCGGCGTTCGCCAGGTAGTCGGCGAGGACCTCCCGTTCCTTGGGCGCGGGGCGGCGGGAGAGGACCAGGAGGTAGATTCGGTTCAGGGCGGCGGCGTCGTCGGGGGCTTCCGCCAGGATCCGACCCAGGGGGGTGTCGGGGCGGGCCTTGACGCGGGCGTCGACGATCGCGCCGTTCATCAGGAAAAGGGCCTGGGGGATGGTCCCCGGCACGTCGTCGGGGGAGAGCGACGGATCGACGCCGAACATCTTGCCGAACGGCTGGCGGAGGTTGGGCGGCTGGCGTTTCGGCTTCTTGGCGGCGGCCTTCTTCGCGTTCTTCGCGTTTCCGGCGGAGGTCTTGACGACCTTCTTGCCCGCGGCGGCCGGAGTGGCGGCGGCGCTCCCGTCGCGCGGCAGGTCGAGCGCGGCGGCCAGGCTCTCGAAGATCTGATCGGCGCGAAGCCTGCTGGGGCAGACCGCGGCCATGGGGGTCGCCCCCGCGGGGGTGGAGAAGGCCCGCGTCTGTCGCTGATACGCCTTGGTGTTCAGCAGGGTCCGGAACAGCCAGCGGACGTCGAAGCCGCCGGCGCTCCACTGATCGGCCAGGGGGAAGAGGACCTCCTCGCCGACGGCCTCGCGTTCCGGGCCGATGTCGTCGACCATCTCGTAGAAGCCCTCGCCCATCAGGACGGTCCAGATCCGGTTGACGAACGCGCGGGCGAACCACGGGTCGTCCTGGCCGGTGATGTACGAGGCGGCCAGCTCGCGGAGTTGCGCGACGGACAGGCCGGCGGGGACCGGCTCGGTGGTCTGGGAGGCGAGGAAGAAGCGGGGCTTCGTCGGAATCGTCTTGGGGGGATGGGCCAGGTCGGGCATGGCGTAGCGGGCGCGAGGCGTCTCGGACACCTCGAACACCGCTCGGACGCCGGGCTCGGGCTTCATCACCCGCTTCATCCGACCGCCGGCGAAGAACGCGGCCAGCTCGTGGAACTGCTCGCGTTTCCAGGAGTCGGTCTTGTGGTCGTGGCACTCGGCGCACTGGATCTGCACGCCGAGGAACACCCGCGACGCCTCGCCGGCCAGTTGCACGGGCGACGCCGCGTGGGCCGCGGCGAAGTTGGCCGCGCCGTCCTCGTCGGTGCGGCCCTGGCCCCGGATCATCGCGGCGGCGATCTCGTCCCAGGGGCGGTCGCGGTCGAACTCCCGGGCGAGCCACTTCTCCAGGACGTCATAGCGGACCTGCGCCTGGTTCGAGTTGGAGGCGCGGAACTGGATCACCTCGCGCCAGTAGCGCGCCTGGTTGCGGCCGTAGTCGGGGCTGGCCAGCAACTCGTCGATCAGCCGGGCACGCTTGTCCTTCGCCTTGTCGGTCAGGAACGCGCGGAACTGGCCGGGCGTGGGCGGAACGCCGGCGACGTCCAGATAGACGCGGCGGACGAACTCGGCGTCGGTGGTGGCGGGGGCGGGCTTGACGTCGGGGTGGTCCTTCGCCAGCCTGGCGTCGACCAGGTCGTCGATCTCGGCCGCGGTGATCGTCGGCGGGACGACGGTTCGCGCCGGCCGCTTGGGCAACGCGACCGGCCTGGCCTTGGCGGCCTGGGCCTTCTCCCGAGCCTTCCGGCGGGCCTCGGCCTCGGCCTTGCGGGCCTTGTTCGCGGCCTTGACGTCGGCCGGCCTCGGCTTCGCCGCTTCCTGGGCCGTCGCGACGGCCGCGCAAGCCGTCAAGCACGCGGCGACGATCAGGGCGAAGTTCCAGCCCCTTCGGACGATACCATCACGCATGGCGGCCGATCCCTTTCTCGACGCGACGACGACGCCACAAGGCGCGCTTCTCCCACCTCTATTCAACACCAGTTTAGGGCGAGGGTGTCGCGACGGGAAGGAATTTTCGACGCCGACGCGGTTCGACCGGATCGCGGGGCCGTCAAATGATCGTGATCAGCAGCGACCCGAACACCACGAGGCTCATCAGCGCGAGCATGCCGGCGGGGATGAACCTGGGCTTGAAGCCGACGAAGCGGTAGTTGAAATAGAACGTCATCACCAGCGCGACGAGCGTCGCGGCCTGGAGGCCGACCTGGGGGTCGACGAACACCGAGTAGAGCAAGGCGATGAAGCACAACGCCGCGCCGCCCGTGCCGGCGAAGAGGGAGGGGCGGGTCTCGGTGTCGTAGTACCCCAACGCGCCGCCGAACGCCAGGAAGACGGCGTACAGGGCGAGCAGGACCTGCGCGAACACATAGGTGAACATGACGTCCGATCGCTTCGTCAAGGTCTCCAAGGCGCCTCCCCCCGACGTCGGAGGGAGGCTCTGGGATCCTTGGAGCCGCAATCGGCGCGCCAAAAGGCGTCACTCGGCGACGTCGACCCACGCCTTGGACTTGGCGGACTGGGCGATGGCCTCGCAGACGCGGACCTCGCGGTCGCCGTCGGCGAAGGTCGGAAAATTCGGCGTTCCCTGGCAGCCGCCGAGGATGTAGCTGTAGAACGCCAGATCGAGTTGCTTGAAGGCGTCGGGGAAGCCCTCGGCGTGGCCGCCGGGGTAGTGGCTGAAGTCGCCGGCCTCCACGCTTAGGATGGCGGGGTCCCGGTTCATCAGTTGGTTGGGCGCGCCGCGACGGCCCAGCGCGAGCAGCTCGGGCGACTCGCTGTCCCAGACCATCGACCCCTCGGTGCCGCAGATCTCCAGGTAGAGGCGGTTCTTGCGGCCGCCGTGCATCTGATTGACGTGGTAGACGCCGCGGGCGCCGTCGGTCAGGTGCAGCATCACCGCGCCGTAGTCCTCGGTGGTGATCTTCACCGGCTCGGTGGCCTTCTTGGCGGCGTTGGGGCCGGAGTAGGTCTCGGCGCCGCCGATGGGGCGGTTGCGGTGTTCGTGGAAGGTGGCGAGGTCGGCGTTGACCTTTTGGATGTGCTTGCCGGTGATGAACTGGGCCAGGTCCATCCAGTGAGTGCCGATGTCGGCGATCGCCCGCAGGTTGGTGTGGCCGTCGGGCTCGACCCGCCAGTTGTAGTCGTCGGCCAGGAGCAGCCAGTCCTGGGTGTACGACCCGGTGACGGTCAAGATCCGCCCCAACGCCCCCGACGCGACGCGCTGGCGCATCTCCTGGGCGAGCGGGTAGAACCGCAGGTTGTAGTTGACCCCCGCGGCCTGCCTGGGGCGGCTCGCGGCGATCTTCGCCAGTTCCGACGACTCCTCGCCGCTGACCGCCAGGGGCTTCTCGCAGAGGACGTGCTTGCCGGCCTCGAGCGCCGCCTTGGCATGCTCGTAGTGGACGTGGTTGGGCGAGGCCAGGTGGACCGCGCCGACCTCGGGATCGGCCAGGACCTCCTCGATGGTGGCGTACACCTTGGGGATCCCCAGCTTCTCGGCCTGGGGCCTGGCCTTCTCCGGAGTGATGTCGAGCAGGCCGTGTACCTGCACGCCGATCCGGCGCAGGGCCTCGGCGTGGACCGGGCCGATGAAGCCGCCGCCGATCAAGGCGACCTTGGGAGGATTCGAGAGGACGTGGGGAGCACCCATCGCGCGGTCTTCCTTCGCTACTGGTTTCGAAGTCTTGCGAAATGCCCGTGCATCAACGCCAAAACACCATATCGAACCGACATGCGTCGTCCCTTCTCCCCTTGTGGGAGAAGGGATGTTCGTCCTCACATATCCTTGATCTTTCGCCGCCAAGGCTCGCCTCTCGGTTCACTTCACCTCGTCGATCGCCACGGGCCGGCGCTCGGCGGCGGCGATCATGACGGCTTCCAGGATCCGCTGGGTTTGGTAGGCGTCCTGGAAGTCGGGGATCGGGACGACGGGCTCCTGGCCGCCGAGGACGCGGAGGATGTCGTAGGCCTGGTTGGTGAAGCCGTGTTCGTAGCCGATGACGTGGGCGTCGGGCCACCAGTTCTCGGCGTAGGGGTGGTCGCCGCCGTGGGTACACATGATCGTGGTCCAGCCCTGCACGCCGCGGGGGCGGGTGGCGTCGTAGTACTGGAGTTCGTTCATGCGTTCGAAGTCGAACTTGAGCGCGCCCTTGGAGCCGTTGATCTCGAAGCCGTTGCGGTTCTGGTTGCCGGTGGCCTGGCGGGCGGCCTCGAACGAGGCGACGCCGCCGCCGGAGAGTCGCGCCAGGGCCAGCACGCAGTCGTCGACCGTGACCGGGCCGGTCCGGCTCGATCCGCCGACGCCCGCGGCGATGCCGCCGGCGGTCGGGCCGGTCATGAGCTTGCGCTCCTTGATGAAGGTCTCGGCGATCGCGCCGGTGACCTCCGTCACCTCCTCGCCGGCGACGAACCGGACCATGTCCACGATGTGCGCGTTCAAATCGCCGTTGGCGCCGGTGCCGGAGCCTTCCTTCTGGAACCGCCAGATCAGGGGGATGGACTCGTCGGCCCAGTCTTGCAGGTAGACCGCGCGGGCGTGGCGGATCGCGCCCAGCGCGCCGTCCTTCACCAGCTTGTGGGCCATGGCGACGGCCGGGCAACGGCGGTAGTTGTACCAGACGAAGGTCTTCGCGCCGGCCTCCCCGGCCGCGGCGACCATCTTCCGGGCCTCGTCGATGGTCCGGGCGATCGGCTTCTCGCAGGCGACGTGCTTGCCGGCCTTGAGCGCCGCCAGGGCGACCTCGGCGTGCATGTTGTTGGGGGTGACGACGTCGACCAGGTCGACGTCGGGAGCGGCGACGGTCGCCTTCCAGTCGGTGGAGGAGTTCCGCCAGCCCCACGTTCGGGCGAACTCGGCGACGGCCTCGGCGTTGCGGCCGAAGACGGTCTGCATCACCGGGGCGACCGGCGGCTTGAAGAACCGTGGAATCTGCGACCAGGCGTTCGAGTGCGTCCGCCCCATGAAGCCCTGGCCGATCATGGCCACTCTGACGTCAGCCATAGCACACCCGCGACGACTCGAGGAAGGAAGCCCGCGCGCCCGCGCGCGGGGGACGTCGATGACGACCCGGCCACTATAGCCGCGCCCGAAACCCCGTCCAAGGCCCGACCGCCGCGACCCGTTCCCCGCCCCGCGAGGCCGCGGTAGAATCGACCAAGAGGTTTCGAATAGGCCCATTCGCGGGAGGCCAGATGGCCAACGAGGACGTCGGAGAGCGCGGCCAATGGCTGTTCAACCTCCTGATGACCGAATTTCATGATCGGCCCGACCCCTACTTCCGGCCGCGGTTCCTGGGGGACAAATATCCCACGTTCGATTCCATCGTCGAGGTAGTGGATCACCCGTCCTATTTTTTCTTCGTGCAAGTGAAGAGCACCGCGCGAGGGTACACGTCGAGGGAGCGGCGGCTGCTGGTGCGAGTCTCCCAGAATGACGTCGATCGGATGGTCGCGGTCCCGGCGCCGACGTACATGGTGGGGATCGACACCGAGCTCTGCGTCGGCTATCTCCTCTCCGTGAACGAACCGCGCGGCGCGATATCGAGCCTCGCCACCCGGCATAAGATCGACGACGATGTTCGCGGGGGTCTCCGCGACGAGGTGATCGAATTCTGGTCGTCCCGGAACATGGTTCTCGCCGACTCACGCTTCAAGGAATAGGAACCAACCATGTCGAACGCGAAGGAACCTTGGTTCGTAGCCGAGCGGAGCGAGGCGCTGGCCGGGCTGCTGCTGACCTCGCGCAAGGACGTGCGCGTCCGGCACGAACGAAAGGAAGACGGTCGGACGGAATTCCTGGTCGAGATCGGCGCGGAAGGCGAACTCTCGACCCGAATCTTCGTGGTCCAGGTGAAGGGGACCCTGGCGTCCGACCCGGCCGAATGGATGCGCGACGTCCCACAACTCTTCCCCACCCACGGCGTGCCGCCCTATCTGCCGTCATGCGTCGTCGTCGTGAACGTGCGCGACAACAAGGCGTTTTACGCCTGGGTGGCCGAGCCCGTGGCGGGCGCGAACTCCGCCAAGCTGGAGTTCCACGAGAAGGGAGATTTCCATCCCCTGGACGCGACCGCCGTCGATGGGATCGTCGACCGAGTCAAGGAATGGTATCAGGCGTTGGCGAAGCTACTCGCGCCGGTGTGAGGCTCGCGCCTCATCATCGCTCCCGGGCGTCGGCCGGCTTGGCGTCCTTCAAGCTCTCCAGGTAGGCGATCAGGTCGGCGAAGTCGGCGGGCTTCAGGCCCTCGGCCAACCCGGCGGGCATGATGGAGACGTCGGCCTTGCGGCGCTGTTCGATCTCGTCGGCGGGGATTCGGATCGTCCTGGCGTCGGCGTCCTGGATCTCGACGGCCTCGGGGGTCTCGCTCTTGAGGACGCCGGAGAAGGTCCGGCCGTCGTCGGTGGCCAGGACGATCGATTCGTAGCCGCTGCTGATCTTGGCCGATGGGAACAGGATCGAGTCGACCAGTTCGTCGCGGGCGTACTTGGCGCCGACGCTCGACAGTTCCGGGCCGACCGTCGCGCCGCCGGGGGCGACGGCGTGGCACTTCACGCAGGCCAGGCCGTTCAGGTCGTGAAAGAGCGCCTTCCCCTTCTCCGGGTCGCCGCCCCCCTCGGCCGCCTGGGCGCGGTACGCCTCGGGGTCGAACGAGCCGGCCGCGGGCGGCTTCAGGAAGGCGTAGTCGAGCGGGCCGGAGACGGCGACGGAGAACGCCCACGGCCCGGATTTGTTGCCGCATCGGATCACGATCCGGTTCGCGCCCTTGCGCAAATGGACGTCGAAGCGGTCGGCCTCGTGGGAGAATCCCCGGTTCTTGGAGAAGTCGAAGACCTGCTCGCCGTCGACCCAGACCCGGAGCGTGTCGTCGGAGCCGACGGCGAAGGTCGCCGCGCGATCCGAGGGGCTTTCCAGGTCGACGACGCCGAAGGCGCTCCGGTCGGCGTCCTGGCCGAAGATCCGGCCCAGGTCCATCCGGCCGCGGCGGTCGCGGGCCTGTTCCTCGCGCCACGACGCCTTCCGGTCGTCGACTCCGGCGAACTCGGCGTTCGGGTCGATCGCGGCGTCGAGCGGGAACGGCGGCGGGGCGTCCATCTCGAACGGGCCGACCAGCTTCCACGACTGGATCGACGCCAGCTCCGCGAACGCCTGGCGAAGCTCCGGTAGCGCCGCGGTGGGCAGTTCATGACGAGCGGCGAGTTGGTCGAGCCTGGGCGCGGCCTGGTCCTTGAGCGTCGCCAGGGCCGTCGCCGCGCGCTTCCGAAGCGTGGGGCTTTTCTCGCCGAGCGCGGACAGATAAACGGGGATCGCCTCGGCGACGGGGGATTCGGCCAACGCGGCGACGGCCTCGAACCGCAGGTCGTCGCGGTCGGCCGCGGCGATCAGGGCCGGAACGCTGGCGGCGTCGGCGAGCTTGCCGAGCGCCTCCACGGCCCCCTTGCGGACCTCGACGGCCGGATCGTCGATCCGCGCGCGGAGCGCGACGAGGGCCGTTTCGTCGCGCTCGGGCTTCTCGCGGCCCAACACCGAGGCCAACGCGGCGACGGCCGCGAGGCGGGCCGAGGCGGCGGGGTTGTCGAGCGCCTTGACCAGGGCTGGCGTCGCCAGGTCGGCCGGCGCGCGCTCCAGGGCGGCGATCACGTCGCGGCGACGGTCGTCGCTCAGCGCCGGGTCGTCCAGGACGCCGACCAGGACGTCGGCCGCCTCCCGGCCTCCCATCGTCTCCACCGCCCCAAGCGCGGCGTCGCGGACGACGGCCGGGACGTCGGGATCCCGGATCGCCGCGGCGAGTTCGGGCAGGGCGTCGCGGTCGCGCAGGCCGCCGACGGCGCGGGCGAACGCGGCGCGGGCGTCGGGATCGCGCTCGGAGGCGAACTTCGCTCGAACGACCTCCCTCGACGCCTCGTCATGGATCGCGACGACCGCGACGGCGGCGGCGATCCTCACGACCGCGTCGGCGTCGTCGAGCCGGTCGCGAACCGCGGCGAGCGCGGCGGGGGTCTGGTCCCAGTCGACGGTCCTGGCCGGCGGCTCCCTCTTCGCCGGCTGCGTCCCCCACCACTTGCCGTCCCAGGGAGGGGCCTTTCGAGCCACGGCCGCCAGGTTCCCGACCGCCGCGGCCCGCTCGGCCGGCTCGCCGTCGCCGGCGGCGAAGTCGGCGAGCGCCTTGACGGCGGCCTCGTCGTAGACGTCCTCCATCGTCAGCAGCACGCCCGCGCGGACCTTGGGGTCGGCCGCCTTCAACCGTTCCGCGACCTCTTCCCAGGCGCCGATCCGCCGCAGCGCCTCGCGGGCGGAGAACGCCAGGTAGACGTCCGGCTCGGCGACCAGGGGCGCGACCGCGGCGACGGCCGACGCCTCGCCCAGCCTCCCCAGCGCGATCAGGGCTTGCAGCCTGACCGTCGGATCGGGGTCGGCCAGGAGCGCGGCCAGGTCGCCGACGTCGAACGAGTCGAACTCCATCCCGACGGCGCGCGCGGCCTGCGCGCGGACGTCGGCGGAGGAGTCCTTGAGCGCCGCGGTCAGGGCCGCAGTCCCCTTCGGCGAGCGCGGGGCGACGCCGACGACGGTCCAGACCAGGTGGCGGCGGGCGACCTCGGGGGTCTTGGGATCGGCGAGGGCCGCGACGACGGCGTCGAGCGCCTGATCGCCGCGGCGGACCAACTCGCGTTGGGCGCGGAGGCGTTCGCCGCGGGCGGGGTGGTCGAGGGCGGCGATCTGGGCGGGCGTCGGGTCGGAGTCGGCGCCGCGGGGTTTACGTTCGACGGGAGGGCCTTCGTAAGTCACGGCGTAGACACGGCCGAGGTTCTGCTTCTTCTCGCCCCAGCCTCCCATCGACCAGTCGGCGACGTAGAGGGTTTGGCCGTCGTGGGAGAGGGCCAGGTCGAGGGGTCGGAAGTTCTCGACCTCGCCGGGCTTCACGAAGTCGACGACGTCGGCGATCTCGAAGCCGGCGCCCCTGGGCTTGAAGCGGAAGCCGCGGACGACGCGCTGGCCCCACTCGGTCCAGAGGGCGAGGCCGCGATATTGCTCGGGCCAGGCGTCCTCCTCGTAGACGATCCCGCCGCAGGGGGAGCCGCCGCCGTAATCGGCCAGGGGGGGGAGGATCTTGTCCTTGCGGTCGTGGTAGTCGAAGGGGTAGCCGAAGTAGCCGCCGTCCACGTGGTGTTCGACGCGGGTCCACCAGCCCAGGCCGTCGTCGGTGTTGTCGTAGGTGAAGAGTTGGTCGCGGGCGTCGAGGTTCGGCTCCAGGTGGTTGCGGGTGCCGCGGGAGTGGATCTCAAGCTCGCGGCCGTCGGGGCGGCAGCGGACGATCCCGCCGCCTCGGAGTTGAATCGTCCGGCCGTCGGGCCCGGTGGCCTTGGGGACGCCCTTGTCGCCGACGGATATGTACAGACGACCGTCCATGCCGATCTGGATGCCGGAGACGATGTGGTCGTTGAGCATGTTGGGCGCGCCGGCGGGGACGCCCATGTCGGTGAACAGTTCGGTTCGTTGATCGGCCTCGCCGTCGCCGTCCGTGTCGCGGAGGACCGTCAGGTTGGGCATGTTCATGACGTAGAGCGCGCCTTCATGCCAGAGCATGCCGAAGATCGCGTTGAGCCCCTCGGCGAAGACGATCGGCTCGGGCGCGCCGGGCTTGAAGACGACGATCCGGTCGATGGGCTTGTCGGCCGGGCCGACCTGGTCCATGGGGTCCTCGCCGACGAACAGCGAGCCGTCGGGGGCCGTCGCGACCTGGCTGGGGTAGGAGACCGCCGGCACCGCCGCCACCAGCCGGATCTTGAAGCCGTCGGGGACTTCCGGCATCTCCGCGAAGGTCGGGATCGCGAGGCCGAAAAACGCCAGCGCCGCGAGCGACCACGGGCGAAACGTCCGGGGGGAGAGGATCGAAGCCATGGGGCGTCCCGTTTCGATGAACTTCATGAGGACCGCGCGACCCGAAACGGCGGCGATTGTACAACCGTCGTCAAACACGCCGCAACCGGGCGGCGAGGATCGATCCGAGACGTTGACGTCACTCGGCTTCGTACAACCAACCGCGCCGCTCCGCGCGGTCTCTCAACTGCTTACCCTTCTTCTCGCGCTGGCCGCCGCCGAGCGCCTGGAAGTCGATCACCGCATGTTCGGGGAACGGCTCGGGGTCCGATCGAACTGGAAGCTCAAGGGCGGCGCACTCGGAAACCGTGACGGCCATGACGCCCGCGGATTCGTGGTTCATGCCGCGGTAATGCGCGTAAGCCGCGGCGGGGGCGATCATGTCTCCATCGTAAACGGACAACTCGCACTGGTCTTTCGGCGTGGGTCGGAAGGCGGCGGACGTCGGCCGTCCAAGCTTGATGAATGATGGATGAATCCGCCGGAGAAGAAGGGTCGCCTCGTTCACGAATCGACTCCGCTCAGGGCTTGGATCCGACCCGTCATCCAGTCCCAATCAGCCCTGGAACCCAGGACCAGGCGTTTCGACTCCTCCTCGTCCGTGTCCAGGTGCAAGGCGTGCCATTCGCCGATCCGTTCGCGGAGATCGATTTCCAGCGAGACGTCCCACCGCCCGATCGGCCACTCAAGACGCACGCCCCCCTCGACGACGGGGTAAACGTAGGGCGACGGAAGCGTGTCGGAGTATCGTTCACCGAACTCCGCGCACAACCAATTCAGCCCTTCGGGCGAGGGAGCGATCCCCAACCCATCGTACCAGCCGTCCTTGAGCGTCCGCAGGTCGTCGATCTGCGACTGGAAGTCGAGCGGGTCCAAGACCGTGACTTGCTCGACCGATTCGACCGCTTGGAGTCGATCGGCGCGATTATATTTCCCCACTCCTTGCAGAAGAACCTTGATTCCGTTCTTGTATTCGTTGAAGGCTTCCATGAAATAGTCGAACTGTTGCCGGTCAACGGGACCGGAAACCTTGCTCCCGTCCGACAACCTCATCTCGAATTTCATGGTTTCCTGATTGAGGTCGTGAACGGCCCCCCGGACGCGAATCTCTTCCGTACGTTCGGTCGCTTCCGCCGCCTTGAGCAAACGGAGGCGGACGGGCTTGGTGAGACGAGCCGGTCTTCCCGCCAGGGGGGACGGGAACTCGATCGCCTCGTCGTTCCGCAGGCTCCTTCCCATCCGGTCGAAATAGGCGAGGATCTTCGGAGGGAGATGCTCGCTCGGCGATTCGTTCTCCGAGGCCGCCGCGATGGAGGCGACGACCGCGTCCCTGGCCTGCTCCAGGTAGGTCGCCTCCGCGGGAGGGAAAAAACCCGCGGAGGTCGCGACCAGGGTGATCTTCGCGACGGCGCTCCCTTCCTCGACCGCCGTGAGCGTGAGGCTAAGGCCGTCGGCGAACTTCCTGGGGGCCCGCTCGCGGCCGGAATGTTCCCTCATATACAGCCACTTGGCGGCTTCCTTGATCATCGCCTCGAGAACGGCCAAATCGCCGAGGAGTTCCAGCGGGATCGAATGTGATTCGAACCGCTTTCCGACCAGCCTGGGGGTGAGGAAGTCGTCGATATTCATGATCCATGCCGCTTCGCGGTGACGGCGCACAAAGAATCATTAGCATTCTATACCCTCCCGAAGTCCCGTGGAACAGCCCTACGCTTCCAATTCTCATGGCCTCCGAATCGCCCCCTGGATTGCCTATCGATTTAACCTGGCGATCCGATTACGACCGTCGAGGCGTACCGAGACGGCCCCCGAAACTTGCCGCGGATCTCAAGGGGGAAGAGGACTCCTCGACTTGGAAAACGAACGGCGGGGCGGGGGGGGAACGGCTCGACAATCCCGCCAGGTTCGCGTTGACGACGCGGCAATCGGAGTTCGCGGTCGGCGGCGAACTGGCCCGCCGTTATCCCGCGGCGATCGCGCCCCTCGTCGCCGTCGCCGATCCGGGGCGCGAGCGAAATCCGACCCCGAACCCTTGACCTTTAATTAGTTGACGTGTAAATTATCATCAGGTCGAGCGAAGGGGGGGCCGATGATGGGGAGCGATCTGGGGCGGCGGATCGGCAAGCGAGAGCCGTTCGAGACCAAGCAGGAGGAGGCGCTGCTGGGTTTGGCGCGGACGGCGGATCGGATGCAGGCGCGGGTGGCGAGGCTGCTCAAGGAGCACGGCCTGACGCCCGCGCAATACAACGTGCTGCGGATCCTCCGGGGGTTGGGACGGCCGACGCCGATCCTGGAGGTCGCCCAGTCGATGTTGACGGAGACCCCCGGCATCACCGGGCTCATCGACCGCCTGGAGAAGCTGGAACTCGTCCGCCGCGAGCGCTGCGAGCGCGACCGCCGGGTGATCTTCGTCGTGCTGGGGCCCAGGGCGGCGGACGTCCTGACGGGTCTGGACGGGCCGATGGCCGAGTTGAGGACGGCCCTCTTCGCCGGGCTCTCCCCAAGCGACCTGGCGACCCTGGTCCGGTTGCTCGATCGCGTCCGGGAGCCGTTGGAGGGGCCGTAGGGGACGTGGACGATTCATTGTCGATTCATCAAAATTCCAAAGCCATGACAATACATATAATCCCTTCTCCCCTTGTGGGAGAAGGTGGCCGAAGGCCGGATGAGGGGTAATCCCCAGGCTTTCCGCCATGTCACCCCTCATCCGCCCCTTCGGGGCGCCTTCTCCCACAAGGGGAGAAGGGATTACGCGCTTGCTCGCGATGGTTTTTCGACAAAGCGTTGCTGGATCGTTTCCCCTTCTCAACTCACGAGGTCCAATGATGATTACGATTCGAAGATCCGACGAGCGCGGCGGGGCCGACCACGGCTGGCTGAAGACCGCGCACACGTTTTCGTTCGACACGTATCACGATCCCGAGCACATGGGTTTCCGCGCCCTTCGGGTCGTGAACGAGGACGTGATCCAGCCGGGGCGGGGTTTCGGCCGTCACGGGCACCGGGACATGGAGATCGTCACCTACGTCCTGGAGGGGGCGTTGGAACACGGCGACAGCATGGACAACGTCTCGACCCTGGGGTCGGGCGAGGTCCAGGTCATGTCGGCCGGCCGGGGGGTCATGCACTCCGAGCGCAACGCCTCGACGGCCGATCCGGTCCACCTCTACCAGATCTGGCTGCGGCCCGAGCGATCGGGACTGGACCCGCGTTACGATCAAAAGGCGTTCCCGGAGGCCGAGCGGAGGAACGTCTGGCAAGTGGTCGTCTCGCCGGACGGCCGCGACGGCTCGCTCTCGATCCACCAGGACGCCTCGATCCTGCTGGCGAATCTCGACGCCGGCGCGGAACTTGCCCGCGAGATCGCTCCGGAGCGCCACGCCTGGCTGCAAGTCGTCAGGGGCGTCGTCGCCCTGGACGGCGCGACCCTGAACGCCGGCGACGGCGCGGCCGTCGGCGGCGAGCCCGGGATCTCGATTCGGGCCCGGGGCCCCGCCGAGGTCATGTTGTTCGACCTGGCGTGAACCGACCGGGCCGATCCATCGACGGTTCGGGTCGGGTCGGCCCGTCGCGTTCGATCGCGACTTACATGATGAAGGAGGACGAACGATGGTCCGGTTGATTCAAGGCTTGCTCAGTCTGGTGGGCCGGGTGGCGCTGACGGCGATCTTCCTGCTCGACGCGGTGGTGGACAAGATCCCCAACTTCAGCGAGGCCGCCGGGCAGGTGGCGTCCAAGGGGATGCCCATGCCGAAGCTGATGCTCGCCGGGGCGATCGCGTTCTTGCTCGCCGGGAGCCTGTCGATCATCACGGGCTTCAAGACGCGGTGGGGAGCGCTTTTGCTGTTCCTGTTCCTGGTTCCGACGTCGTACCTGTTCCACGACTTCTGGAACGCCAGCCCCGAGGCGGCGCACATGCAGCAGATCCAGTTCATGAAGAACCTGGGGCTCGCCGGGGCGTTGCTGTTCCTGGTCGCCAACGGCGGCGGGGCGTGGAGCCTCGACGGCCGTCGGCCCGCCGAGCCGATCGAGCCGTCGCCGGCCGACGAACTCGTCTGACCCCGAGGCCGCGGGGCCCCGTCGCAAGCCGAGGGGCCCCAGGCGTCGCGGCGGCTCAGTAAGAGATATTGCTGGAGACGCCGTTGAGGCCGACCATGCCGCGGATCACCACGCCCAGGCGGCCTCCCGCGGGCGCGCCGCGGGGCGGGGTGCGGCTGGGGATGTAGATGAGCTGCAACGTCCCCTCCACGTCCGCGATCGTGAATTGCGTGCCGCTGCCCGAATTGTGGGACATGGTGAAGAGGTCGGGACGGCCCGCCTTGTCGACGTGTCCGGGGACGGCCGTGAGGTCGATGACCATGTCGTTGCCGCCGGCGCCCATCCCTTTCTGAATCACGTTGGCCTGGCCGACGGCGAGTTGCGACGGATCGCTCGGCTCGTAGATGGCGATCTGGATGTTGGCGTGGTAGAAGGCCGAGGTGTTGCCGCCCCCGGCCATGTAGGTCTGGGCGGCGAATCCCGGCTGTCGGGCCGGGCCGCGCATGTACGTCCCCTGGAACAGGGCCGTGAACCTGGCGAGGCGGAGGGGGAACTCCGGGGCCGTCGTCTGGGCGACGGGCGCCGCGAGTCGGGGGGCCGTCGCCCCGGCGAAGTTCGGCCGGACGACGTGAGGGGCCGCGGCCGCGATCGCGGACAGGGCCAGCCGCGCTTCGAGCCCCTGGATCGTCGGGGAGAAGCGGCGGCCGCGGGGATCGCTTCGGCGAATCATCCGTGTTCGCTCCGTTCGATTGATTCGTCTCGGGCCTTGGGAGGTCAGGGAAGCAGCCGCGCGCCGACGGCGGTGTTCAGGTCCAGCACGGCGCGACGGTGGCGGACGATGGCGTCGCGGTAGGCGCGGACGTGCTCGTTGAACTCGCGCTGGGACTCCAGGAACTCCATGATGTTGGTCTCCCCCCCTTGCCAGCGGCGATAGGCCGCGTCGCGGACCCGGCGGGCGGACGGGAGGACGTCGGTTTCGGTGTCGATCACCGCCTGGCGGCTGAGCTCGAACTCCTGGACCGCGTCGGCGACGTCGTCCTGCACCAGACGCACGGCATGGTCCAGTTCGACGCGGGTCTGGGTCGCGTTGAGCTTGGCGCGGGCGATGTTCCCCTGGTTGCGGTTGTAGATCGGCATCGGCGCCGTGACGCCCAGGGCCCACGAGTACGCGCCTTCGACGCCGGACTGGCGGTTGTCCTGGAACGTGTAGGGTTGGTACAGGAGGTAGAGGTCCTGGAGCCGTTCCTTCTGGGCGACGCGGACGTCGGCGTGGGCGCGTTGGAGGCCCACGCGCTGGGCCTGGAGGTCGGGGCGACGCTCCAGGGCCATGTCGATCAGTTCCCCCTCGGTCATGGGGATCGGCCGGTCGTCGCGCAGCTTGTCGCGGATCCGGAGGCTCGCGGCCTGCTCGCGAGGGAAGTTCAGAAGCCGAGCCAGGGCGCGGGTGTTCCGCGCCAGCGCCTGCTCGGCCTCGCGGACCTGGACGCGGGAGACGTCTTGCTGGGCGCGCAGGGTGAAGACGGGATCCTCGGGGATCTGCTTCTTCTCCAGCAGGTCCTCGTTGATGGCGAGGAGTCGGGTGATGCCTTCCTGGTACTTGCGGCTGTACTCCAACGTCAGTTCGGCGGCGGCGACGTCCACGAACACCGTGTAGAGGTTGTCGATCTGGTTGCGGACGGCGTCTTGAAGCTGCGCCTCCACCGCGCTGCGGGCGACCCGCGCCGCGGCGGCGCGGGCCTTGCGCTTGAGGTTGACGTCCAGGGGGTGGGTGACGTTGACGTCGTACTGCTGCTGGCCGCCGGGACGAAGCGCCGAGTAGCTGCCGTAGGGAATGAGCTGGGCGTCGGCGTAAAAGACCGGGTTGGAGCGGAGGCCGGCGGTCAAGACGTCGGCGTCGGCCATCGGCACCTCGAACCGCAGCGCGATCAACTCCAGGTTGCGATCGACCAGAAGCTGGACGGCGTCGTCGAGCGTGTAGCCGTTCTCGGGGCCGATGGGGACCTCGGCCGGGGGGAGTTCCAGCGCGCCGTAGGCCGGCACGGCGGCCTCGGGAATGGCCCGCACCTTGAAGTCGGGCTGGGCTTCCAGACGCCTCAAAGCGGCCGTCGGCGTCGCGGAGTTCAGCGGCGCCCGGGTCACCGACGGCCCCGCCCGCCCGCCGACCACGCCGCCGGAGGACGGGCCGAACGGCGCGTGTCCGGCGGCCCCCAGCGCGGGGCCTAGCTTGTTGGTCCCCTCGGCGAGGCCGGGGGGATCGAGCACGTCGATGTCGACCCCCTGGCCGAAAGCCCTGGAGCACGTCGCCGCCAGCAACAGGACCGCGACGGCCCACGCCGATGACGGTCGGCTCGGCTTGTTTGGCACGTTCATCCTGAACGAACTCCCGGACGGCTCCGCCGTCGCCATCTCACGCGACCGACCCCGCCCGAGCGGATCGGACGCGGCCGGCGAACGTGGTTCGTTCCAGGTATCGGTTTCGCGCGCCTCCTTGGTTTAGCGAGTCCGCCGCGGAACCCAGCCTTTGCGTAAATCCGCTAGAACCCGCGAACCGCGCGGAGTCTCACTTCCGTCCCCGGCGGACGGCGAGCGCTCCGGCGACGCCCAGGCCCAGAAGCGCCAGCGATGCGGGCTCGGGGACGGCCTGGGGGGCGGGCGCGTAGGTCGTGAAGTTGTCGACCGCGACGTAGCCGGGGGTGTTGGGGCCGTATTTCGGGTCCACGTCCGTCGTGAGGAAGTCGAACTTCAGGGTCGTCGCGTCCCCGAGCGCCAGCAGGGAGACGGTCTTCCAGGCGTCGAGGATGAAGTTCTTGCCGTCGCGGAAGTCGGCCAGGTCGACGTCGACGCTGCCGGTCGACGCGCCGGAGGCGTCGTAGCCGTCGATAATCAGCTTGAAGTAGTCGCCCGCCTCGAACTTGTTGGCGTAGGTGTTGCCGGTCTGGATCAAGTTCTGGACGTACCAGGTGTTCGTCAGGTCGATCGAGTAGGCCCGCTGGCCGGCCGCCAGGGTGATGCTCGCCAGCGACTCGAAGCCCGGGGCGAGCGACGAGAAGGCGATCGCGTAGTCGTTCCCGCTCGCCGCTTGGCCGGGCGCGGCGAGGTACTGGTTGAGGAAGTAAGCGTCGTGATTGGTTCCGACGTCGATCGGCTCGGTCTGGTTCGACAGCGCCCAGCCTTGCCAGAAGCCGGGAGACGCGGAGTTGTCGAACGAGTTGCCGTCGAACTCGAACGCGCCGGGCGCGCCCAGGGCGCCGGCGTCGTTGATGAAGCCGCCGGAGGAGTTGATCGGGGTGAAGTCGCCGGCGGAAACGCCGTCGAAGTTCGTGACCGTGAGCAGGTCGTCGGCGAGGGTTTGGGAGGCGACGGCCAGGAGCAAGGCGGAGGCGAGCGCGAAGCGCATGGGGGGACTCCAGGGAAGGACGGGCGCGCGGAGGAACGCCGCGCGGGGATGATCGGTCGTCGCGTCCGGAGAGTCGTCGTCGGGCCGGTGGCCCGCGCGCGCTCGCCGGGATGCTCGCGGCCGAAGCACCCCAAGCCGGGAACTCGTCGACGGGCAGGTCTTCTGGCTCTCGGCCTCGCGTCGAGCGGCCTTCCCGCCAAGTGGCAGTGGCCCAGCGGCTCGCGCTCGTCGACCGATTACAGCGGCGGCCCCGCGCCGGATTCTCACCGGCTTCCCTATTCTCCCCCGAGCCAGGAAGGCCGAAGCCGTCCCCGGGGGCTCCCGTCGACGTCGCGATTAAACCACGCGCGTCGCTTCCGGGTCAAGGCGCGGCGCCAGCCAGCGGACGACGTCGTCGATGACCCGACGGCGTCCCGGCTCGTTGAACGGTTCGTGGGACATGCCGGGGTAGAGCATCAGCGTCTTGTCTTCCGAACCCGCGGCGTCGAAGAACTCGCGAACCGAGGCGGGCTCGACGATCGGGTCGTCGCCGCCGACGATCATCAACAGGGGCGCGCGCAGCTCCGGCGCGCGCCGCAGCAGAAGCTCGCCGCCGTCGACCATGCCGAAGAAGAACGACGGGTTGATGCGGTTGTGGCGCAGACGATCGCCGAGCATGGTCTTGGCGATCGCCGGGTCGCGGTCCTCGTCGCGTGGCGAGTCGAAGGCGGGAAGCGTCGCCCAGGGGGCGATCCTCGCCAGCAGCCGGCCCAGACCCAGCTTGTACCGGGGGACGCGCATCGCCAGACGGATGAACGGGTTGGAGACGATCAGGCCGTCGAGGCCCTCGGACCTCCCCAGCGCGTACCGCAAGGCGACCTGGCCGCCGTTGGAGTGGCCCAGGAGGAACACGGGGACGTCGGCGTAATGCAGCCGCGCCCAGGAGGCGACGGCGCGAAGGTCGTCGACGAGGTCCTCGTACTTTCGGACCACGCCGCGGCGTCCCGGACTGCGACCGTGGCCGTGGAAGTCGTGGGCGACCACGTCGACTTCGAGGGCGTCGCCCAGCGCCTCGGCGACGTGGGCGTAGAGCCCGCCGTGCTCGCCGAAGCCGTGGGAGACGACGACCGCGCCGGTCGGCCGGTCGCGCCGCCACCACCGGCCTCGCAGCCGACGGCCCCCGCGGGCGGTCACGGTCAGCTCGGACGTTCGCTGGCTCACGGTCTTCATCCCTGACGCCTCGGCTTCTCTGGAACGACGTCCGCCACGCGAATCCCGCCGCGCGGGAGTCTATCAGAGGTTCGCCGATTCGATCGAGCCCAATCGCGCCTCGGGCGCGACGGGCGCGCGGTCCAGGGTCAGCAGGCTGACGTCGTCGGCGTAGCTTTCCGCGCCGGTGAACTCGTGGAGCGCGCCTAGCACGGCGTCGAGGCGGGGGCCCGGAGGCAGGTCGAGCCGGCCGAAGGTCTCCAGGATCGGCGCGACGCCGAAGAACCGCCCGTCGGGGGCGCGGGCCTCGGTGACGCCGTCGGTGTACAAAAGCAGCGACTCGCCGGGCTCGAACCGATCGACTTTTTGCACGCAGGGGAAGTCGTGCAGGGCCGAGGAGAGGATCGGGCCGGTGGATTCCAGGGGTCGCGCCGCGCCGTCGACCCCCCGGACGAAGCCGTCGGGATGGCCGGCGTTGACGAACTCGAGCGCGTCGCGCGCCGGGTCGATCCGGACGCAGCAGAGGGTGACGAACCGGCCGGGGTCGTACTCGCGGATCTCTTCCTTGATGAGGTCGACCACCCGGCGGGGCTCGAAGTCGTCGGCGAAGGCGGCGCGGAAGCCCGACTTGACGACGGCCGTGACCATCGCCGCGGAGACGCCGTGGCCGGCGACGTCGGCGACCAGGATCGCGACGCCCCCCGCGGCGGTCTCGACGTAGTCGTAGATGTCGCCCGCCAACTCGTTGGAGGCCCGATACCGCGCGGCGATCTCCAGCCCCCGACCGCGGAACTCCGGCGGCGGCAGCAGCCCCAGTTGGAACTGGCGGGCCTCGTCGAGTTCGCGGGCGACCCGATCCAGGAACCCCGCGCGCTCCTCGCGAAGCCTCCGACGCTCCAGGCAGCGATCGACCAGGGCCAGGAGCACGCGGCGGTCGAACGGCTTCTGGATGAAGTAATACGCCCCCTCGTCGATGGCGCGCAGGAGGCTTTCGTTGGACCCCTCCAGGTCCCCGGTCATGATGACGACGTCGAGCCCCGGGCGAAGCGCCCGCAGGGCGCGCGTCAGCTCGAAGCCGTCCATCCCCGGCATCCGGACGTCGATGACGGCCAGGTCGAAGGCCGAGGCCGCCGCGTGCTCCAGGGCGGTCGTCGCGGCCGACGTCGCGGCCACGCGACGATCGCCGCGGGCGAGGATCCGCGACGCGGCGCGAAGGACCCCCTCGTCGTCGTCGACGATCAGGATCGAGGCGTCAGGGGTTTCCATGTTCGTTCCTTCCCTCGTCGATCGGAATGGCGATCGCGACCGTCGTCCCGCGCCCCGTCGCGCTTCGGACGTCCAGGCGGCCGTGAAGTTGGGCGGCGATCGACCGGCAGATGGCCAGGCCCAGGCCGTGGCCGTCGGCCTTGGTGGTGAAGAACGGCTCCTGAAGCCGCGCCAGGTGTTCCGGCGGGATTCCGACGCCGTCGTCCTCCACCTCCAACATAAGCCGACCGGACTCGACCCGCGCGCGAATCGCCACCGAACCGCCCGATTCGGTCGCGTCGCGGGCGTTGCCCAGGAGATTCAGCAAAAGGCGCTCCACGTCCGCCCGGACGCCGCGGAATCGCGGCAGGTCGTCCGGGACGTCGACCCGAAGCGCGACGCCGCGGCGCTCGATCCCCTCGCGGACGATCGCCAGGGCCGAGTCCACCGCCCGTCGCAAGGCGACGTCGCCGGGATCGGGACTCGCCCCCCGGGCGAAGTTCAGCATCCCCTCGAAGATCCGCCGGCAGGTCTGGATCGACTGCTCCATCTGCCTCAGGTCGGCCCGCGCCGCCGCGGCGTCGAACGCGCCCGAGTCCAGGTCGGCGGCCAACTGCTGCGCCAGCGGCAGGACGGCCCCCAGGGCGTTGCCCACGTCGTGCGCCACGCTCCGCGCCAGATCGGCCATCGCGTGCTTGCGCTCCGCGTCGATCATCCGGCGCTCCAGGCCCTCGACCCGCCTCGCGTTGCGAAGCGCCACCGCCGCCTGGGGGAGGAATTGGGAAATCAACTCGACTTCATAAGCTCGGAACGAGCCGGGGTGGACCGACGCCACCTTCAGCACGCCCAGCAGGCCCTCCCGCGTGGCGAGCGAGGCGTACAGGACCGCCCCCTCGGAAGCCGCGAACGTCCCCGCGCGCGCCAGGAGGTCGTGATCCAGCAGTTCCGCCGGCATCGCCGCGTCGCCGCCGGTCCAATCGCGCCACTCCGGCCCGTCGCGGTCGAAGCCCAGCACGGCCGACCGTCCCAGCGCCTCGCGAAGCGTCGCGGAAAGCGACAGCCGGCGGCCGACGTTCTCCCCCTTGGCCTTCCGCCAGGCCACCTGCTCGGCCACCACCTCGAGCGCCGCGGCCGTCGGATCGTGGATCCAAAGCGCCGCCGAGTGGTCGTAGGCGATCAGCGAGCGGATCCCGTGCAGCACCTCGTAGGCCAGGTGCTTGGGGCGCGCCTCCTCCATCATCTTGCGGTCGATCCGCGCCCGGACCTCGCGAATCCGGGCCAGATCGGCCTCCGCGACGAGTTCCTCGGCCAACCCGCCGATCCTGGCGAACGTCTCGCGGGCGCCCCAGGAGAAATCGGCGCCGGGCGCGCGGACGACCAGCACGCCCCACATCCGGCCCCGACGCCGGACCCTCGCCAGCATCGACCCGCGCGGCGGGGCCGCCCCCGCGCCGCGGAGGAACTCCGACATCAAGCGACGGTCCCATCCCGCGGCCTCGGCCGTCGCCCGCGGAAGCAACGTCATCTCGCGCGATCCGGGGACGAGCGTAGCGACGCATCCCTCCGGCGCGCGGAACGACTCCATCGCCAGCCGCAGCGCCCCCCGGAGGATCTTCTCCGGGTCGCGGGCCTCGCGATACTGGTTCCGAAACCGCCAAAGACGCTCGGCAAGGTCGTCGCGCCCCTCATTGGGGCGGGCCGACCCCGATTCGTCCCGCTTCAAACTCCCTCCAATCGTCGAACTCCCCTCGCGCCGCCCGCGCGAGCCTCGAAGCGCGCGACCGCCCGAGAATCATGGCTTACCGCGGCGAGGTTGTCCACGATCGTTTTGGGATTCGACGCTCGGCGTCAGGTCCGCCAGTTCGCCAGCCTCAACGGATAGCCGAGCCGCTGAACCCTTTG
Source organism: uncultured Planctomycetales bacterium (assembly GCA_937907525.1). Taxonomy (GTDB): domain Bacteria; phylum Planctomycetota; class Planctomycetia; order Isosphaerales; family Isosphaeraceae; genus Paludisphaera. The sequence goes on along the minus strand of CALCIB010000028.1, from coordinate 14,331 downwards.
ATAATGCGCCGTGTTCCCCGTGACCAATTCGAGACCGTGCCGCAACGCGATCGCCGCGATCATCGGATCGGCGACGCCGATGGTCTGACCGGTGCGTTCGAGGTCTCCCCAGATCAAGCCGGCCGTCTCGGCGACGGGTCGATCGATCTCAATGACCTCCGCCGATTCCAGCAGCACGAGCAGCGAAGCGATCTTGGCGGGCCGCTGGACTTTTTGAAGCCCCTTGACCATCTCCATGACGGTCACGACGGAAGTCGTCAAACACCCGAATACCGAGCGATAGGCGTAAACGTTCCTCACGACCGTCGGATTCACGCCGCGCAACGCTTCCGAAAGCGTGTCGGTGTCCAGAAGTGCCTTATTCATCGGACGTTCTCAAGACGCGGGTCCGCCGGCCCTCCATGATGTCCTGGGTGATCTCCTCCAGCAAATCGGCGTCTTCGCGCATCGCGCCGACCAGGTCGACTCCCGGCCCTCTCGGCGGGACGGTGGTGGGGGGCTGGTCGCGCAGGCGTTGCAGGGCGTCGCGGACCACGTCTTCCTCGGAGGCGTATCGCCCCGAGCGGACGGCGTCGCGGACGAATTCCTCAAGCGGCTTCGGCAGTTCGACGATCATGATTGACCCTCCCGGTCTCCAGTATATTCTAACGGTCGTCCGAAGTCGGAGAAGTCGCGGCCGTGTTCCTCGGCGCGGCCCGTCCCGGAGGCTCGCGATGCTCCACGCCGTTCTGGCCCGCGCGAGGAGGTTTGGGATGAGGACGGTCAAGCCGTTCGGGCCCGGGGCCGGCGACGCTCCGCTTCGGCTTCATCTTTGCGACGTCGACCCCGGCGTGGCCGAGGCGCTCGCCGCCTGCTTCCGCGACGTCGACGCCGCGGAGGTCGTCGTCGGCGACCTGCTCGCCCTTCGGGCCGACGCCCTGCTCAGCCCCGCCAACAGCTTCGGCTACATGGACGGCGGGGTCGACAAGCGGATCGACGACTTTTACCGCGGCAAGGCCCAGCGCGCCGTCCGGCGACGGATCGCCGAACGGTGGCGCGGCGAGTTGCCGGTGGGCTCCGCCGACGTCCTGGAACTCCCCTCGGCCCGCTTCCGGTTCCTGGTCGTCGCGCCGACGATGCGCGTCCCCGGCCCGATCGCCGGCACGATTCACGCCTACCTCGCCTTCCGCGCCGCCCTGGCCGCCGCGCTGGACCGCGGCCGCGACGGCGATCCGCCGATCACGAGCCTCGCCGCGACCGGCCTGGGAACGGGCGTCGGCGCGATGTCCGGCGAGGAGGCCGGCGACCAGATGCGCGCGGCTTACGACATGGTCGTCGCCGAGGGCTGGAAGCGGCTCGCCCACCCGCTCCAGGCCCCGTTCGTCGTCCGCCCGCGATACCTCCCGACGGCGTGACGGTCACGCGCCGGCGGACTGCTCCAGGTAGGCCACGAGGGTTCGGACGAAGCAGCCGGAGCCGCCGGCGTCGTGGGTGGAGTTCTCCTTGTCGAACCAGCTCGGGCCGGCGACGTCCAGGTGGACCCAGGGGACGTCGGCGACGAACTGCTCCAGGAACTTCGCCGCGATGCTCGCCCCTCCCCAACGACCGCCGACGTTCTTGAGGTCGGCGACGCCGCTTTTCAGGGAGTCCTTGAAGTCGTCGTCCAGGGGGAGCCGCCAGACCCGCTCGCCGGCGGCGTCGGCCGCGACGGCCAGCGAGTCGGCGAAATCGTCATCGTTGGCGAACAATCCGGCGATCCTGGTCCCCAGGGCGACCATGCAGGCCCCGGTCAAGGTCGCCAGATCCACGATTCGATCCGGCGCGGCCTCGGCGGCGTAGCTCAGGGCGTCGGCGAGGATCAAGCGGCCCTCGGCGTCGGTGTTGAGGACCTCCACCGTCTTGCCGTTGCGCATGGTCAGGACGTCGCCGAGCTTCATGGCCCGGCCGCCGGTCATGTTCTCGGTGAAGGCCAGGTAGCCCCGGACGTTGACCGGCAGCTTGAGCCGGGCCGCCGCCGTGATCGCCGCCGCGGCGACCGCCGCGCCGGTCATGTCGGACTTCATGTCCTCCATCGACGCGGACGGCTTGAGGCTCAGCCCGCCGGAGTCGAACGTCACCCCCTTGCCGACTATCGCCAGGAACGGCGAGTCGTCGCCGGCCCCCCTGTATTCAAGCGTCACGAACGCCGGCGGCTCCGCCGATCCCGCCGCCACCCCCAGCAGGCCGCCGAACCGCTCGGCGCGGATTCGGGCCTCGTCCCAGACCTCGACCGCCACGCCGCGCGCGGCCGCCGCCTTGCGAATCACCTCGGCGATCACGCCCGGGGGCTTGTACGACGGGGGCGTGTTGACCAGCATCCGGGCCATGTTCACGGACACGCCGACGACCTCGCCGCGGGCCGACAGCCGCTCCAACTCGGCGACGACCTCGTCGGCGGTCCCCTCGGGCGCGACCAGGTCGAACTCGAAGGCGTGGCGGTCGGCCTCGGCCTTGAACAACCCCGGCCCGCGCATGCCGACCGCGAGCCCCTCCACCAGCGCGGAGACCAGGTCGTCGCGATCCGCCTCCAGGAGTCCGGCCAGGCTCACGGCGACGCCGCCGCGGGGCTTGCCCGCCAGCTTTTTCGAGAACGCCACGCCGGCCGAGAACGCCGCGCGGGCGTCGAGCCTGGCCCTGGGCCCCAGGCCGAACAGCAGAATCCCCGGCGCCTTGAACCCGGCCGGGTCGTGGATCGCGGTCGTCTCGCCGACGGTCCCCTTGACCTCCTTCTCCGCCAGCAATCGAGTCGCCAGCGATTCCACGCCGGTCCCGCGAAGATCGGACGGGGGCGTAGGCTCCTTCTCGAAAACCCCGACGGCGGCCCAGGAGGCGTCCACGGTCGAAAGCGGCTGGCGAATGATCCTGATCGGCATGATGGCGGGCTCGGTCCTATATGATTGAGGCGCGGTCGTCGGTCCCGATGATCGCAGCGTCTCGCCGCAGCGCCAAGACACCTAAGACCGCCGCCCTCGCTCGGCGCCATCACCCAGGTTCGCGTCGGCTTCGAATCCGAGCGTCCGTCGAGGAGGCCCTCGCCGTGAAGATCGTCCCCGTGACCGAGGCCGACCACCCCCGACTGGTCGAGATCTGGGAGGCGTCCGTCCGCGCCACCCACGACTTTTTGACCGAGGCCGACATCCAGGTCTTGAAGCCGCTGATTCTTCACGAGTACCTCCGCGCCGTCGACCTGGTCGGCTGCGAGGACGAAAGCGGGCTGATCGGCTTCATGGGGACGCGCGGCCGTCGCGTCGAGATGCTCTTCATCGCGCCGGAGCGTTTCGGCCGAGGCGCGGGACGCGCGCTCGTGGAGCACGCCGTCGCCGCGCTCGGCTGCGACGAGGTGGACGTCAACGAGCAGAACCCGAAGGCCGTCGGCTTCTACCGGAGGGTGGGCTTCCGCGTCGTCGCCCGCTCGCCGCGCGACGGCCAGGGCAAGCCGTTCCCGCTGCTTCATATGAAGACGGGCGACGAAGCCGGAAAATCGTGAAGCCTTCGGCTGGCGGGCGGCCCCGGTTCGTGGTACGGATTATCTGAACGCTTGCACCGAACGTCTAGCGCGGGAGCCCTCGCCATGAGCGCCGCCCAGCCCGGCCAGGGGCCATCGACCGAGGATTCGATCTTCATCGACCCCTACGAGCCGGAGTATCCCAGCGACGACGGAAACCCGATGGCCGAGAGCACTCTCCAGTATCAGTGGATCGTCACGATCAAGGAGGGGATCGAGGTCCTGTTCGAGGACCGCGACGACGTCTTCGTCGCCGGCGACCTCTTATGGTACGCGACCAAACGCGACAAGAACGACGTGGTCGCGCCCGACGTCCTGGTCGTCTTCGGTCGCCCGAAAGGCCACCGACGGTCATACCGCGAATGGGTCGAGGACGGCGTCGCGCCTCAAGTGGTCTTCGAGATCGACTCGCCCAGCAACACGGCGACGGAGATGGAGCGCAAGCTGGCGATCTACGATCGTCGCGGCGTCGAGGAGTATTACTACTACGACCCCGAGTCCGGCAAGCTGGAGGGCTGGTTCCGCGAGGCCGGCGCGCTGGTCCCGATCCTCGATTTTCAAGCCTGGCGAAGCCCCCGGCTGGGGATCACCTTCAAGGCCCCCAGGCGCAAGGACGCGCTGATCGTCCGCCGCCCGGACGGCAAGCGGTTCCGGAGCTTCGTCGAGATCCACCGGCTCGCCGAGGAGGAGGGCCGTCGCCGCCGTCGCGCCGAGCGTCAGGCGCGCGAACGCGCCGAACAGGCGCAAACCCAACGTCGCCTGCGCGAGATCGCCGACCTTCGCGCCGAGACCGCCCGCGAGCGCGCCGACGTCGCCGACCTTCGCGCCCAAGCCGAACGCGAACGCGCCGAGACCGAACGCGGGCTCCGGGAACAAGCGGAAATCCGAGCCAGGCGAATGGAGGCCATGCTCCGCGCGATGGGGGTCGATCCAGAGTGAAGGCCGCGCGAAAATCGAGGTTGACGGCGAGGCCGGGTCCGCGGATACTCTCGGCCATCGGATCGGGACGGACGAATCCCGCCTGAAGACGGCCCCGCCCGATCCGAGCACGGACGTTGTTTCGCAACCAAGGACGAGCCCGCAAGGACGGGGGCCGGACGCGCGACGCCCAGGCGTCATCGGCGACCATCCCCTTGCCGGCCGTACACCCGTCTCCCGACACGGGTTCGGCCCCGCCGACCGCGTCGCGAACCCACCAAGGATGGAACCGCCATGCGCATCCTCGTCACCGGCGGCGCCGGCTACGTCGGCTCCACGCTCGTCCCCGCGCTTCTGGAACAGGGCCACCGCGTCCGCGTCCTGGACAACCTCCGCTTCGGCGGCCAGGGCCTGCTCCCCTGCTGCCAGAGCACGCGGCTGGAGCTGCACCGCGGCGACGTCTGCGACCCCGCCGCGGTCAAGAAGGCCGTCGACGGCGTCGACGCCATCGTCCACCTCGCCGCCATCGTCGGCTACCCCGCCTGCAAGAAGGAGCCCCAGCTCGCCCAGGCGATCAACGTCGAGGGGACCCGCAACCTCCTGGCCGCCCGCAAGAAGGACGCGCGCTTCCTCTACGCCTCCACCGGCTCGATCTACGGCACGGTCCCCGATTACGTCTGCAACGAGGACACCCCCCGCGCCCCGATCACCCTCTACGGCGAGACCAAGGCCCAGGCCGAACAGATGACCCTGGAGGCCGGCAACGGCGTCGCCTACCGCTTCGCCACCGCCTTCGGCGTCAGCAACCGAATGCGCCTGGACCTGATGCCCAACGACTTCACCTACCAGGCCGTCAAGAACCGCAACCTCATCGTCTACGAAGGGGGCTTCAAGCGGACCTTCGTCCACGTCCGCGACATGGCCCGCTCCTTCATCTTCGCCCTGGAGCGCTGGGACGACGTCAAGGACGACGTCTACAACGTCGGCCACGAGACCATGAACTTCACCAAGGAAGACGTCGCCCGCAAGATCCTGGAGCATACCGACTACTACCTCCACTTCGCCGAGGTCGGCAGCGACGCCGACCAGCGCAACTACGAGGTCTCCTACGAGAAGATCCGCGCCAAGGGTTTCGAGACCACCGTCGACCTCGACCGCGGCATCGCCGAGCTGGTCAAGGCCGCCCAGCTCATCTCGTTCCAGAACCCGTTCGCCAACGTTTGATCCACGATCCGTCCGAGCGCCCCGCGCATTACGGGGCCCTCGGATCCGAGCCGTCGCGCGGGCGGGACTCGTTCCGCCCGCGCGGCCGGCCTCGCGCCGCGACGCTCCCAGAACCGACACCTCCGGACGGGCCGCGACGGCCCGAGTGGATCCGACATGCTCAACCGCAAGCTCTGGTTCCGCGAGGGCCCCGGCAAGGCGCGGCCCATCGGCCCCAAAACGAGCCCGTTCGTCCTCGCCCCCCCGGACTCGACGCCCGTCCCGATCCGCGACGGCGGCAAGATCCTGTTCATCAATCAATACTACTGGCCCGACCACGCCTCCACCGCCCAGCACCTGACCGACCTGGCCGAGTCGCTGGCCGCCAGGGGCTACGAGTGCCACGTCCTCTGCGCCATGTCGCGCTACAAGCCCGGCGACCCCGCCCCCCCGGCCGAGGAAGTCCGCAACGGCGTCTTCATCCATCGCGCGCCGGCCACCTCGCTGGGCCGCAAAAGCACCCTGGCCCGGATGACCGACTACCTCAGCTTCTACGCCCGCGCCGTCGTCAAGGCGCTTCGGCTCCCCCGCTTCGACGCCGTCGTCACCCTGACCACCCCGCCGATCATCGGCCTGGTCGGCTCGATGCTCCGCAAGCTCAAGGGCTCGGCGCACGTCTGCTGGAGCATGGACCTTCATCCCGACGCCAGCGTCGCGCTCAAGCGGATGTCGCCGACCAACCCGGTCGTCAAGGGCCTGGCCCGGCTCGGCGACGCCGTCCTCCGCGGCGCCGATCGCGTCGTCGTCCTGGGCCCGTACATGGCCGATCGGATCCTCGCCAAGGGCGTCCGCGCCGACCGCGTCGTCGAGATCCCCGTCTGGAGCCGCAAGGACGAGGTCCACCCCGTCCGCCACGCCGCCAACCCCCTGCGCAAGCGGTTGGGGTTTACCAATGAACTGGTATGCATGTATTCCGGCAACCTCGGCCTGGCCCACTCCTTCGACGAGTTCCTGGCCGCGGCGAAGGCGCTTCGCGACCGGAGGGACGTCGCCTTCGTCTTCATCGGCGGCGGTCCCAGGCTCGCCGAGGTCCAAACGGCCAAGGAGCGCGACGGCCTGGACAACGTCCGGATCCTCGATTACGTCCCTCGCGAGGAGTTGCACCTGTCGCTCTCCGCGGCCGACGTCCACTTGATCTCGATGCGGCCGGAGATGACCGGGATCGTGGTGCCGGGGAAGCTCTACGGAGTCATGGCCGCGGCCCGGCCGGCGTTGTTCGTGGGCCCGGCGCACTGCGAGTCGGCCGACCTGGTCCGGCGCTCCGGGGGTGGGTTCACCGTCCCTTACGGCGACGCCGACGGCGTGGTCAGGGCGATCGAACGGCTTCGCGGCGACCGCAACCTGGGCCGCCAGATGGGCGAGAAGGGCCGTCAGGCGTTCCTCGCCTCCCACGAGATGCGGACCTGCTGCCACCAGTGGCTCGAATTGACCCGCGGCCTGCTCGCCTCGCCGCGCAGCGCCCCCGCCGCGACTCCCGTCGTCCGGCTCGACGGCGTCGTCTGACTCCGGGGGCGACCGTCATGCGAGGATGGATCGCCCGCCGCCCCCGTGTATTAACGAAAATCCCCTCTTCGCATAATATGGATCGGCCTCGCCTCGCTGTATTTCACGAGCCTTGAATAAGGTCGACCGCCAGAACGGCCCTCCCCCTTACGGGGGAAGGTGGCCCGAGGAATGACGCCGAAACAAACCGTCTTCCCCCGCGAGGGGGGAAGACCGTTCGCGCTCCCCGAAATCCGTGACGTTCAAAAGAAGGAACGCCTCATGAACGCCCATCGTTTCGCAACGGTCCTGATCGCGTCATCGACGCTCGTGGCGGGCGCTCGCGCCCAGACGGCGGCGCCGGAGAGCGCCGCGGCGATCCAGAACCGCAACGATCGGACGTTGGTCCGGGAGTTGGGGGAGTATCTGATCAAGAACCCCCAGGCGCAAGACCGCGACCAGGCTTACGCGACCCTGTTCAACAAGGCGATCGAGCACGACTGGTTCGCCGAGAACCTGGAGGCCGCGGAACACTACCTGAAGGAGAGCCCCGAGGGGCCGGTGAAGCCCCTGGCCCAGGTGATCACCGTGATGGGTCGGGCGAAGGCGGGGCGATACGCCGAGGCGCTCGAACGCTACCAGGAGCTGATGCAAGGGCTGACCCTGGCCGAGCAGGAGGAGTTCGCCTCCAGCTTCTCGGAGACCTTCGCCGCCGCGGCGGTGGCCTCCGGGGAGATCGCCACGGCCGCCCAGGTGTATCGGACGCTGGCCGCGAAGTTTCCCGAATCCGCCGCGGTCAAGCAGCGAACCGACGCCGAACTGGCGCGGCTGGCCCTCGTCGGCGGGCCCGCCCCCAACTTCGAGGCGACCGACGTCGACGGCAAGACGGTTCGGCTGGCGGACCTCCGCGGCAAGTACGTCCTGGTCGACTTCTGGGCCACCTGGAGCACCCCCAACCTCGCCGAACTCCCCCGGCTTCAGGAGGCGTACCGCAAGTACCACGCCGGCGGCCTTGAGATCGTCGGCGTCAGCCTGGACGACACCCGCTCGGCGGTGGTCGACTTCGTCAAGGCCCGCAAGATCCCCTGGACCCAGCTCCACAACGCGACCGCCGGCGCCGACCTGGTGGAAGCCTTCGGCGTCGCCTCGATCCCCGCCACCTACCTGGTCGACCCCCAGGGGACCGTCGTCCGGCTCGACCTTCGCGGCGGAGCGCTCGACGAGGCCCTCGCCGCGGCGATCAAGCCGGCCGGCTAAAGGCCGCGCGACCTCGAAATCGTGAAGGACGCGAACCGATGCCGATCCTCCTTGCGACGCTCGCGGTCGCGCTGGGGCAGGCCCCCGGCGCGACCGACGCGCGCGAACTGTTCGCCGACGTCGGATTCCAGCGCGGGTTCACGTTGACCGCGGCCAGCCATCCCACGTCCGATTTCGAGATCGGCGCGTTGCGGACGACCGACGCGCCCGACGTCGAGCCCCCCGCCTGGCGAATGGCGCAGTGGGGCACCCGCCAGACGCTTCGACCGCGAAGGATCGTCGAGGCCGACGGCCGGTGGTCGGCCGAAAATCAGGCCAAGCGCGTCGTGCTCGACCGAACCGGTCCCGACTCCGTCGCGCTGCTGCTGGAGGTTCGCGGCGGCTTCGAGTACGACGGCCGCATGCGCGGCGACGGCGAGGCCTGGCCACACCTTTTGATCGAGCAGGCCTTCCCGCGGCCGATCGTCCCGTCGCGATTCAAGACGTTGACCTTCGCCATGGAGGCGCGCGTCCCCTTCTGCAAGCCGGCCCCCTGGAGCGTCGGCAAGCTCGACCCCGGCCGGCACGCCGCGCAGGTCTCGGCGTACTGGACGGTCCACGACTCCACGAAGGGGAACCCTGATTATCAAGATATGATCTGGTTCGGCATCCCTTTCTTCGACGCCCGCCATCCGATCCCGCCGGGTCATTACGCGCTGGACGTCGGGAAGGACGACGCCACCGGCAAGTTCATCTGCACCTTCGACGGCCGTCGCTTCTGGAAGTCCCCCACCGGCGACGGCGCCTGGCATCGGCTGAGCGTCGACATGACGGCGCTTTTGCGCGAGGCGTTGGCGATCTCCCAAAAACACGGCCATCTGAAGGCCACGCGATACGAGGACCTGGCGATCGACTCGTTCAACCTGGGCTGGGAAATCCCCGGCCCCTACGACGCGGCCTTCGAGGTCCGGGGGTTGTCGATGCGCGGCGGGGAATGAGGAAGCCCCCGTCGCATCGGTAATCGGGAACTCGCTCCACGGTACTCCGAAACGCCCGTTCCGCTGCTCTGAAAACACGCCGCTGGGCGCGGCGACGGTCGAGGAAGGGGGACAGGCGCCGGCCGAGCACGCCCGAAGCCGGTTCCCTTTCCTTGAAGCTCTGGGTGGACCACGACGCCGGGACGGGATCGTCACGACGACGCGACGAAGCGTAGCTTTCAGGGATCGGCCTTTCCGACCGATCGTTTCAGTCGCTCCCCGGCCTCGTCGCGATGGGGCGGTTGATCCGGCCGCCACGGGCGCGGGAATCCGCGCCTGGGCGCGTGGGGCTTGCAAGGGGCGGGTTCACCCCACGCGATGATAGCGCGTCTGGGTGGTTCGGGCGGGGTCGAACCGGCAGGGGACGCGGGCGAGGTTGACGTCCAGGGTGGTCAGGATGACGTGGATTTCATCCATGGGTTGTTTGGCGTCGATCGCCCACTGGAGGATGTGGAGGTTCTCCTCCCCCCAGCGGAAGTGTTCGAGGACGGTGGCGGCGAGGGGGCAATCGAGGAGGCGGGAGCGTCTCAGAACGCCGAAGGAGCCGGGGTCGAACTCGACCCAGTACGCCTCGCCGTGGAGGTGTTCCAGCCATTTTTGCCGGATGAAGCGGTGCCAGTGGCGACGGACCCACAGGCGGACGGCCGTCTCGCCCAGGTCGTGGCCCGCTTTTTCGCTTTCGATCCACTTGAACCGCAGGGCCTCCAGTTCACCGCGTTCCTGAAGGCTCAATCGTACTGTCGGCTCACAATCGACTTCAGCCGTCGAACGGGACGACATTGGATCCTCCCGAGAAGGAAGCGACTCCGATCCCTGGAATACGCAAGCGCGCCCCGTGGCGCGTGGAGGCGATGCGGCGTCTCTAACGTTGCATGCGCAAGTACGGCCCAGGCGTTGGGATTCCTCGGGCGATTCTTCGACGAACCTTTGATTCGGGGGAGGATACGTTTTCTCAGCGCGCATTGCAAGCCTCCTCTCACCCGATCCGCCGAGGGTTCGAGGATCGAGGATCGGAAAAGGTCGCCGCCGTGATAAGGGTCGGTTCTCATTGGGTGCGAATCAGGATTATCGCAATTCCGGCGCCGTCAGGACGGGCCGAGGTGTCGGAACCAGGCGAGGTCGCGGCCGATCATCACGGCGACCCCCGCCGCGCCGGCGGCGCGGGGGCCGACGGCCCCGGCGGCGACCGTCCGCCACTGGACGCGACCGTCGAGTCGGCTGCAAAGGACGTGGACGTCCTTGCGGACGACCCGGACGAGTCGGCCCTCGGCGTCCAGCGCGTACGAGTCGTCGGTCCCGCCGCCGGGGGGCCCTTCGGCGCGGACGTCGCCGGCGCCGTCGAAGGCCATCGCGCGGCCGTCGGCGGCGGCGATCAACGCGAACGGGCCGAACCGAAGCAGCGACCAGCCCTCCCACGGCAGCCGCCGCGACCAGACGACCTCGCCCCGGAGCGTATGCCCCTGAAGTTGTTGCGCCCGCCGCGACAGCGTCACCCAGGCCGTCCCCGCGGGCGAGCCCTCCGGCGCCTCGATCAAGAGCGGCGGGTCGCCCGGGTCGAAGCCGCCGGCCTGGGTGACGCCCCCGACCGGGTCGAAGACCAGGAGCCGGCCGTCGTTGGTCGTCGCCGCCGAGAACCCCTCGGTCCCGATGGCGATCTCCTCGATCGCCGTCGGCAACTCGCGCTTCCAGACCCAGCGGCCCGCGGCGGTCGCGCGGCCGATCCGGTCGCGCTCCTGGACGATCGCCAGGCCGAACGAGTCGGGCTTGATCGCCAGGTGGGACAGCTCCACCAGCATCAGCTCCAACCGCCTTCGCTCGCCTCGCCGAAGGTCGCAAAGCGCGATCTGGCGGTCGGTGGCCGCGGCCAGCCATCCCGGCGCGACCCGGAGAATCCGGCCGACGCCGCTCGTCTCCGGCCCTCGCCCCAGCGAGCGGCCGTCGACGCCGAAGAGTTCCAGCCGGTTCGGACTGGAGAAGACGGCGACGCAAGGCGGGTCGTCGCAAACGGTCAGCACCGCCGTCTCGGCCCGATCCTCGGTTTGCACCGCCTGGACGGTCCAGTCGGGCTCGCGCACCGTCCCCGCGGCCGCGCCCCCGCGGGATCGCGCGCCTCCCCCGACGGCGACGGTCGTTCGCGACGGCCCCGACGACCCCCGGCGGCCGGGGTCGGGACCGAAGAAGTCCAGCCGGGTGATCTCGCCGGTGGCTCGGCCGTGGATCGCGAAGCGGCCCAGCGGGTCGACCTCCAACCCGATCGGCGGCCGGTCCAGCCGGGTCCGCCAGCGAACGTTGCCGGCGGCGTTCATCACGGCGATCTCGCCCTCCAGGGTCGCCGCGACGATGGTGCGGCCGGGGAAGTCCGGCACCGCGTGCGACACCGTCCCCCCCAGGTGGTACGAACCCTCGTCGCGGCCCCTCAGGTCGAACCGTTGCACGCCGTGGGTGAAGCAACTGGCCAGGACCATCGAACCGTCGCCGCTACACGTCAGACGGCCGACGTTGGACATCAGCCGGTCGTGCCAGACGACCTCCGGCTCCAGCCTCCCCGGCGACCGCGACGCGAGCAGCTCCACCCCCGCCAGCATCCCGAACGTCGCCGCGCCCATGGCGAACGGCCGGTCGGGGACGAAGCAGAGGTGGGCGATCGGCTGGATCGTCTCGATCCGTCCCGCGGCCAGGCCGTTGCGATTGACCAGTTGCACCGCCCCCAGCCCGCTCCCCACCGCGACGTAACGGCCGTGGGGGTCGATGGCGACGAACGACGGATCCGGCGGCGCGGCGCGCTCGGCCTGGACCTCCAGATCGCCGCTGAGCAAGAGCAGGCCGGCCTCGTCGTGGTCGCAGAGGACCGCGGCCAGAAGGCCGTCGTCGCTGATCGCCGCGGCCAGGATCCGGCTGGGCGAGCGGGCCGAGGAGACCATCTCGCCGTGGGCGTTCAGGAGGTAAAGCTGCTCCCCCTCGTCCCAGGCGAGGATCCGCGCGGCCTCGCGCGCGAACGTCAGCCCCTTCAGGGGGGACTCGGTCACGACCGTCCAGGACTCCCCGGGCTCCATCCGCGCGCCGCCGCGACCGCTCATCTCGGACATGAAGACCGTCTCGACCTCGCCGATGGATCCGCCGCTCGTCGAACTCCGCCGTCGATGGTCGCCTCCCCCGGCCGCGAAGGCAAGCCCCCGCCGCGACGGCCGGCGTTGACAGGGGCCGAAAGCGGGGTAAAACGACGCGATCGGGAGAATCCGACGCGAGAGGCGGCTGCGGCGATCCATCGCCTTCTCCCCTTGAGGGAGCAGGTGGCCCGAAGGGCCGGATGAGGGGTCGACCGGCGTCGCGTTCCGGCGTAAACCTCGGGATGACAAGAATTTCAAATCCGATGGCTTCCGGTCTCGCCCACCCCTCATCCGGCCTTCGGCCACCTTCTCCCTCAAGGGGAGAAGGCCGCGCGTCGTCGGCTCGCGACCAAACGAAAGGTCCAGGGCCTCGCATGCGCGCCGACCGCCTCACCCGCCCTCGCCGCCAACGCCTCGCCCGCGTGTTGATTTTGGCGGCGTGGTGGGGGGCGGTCGGCTATTTCGTCCGCGAGGTCGTCCGGACGCGGGACGCCAACGGCGAACACCTGGTCGCGACGCTCGTCCTGGCCTACCTCGGGGTCTGGTGTCCGGTCCTGGCCCTGGCGCGGTGGAGGCCGGCCGGAAAGCTGGCGCGGTTCGCCGCGTGTACCGCGTCGATCGCCGCGGCCTTCGCGGTCGTCGAGATCCCCGCGGCGCTGGGGCGGATCGACTACCGCGAGGTCTTCCACACCCCCACGCCCCCCTGGAAGCGCTCCGGCAACCTCCCCGACCCCGATCTGCTCTTCGAGCGCAAACCGAACCAACGGCTGACGTTCCGATTCCAGGGCTCGGACCTGCACGGGCTCCGCGACGCCCCCGCGACCACTTATACTTGCGACGTCGCCATGGACGACCGGGGCTTCCGCAACCCTCCCGGACTGGACGCCGCCGAGGTCGTCTTGATCGGCGATTCGTTCGTCGAGGGCCTGCAAGTGACCGATGACGAGTTGGTCTCGGCCCGGCTGGCGGAGCGGATCGGCGCTCCGGTGGCGAACCTCGGCCGCACCGGCTACGGGCCGCAACAGGAACTCGCCGTCTTGAAGCGCCACGCCGCGGGCTTCGGTCCCCGCGCGTGCGTCTGGTTCTTCTACGAGGGGAACGACCTGCAAGACCTGGAAGGCTACGACTCTCAACGCGAGCGCGTGCGGGCGCTTCGGCCGGAGTCGTTCAAGCGGGCGTGGCGAGCCCGGTCGTTCGTCCGCAACGCGGCCGGCTGGCTGATGCGGCCGGGAAGCCGCGACGGCGTACCGGCGCGCGAGCGGGCCGGCCTCCTCGATGACGGGACGGCCGTCTATTTCTCCTGCGGGGTCCACGAGGGAAGCCCGGAAGCCGTCGCCGACCGCGCGCGGCCGGAAACCGCGGCGAAGCTCCGCGGCGTCTTCCAGGAGGCCGCCGACGTCTGCCGAAAGCGCGGGACGGACTTGATCGTCGCGTTCGTCCCGGCCAAATTCCGCGTCTACCACGACCTCTGCCGGTTCGACGCCTCCTCCTCCCACCCTTCCTGGCCGGTCGACGACCTTCCCGGGTTCGTGGGAGTCGCGGCCCGAGCCGCCGGGGCCGACTACCTGGACCTGACCCCCGCGCTTCGGTCGGCGGCGGAGGCCGGTCCCCTGGTCTACCTCGCCGACGACACCCACTGGTCGCCCGCGGGACACCGCGCCGCCGCCGCCGCGATCGCCGAGCGGATCAGGCGGGATTCAGACATCAACGTCCTTCCCCCCTCGCGGGGGAAGGTGGCCCGAAGGGCCGGATGAGGGGGGCGAGC
>CALCIB010000027.1 GCA_937907525.1 uncultured Planctomycetales bacterium | reverse complement strand
CGCGTCCTCCCCCTCATCCGGCCCTTCGGGCCACCTTCCCCCGCGAGGGGGGAAGGCCGTTGGGTCTCGACGCCGTCTTCCAGGAAATCCAGAATCGAGGGCCACGCCGCGCCCGCCCGCGTCGCCGCACCCGCCGAGCCCCGACATGCCCGCCCCCCGATCGCTCCTCGTCACCGACTTCGACGGCACCCTGACCCGCGACGACTTTTACCAGCTCGCCATCAAGGACCTGCTGCCGCGCGACCTTCCCGACTACTGGGGAGAGTACCGCGCCGGCCGGCTGACCCACTTCCAGGCCCTCCGCAACTACTTCGCGCACATCCGCAAGAGCGAGGCGGAGGTCCTCCAGGTGGTCCGCCGCATGGGCCTGGAGCCGGACCTGGCCGCCGAGGTCCGCGCGCTGGACGAGGCCGGCTGGGACGTCGTCGTCACCTCCGCCGGCTGCGCCTGGTACATCGACCTTCTGCTCCAGGAGGCGGGCGTGGAGTTGACGGTCCACTCCAATCCCGGCCGGTTCGTCGAGGGCCGCGGCCTTTTGATGGAGCCGCCGCCGCCGGGACCGTTCTTCTCGCTGGAACTGGGGGTCGACAAGGCGGGCGTCGTCCGCCACGCCCTCGACGAGGGCCGGCGGGTCGCCTTCGCCGGCGACGGCTTCCCCGACCGCGAGGCCGCGCTTCTGGTCCCCGAGGACCTTCGGTTCGCCCGCGGCGACCTGGCGACGGCCCTTTCCCAGACCGATCGCGGCTTCATCGCCTACGACCGCTGGGCCGAGGTCGCCCGCGCCCTGCGCGCGCGGCCCGCCTGAGACGCGCCCGGACCCAGGTTGACAAGAACCGCGAGACGGGCAGACTGTCCCCGTCACCCCCGACGGGGGACGATCGACCATTCGCCGGGCGGGACGTCCGGCCGACTTGTCCCAGGGACGGCCATGAACCCGATGTCGCGAATCGCCCTGGCGGGCGCGCTGACGCTCGCCGTCTTCGCGTCGCGGGGACGCGCCGAGGAGCCCCCGCCCGAGGAGGCCGCGGCCCACGGCCAGGTCGCGCGGTATCAGATCGGCACCGGGCCGCGATCGTACTGGCTGTTCGAGCCGGCCGACCCCAGGCCCGAGAACGCCCCGGTGGTCGTGTTCCTGCACGGCTGGTTCTCCGTGAATCCGGCGTTCTACGGGGCCTGGATCGACCATCTCGTCCGCGACGGCAAGACCGTGGTCTTCCCGCGGTATCAAAACGACGTCGGCACGCTCCCCAGGGACTTCCTCCCCAACGCGCTTCACGCCGTCCGCGACGCCCTGGGCGTGTTGCGCTCCGGCCGCGGCCACGTCCGGCCGGCGGCGGGGAAATTCGCCCTGATCGGTCATTCCGCCGGCGGGAACCTCGCCGCCCAACTGGCGGCCCTGTCGGCCGACCCCGGCGTCGGCCTGCCGGAGGTCAAGGCGGTGACGGCCTTCTTCCCCGGCGAGGTCCTCCCCAGCCGCGAGCCCTCCTTCGACCGAATCCCGGCGACGACCCTCCTGGTCGTGGCCGTCGGCCAGGACGACGTCGTCGTCGGCGACCGCCACGGCCGGCGGATCTTCGCCGAGGCGACCTCCGTCCCTCGCGAGCGCAAACGGTTCCTGTTCTACCGCACCGACCGTCACGGTCATCCGGCCCTGGTGGCCGACCACATGGCCCCGACCGGCGCCAACGCGCGACTGGACGACGGCGAGGGGGTCTTGCGCGCCCTGCAACTCGGCCTGGGGAGCGTCGACGCCCTCGACCGCGCCGGGTTCTGGCGGGTCGCCGACGCCACCCTCGCCGCCGGGTTCGCCGGCGGGAACCTGGACGAGGCCGCCGCCGACGCCGAGGCGTTCGTCAACCTCGGCTACTGGAGCGACGGCCGCAAGGTCGCCGCGCCCGTCCTGACCGACGAACTCGACTCGGCCCCCCGCGTCATCCTCTCCAACGGAATCCGCGTCATCCCCTGGGATCTCGACCTTAGATCCGTCTTCGACGTCGGATCGTCGGCCGTCGCGAGGTGACGCGACGCCCTTGCGATTGAACCCGGACTCCCCGGCCTGCCGATACGTTAAAGCGTGGAGGCGAATCACGGACGGGAGGCCGCGGGGGATGTCGCGCATGAGCAGGAAGCAAGCCGCGGCCGACCCCCGCGCGACCTCGGACGTCGAGGCCGTCGAGGCGCTTGAGGCCCTCAAGCGTCAGGTGACGGCGCTGCAACGGGTCAGCAGCATGGGCCTTCTAGCCAGCGGCGTCTTCCACGAGTTGAACAACGCGCTGACGCCGGTCATCAGCTACGCCAAATTGGCCTTGCGCAACCCGGACCCGGCCTACCGCGAGCGGGCGCTCAAGAAGATCCTGGAGGCCGGCGAGCGGGCCGCGGCGATCACCGGCGGGATGCTCGGCATGACCCGCCCCGGCCGCGACCCCAACCACCGCGAGCCGACCGAGATGGCCAGGTTGGTCGACGACGTGGCGATGCTCGTCGGCAAGGACTTGAACAGACACGGCGTCCGCCTGGACGTTCAAATCGCCGATCGGCCGTTCGCCCGCGTCAACGCCACCCAGATCCAGCAGGTGCTGGTGAACCTCGTCATCAACGCCCGCCAGGCCATGCCCGACGGCGGCCCGCTGCGGATCCGCCTGGCGAGCGACCCCGCCGCGCGGACGGTCGAGTTGAGCGTGGCCGACCAGGGCGTGGGGATCGCCCCGGCCGACCTTCGCAACATCTTCGAGCCCTTCTTCTCGACCAAGACCGGCCCCGACTCCGGCGGCCTGGGAGGGACCGGATTGGGCCTGGCCGTCTGTCGCGACATCGTGGAGGCCCACCACGGCCGCATCCGCGCCGAGAGCCGCCGCGGCGAGGGCTCCACCTTCACGCTCCTCTTGCCGTCCTGCCCCCCGCCCGCCGCCGCCGAACCCCGAACCGGCGCGGCGTGATCGCCGCGCGAACCGCTCAGCCCGCGTCCAGCGGCTTGAGGTCGTCGATGACGAACCGGCCGTCGACGCGGATCGGAACGCCGTCGAAGGCGATCGTCCCGCCGCCGTACTCGGGGCGCTGGATCTGCACGAGGTCCCAGTGGATCTTGGAGCGGTTGCCGTTGTCGGCCTCGTCGTAGGCGTTGCCGGGGGTGAGGTGGAAGCTGCCGGCGATCTTCTCGTCGAAGAGGATGTCGCGCATCGGCTTGAGGATCCGCGGGTTGCAGCCGATCGACCATTCGCCGACGAAGCGGGCGCCATCGTCGGCGTCGAGGATCCGGCCGAGCTTCTCGGCGTCGCCCCCGGCGCAATCGGCCTTCACGACCTTGCCGTCGCGGAACTCCAGGCGGACGCCGTCGAAGGAGGCGCCCTGATAAATGGTGGGGGCGTTGAACCGGACGTGGCCGTTGATCGAATCGCGAACCGGGGCGGTGAAGACCTCGCCGTCGGGAATGTTCATCGTTCCGAAGCACGGCACCACCGGGATGCCGGCGATCGAGAACGTCAAGTCGGTGTCCGGCGCGGTGATTCGAACCTCGCGGGCGGCCTCCATCCGGGCCGTCAGCGGCTTCAGGTCGTTCGCCATCCTGGCGTAGTCGAGGGTGCAGACGTCGAAGTAGAAGTCCTCGAACGCCTCGGTGCCCGTGCCGGCCTGCTGGGCCATGCTGGCGTTGGGGAGCCGCAGCACGCACCACTTGGTATGCGGCACCCGGCGCTCGAAGTGGACGGGCTTCTGGTAGAGGGTGTTGTAGACGTCGAGCTTATCGGCGGGGACGTCGGCCATCTCGCTGATGTTCCAGGCGCCGCGAAGGCCGATGTACGCCTGGGCTTGCTCCATGCGGGCGGCGTCGATCCGGCCCCACTTCTCGACGGCCTCCTGGGAGCCGCGAAGGACCAGCTCGCGGACGACGCGGGCGTCGCGGGTCTCCACCAGCGCGAGCCCGCCGCGCTCGGCCGCCTTGCGGACCAATAGCCGCGGCAGGGTCGTGTCGGCCGGGTCGAAGCACTCGATCAAGAGGGTCTCGCCGGCCTGGAGGCGGACGGAGTGGTCGATGAGGATGTCGGCCAGGGTCTCCCAGCGCGGGTCGGGCATCGCGGCGGATCTCCGAGGGCGCGGTTCGCGACGGCGGGCGTCGGCCCGCTTGCCCGCGAACGGCGCGTCGTATAGCCTGAACGTAGAAAGCGGGGCGGGTGGCCGAGCCGAGGGCCCCGCCACCATGATCCTACCTTCGCGCCGCGGCGGCAAGACGTCCGACGGCCGGCGAGGCCCGGTTCGAACCGCCGGGGCGGTCGGGAAAGGGAGCGTGCCTTGAGCCTGTTCGACCTGTCGGGAAAGACCGCGATCGTCACCGGGGGCAACGGCGGCATCGGCCTGGGGATGGCCCTGGGGCTCGCCGAGGCCGGCGCGTCGGTCGCCGTGGTGGGCCGCAACCCGGAGAAGACCCGGAAGGCCGCCGCCGAGATCGAAAGCAAGTCCAGGGCCGGGGCCCTGGCCGTCGTCGCCGATTTGAGCAAGCCCGAGGAGGTCGAGCGGGCCGTCGCCGAGGCCGCCGCGCGGTTCGGCCGCGTCGACGCCCTGTTCAACAACGCCGGCATCAACATCCGCCACGCGCCGCAGGACTTCACGCTCGACGAGTGGAACGAGGTGCTGGCCGCCAACCTGACCTCGGCGTTCATGGCGTCGAAGGCGGTTTACCCCTGGATGAAGCGGCAGGGGGGCGGGAAGATCGTCAACACCGGGAGCATGACGTCGGTCTTCGGCTCGTCGTTCGCCGCGGCCTACGCGGCGACCAAGGGAGGGATCGTCCAGCTCACCAAGAGCCTCGCCCTGGCGTGGGCGGCCGACGGCATCCAGGTCAACGCCATCCTTCCCGGCTGGTTCGACACCGAGATGACCATCGCCGCGCGCGAGCAGGTGCCGGGCCTGCACGAGCGCGTGCTGGCCCGGATCGCCCAGGGCCGCTGGGCCCAGCCCGCCGACATGGCCGGCGCCGCGGTCTTCCTCGCCAGCCCCGCCAGCGACTACGTCACCGGGATCGCCCTGCCGGTCGACGGCGGCTACCTGGCGACCCTCTGACGTCACGGACGCTTTCGCGCGGGCGCGACGCCCGCGCGAAGCACGTCCAGGATCTCAACGAGCGGCATGCGGACCTCCGGCCGGACGCGAAGCCGGGCCGGAGGGTTCGCGTCGCCTCAACGCCAGGGGAACTTGCGATGGACCGGTCGGCCGACGGCCTCGGCGCGGACGACGGTCCAGAAGTCGCGGACCATCTGGCGGACGGGCTCCGACTCCCGCGCGAGGATTTTGTAGATCAGCCCGGCGGAGTTAGGGAGCCGGCTGACGCCCGCCGCCCAGCCTTCTCCGCGGTTCCAGCCGGTAACGGCCCGCGCGGCGACGGCGTCGGCGACGGCCGGCGGGGTCAGCAAGAGGACGTTGCCGTAGACGTGGTAATCCCCCATCACGCCCGCCCGAGCGACCGCGGAGCGGGCCGGCTCGATCAAGTACTTCTCGACGAACAGGGGCGAGCCGTCGGGCCGTTTGGCATGCACGGCGCAGGAGTAGACGTCGAACTTGAAGAGTTCGCCCTCGCCGTAGTATTTCCGGCCCGCCATCAGGATCTCGCCGTAGAGGAGGGTGGCGGAGGGGGCGATCTCGACGTCGGTGCGCATCAGGAACCGCGAGCGGGCGAACGGGATGACGGGCTCCGGCAGGTACTCGAGGTACGCCCCGTCCTCCAGGGTGATCGTCTGGATCTGGGAGGCGTGGTTGACATCCATCTCGTGGATCTTGGTGGCGGACTGCGACGTGACGTGGGCGAAGGCGTCGGCGGCGACGGCGAAGTCCATCGTGTAGCGGTCGCCCTGAAGAATCCCGCCGGAGTTGGAGATGACGTAGACGACCGGCAGTTCCGGCATCCCCTCGTCGCAGTAGAGGGTCTTCAACACCAAAAGCGGGGCGCGCCGTTCCATGCTCGCCAGGATCGAGCGTTCGCCGCGGCGTTCGAACCGAAGGCGGAGCATCGGCACCTTGCCGAAGCCGCCGACGGGGTGTTGCGGCGGTTCGTCGAGATACGGCAGCAGTTCGTGGGGGGTCGGCGCGAGGTTCACGAGGAGGCCTTCGTCTTCAGGTTCAAATCGAAGAGGACGTTGTCGCGAATGAGTTCGACCAAGCGGTCGAGGCCCTCGCCGGTCTTGCAGTTGGTGAAGACGTAGGGTTTGTCGCCGCGCATGGCCTTGGAGTCGCGGTCCATGACTTCCAGGCTGGCGCCGACGTAGGGGGCCAGGTCGGTCTTGTTGATGACCAGGATGTCCGACTGGGCGATGCCGGGGCCGTTCTTGCGCGGGATCTTGTCGCCGGCGGCGACGTCGATGACGTAGATGAAGAAGTCGACCAGCGCGGGGCTGAAAGTCAGCGTGAGGTTGTCGCCGCCGCTTTCCAGCAAGAGGACGTCGGCGTCGGGGAAGCGTTCCTCCATCTCCTCGACGGCGGCGATGTTCATGCTGGGGTCCTCGCGCACCGCGGTGTGCGGGCAGGCCCCGGTCTCCACGCCGATGATCCGCTCCTCGACCAGCACCCCCTTGAGCGTCCGCTGGACGTGCTTGGCGTCCTCGGTGGTGACGACGTCGTTGGTGATGATCAGGACCTTGACGCCGAGATCCAAAAGCTTGGGGGTGATCGCCTCGATCGTGGCGGTCTTCCCCGATCCGACGGGACCGCCGACGCCGATCCGGGTTACGTTCTTGGCCATGGGCGCGAGCCTCAATTCATGAACATGCGGACGTGCGCCTGGACGTGCAGCGACGCCAGGACGTCGTACTCCGGCGCGAAGGCGTACATGTCGTCGAGCCCCAGCGCCGCCGCCCGCGCGTAGGAGGGTTCGGCGAGGCCGTTGGCCTCGAACAGGATCGCCTGGACGTCCAGGTAGTGGATCCTCATCAGTCGCAAGGCGGCGTTGATCATCATGGTGGCGACGCCGTACTGATGCACGGCGAAGGCGTCGCGTTCCGAGAGGCCGAGGTCGGCGAAGACGAGGGCCTGGGCCGTCGGCAGGGTTCCCGGCGTCGCGCCCGCCTTGATCCGGTCGAGCCAGGAGGCCGAGGCGGTCGAGCGGCCGAGGAGGCGCTCGGCCAGCTCGGCGAGCTTGCGGCCCATGCGCAGGGTCATGGTCCGCATCTCCTCGTTGAGCTTGCGCTCGATCACGGCGCGGTCGGCGCGGTCGATCCCCGGCGCGTCGCCGGCGGCGGCGGCGCGGTGGGCCGCCAGAAGCGCCAGGCCGTCGGCGTTGGCCGATTGCTCGACGGCCGCGAGGACGAACTCGCGCAGCGACGCGACGTCGCGGACGACGCCGCCCTGCACGGCCGACTCCAGGCCGTTGGAGAACGAGAACGCCCCGATCGGCAGCAGCGAGTCGCCGAACTGGAGGACGCGCGTCAATTCGGAGATCGTCGCCATGCGTCCCCCTCGGGTTCGGCGGTCGTGGGTTCGCGAGGTTTCGGTTTCGTCTTCGGCCCGACCGGCTCACTCCTCGTCTTTCAGAAGCGCCGCGGCGTGCGAGTGGGGCGTCGCGTCGGCGCCGCCGAAGAGCCGGCGGGTCTCGTGCGGGGCCAGGTAGGGGATGACTTCCGATCCCGGAATGAAATCGCAGGTGACGCCCTCGAAGGCGTGGGTCCGCATCACCGAGGCCATCACCTTGCGGTCGACGGTCAGGGGGACGTACACGGCGTCTCCCTTGACGACGGCCGGCCAGTGCTGGTTGCCCAGCGCGTGGCCCAGTTCGATGCAGGCGCGGGCCAGGTCCGCCGGCCGACGTCCCAGAAGGGCGTCGAACCGCAGGACCATGACCTCCTTCAGGCTCACGCGGGCGACGACGGCCTTTCTGGCCGGTTCGTCCCAGACCAGGACGTCGCCGTCGCGCAAGTGCGCGTTGCGTCCCAGGGCCACGGCCAGTTCGACGCCCGCCGCCGTCTTGCGACGGAAGCGGTTCTTCTGGGCCTGCCACTGGTCGAGGTCGAGGGGGTCGATCTCGGCCCCCTCCAACTGCTTGGACCACGCCGGGTCGCCGGCGTTGCCCAGGGTTTTTTCGATGAGGATCACGGCCGCCTCCGTCGTTCCCGCGGGCTCAGCAGAAGTAGTAAAGCTGGTTGAGCGAGATCGTCTTGGGGGGCTTGACCGTCAGGTGTTCGCCGTCGACGGTCACGGCGAAGGTCTCCGGGTTGACGTCGATGTTCGGCACGTAGCCGTTGCGGACCATGTGCCGCTTGGTCAGGATCCGGGTGTGCGTGACGGGCTTGACGTCGCGCTGCAGGCCGTACTTCGCCTTCACGTCGCGGTCGTAGGCGGCGCGGGAGACGAAGGTGGTGCAGGTCTTGGCCAGGGCCGAGCCGTAGGCGCCGAACATGGGGCGGTAGAACATCGGCTGGGGGGTGGGGAGCGAGGCGTTGGGGTCGCCCATGTTGGCCCAGACGATGAAGCCGCCCTTGATGACCATCTTGGGCTTGGCGGCGAAGAACTCCGGCGCCCAGAGGACCAGGTCGGCCATCTTGCCGGGGGCGATCGAGCCCAGGTGTTCGGAGATCCCGGCGGTGATGGCGGGATTGATCGTCACCTTGGCGAGGTAGCGGAGGACCCGGAAGTTGTCGTTGCCGGCGGAGTCCTCCGGGAGCGGGCCGCGGGCCTGCTTCATGAGGTGGGCCGTCTGGAAGGAGCGGCGGAAGCTCTCGCCGATGCGGCCCATGGCCTGGGAGTCGCTGCCGATCATGGAGATGGCGCCCATGTCGTGCAGCACGCTCTCGGCGACGATGGTTTCGGCCCGGACCCGGCTCTCGGCGAAGGCGACGTCGGAGGGGATCTTGGGGTTGAGGTTGTGGCAGACCATGATCATGTCGAACAGCTCGGCGACCGAGTTGACGCCGACGGGGAGCGTCGGGTTGGTCGAGCTGGGCATGACGTTGGGCTGGCCGACGACCTTCAGGAGGTCGGGCGCGTGGCCGCCGCCGGCGCCCTCGGAGTGGTAGGTGTGGATCGTCCGGCCGTCGAAGGCGGCGATCGTGTCCTCCACGAACCCCGACTCGTTGAGCGTGTCGGTGTGGACGGCGACGCTGACGTCGTACTCGTCGGCGACCGAGAGGCACGACCGGATCGCCGCGGGGGTGGTCCCGTAGTCCTCGTGGATCTTGAAGCCGGCGGCGCCGGCGCGAAGCTGTTCGACCAGGGGCGCGGGGGAACTGCAGTTCCCCTTGCCCTGGAAGCCGAAGTTCAAGGGGAGCCCCTCGACGGCCCGGAGCATCATCTCCAGGTTCCAGGGGCCATTGGTGGAGGTGACGCCGTTGGTGCCGTCGGAGGGGCCGATGCCGCCGCCCCAGAGGGTGGTGAAGCCGTTGGAGAGGGCCTCCCAGACCTGCTGCGGGCAGATGTAATGGACGTGGGTGTCCATCCCGGCGGCGGTGAGGATCAGATGCTCGCCGGTGATCGCGTCGGTCGCGGTGCCGGTCGCCAGCCCCGGGGTGACGCCCCGCATGGTGCTGGGGTTGCCCGCCTTGCCGACGCCGACGATCCGGCCGTCGCGGATCCCGACGTCGGCCTTCACCACGCCCAAGAGCGGGTCGAGGATGGTGACGTTGGTGATCACCAGGTCGAGGCAGCCGGCCTCCTGGGTCAGCTTGTTGTCCGACCCCATCCCGTCGCGAAGCGTCTTGCCGCCGCCGCAGACCAGCTCGTCGCCGTACTCGCGGAGGTCGCGCTCGATCTCGACGTACAGGTCGCTGTCGCCCAGGCGGATCTTGTCGCCGGTGGTCGGCCCGAACAGGTCGGCGTATTCCTTGCGTGAAATCTTCGACATGGAAATCCCCCCTGGTCAGGCGCCCTTGAACCCCCGCTCCTTCGCATGCCTCACGGCCGACTCGCGGTTGGGCCGGTAGTCGTGGTGCGGGCCCTCGCCGGTCCAGCCGTCGACCAGGTTGTTGAACCCGTAGCAGAACTGCTTGCCGCCGAACGGCACCAGCGTCACCTCCTTCTCGTCGCCCGGCTCGAACCGGATGGCGGTGGTGGCGGGGATGTCCAGCCGCTGGCCGAACGCCTTCAGGCGGTCGAACTCCAGGTAGCGGTTGACCTCGAAGAAATGGAAGTGCGACCCGACCTGGATCGGCCGGTCGCCGGTGTTGCGGACCTTCATCGTGGTCGTCGGCCGTCCCTCGTTCAGCTCGACGTCGCCGTCCCCGACGGCCACGCCCCCCACCGGGACGTGGGGCTCGCCGGCGGCCACGTGCCGGGGAGCGTCCGGGTGCGCCTTCCAACCCACGTCGACCGGATCGCCCGACGGGTTCTTGGTATCGGCCATGGTCTTCCTCCCGGGTCAAGGGTCACTTGATCGGTTCGTGGACCGTCACGAGCCGGCTGCCGTCGGTGAAGATCGCCTCCACCTGGACGAACGGGATCATGTCGGCCACCCCGTCCATGACGTCGCCCTTGGTCAGGACGGTCGCGGCCTCCTTCATCACGTCCTCGACGGTCTTCCCCTCCCGCGCCCCCTCCAGGGCCGCGGCGCAGATGATCGCCATCGACTCCGGATGGTTGAGCTTCAGCCCCTTCTCCTTGCGCCGCTGGGCGACCTGGGCGAGTTGATGAATCAACAACTTCTCCATCTCGCCGGGAGTCAGATGCATGGGTCTCCTCCGTAGTCCAACGTGTCCGAACTCACTCCGCGCGCTTGCCGAACAACCGATGCTCGATCCACACCGTCAAGAGCACGAGCCACGCCGCGGCCACGAACGGCGCCGTCAAGGCCGGGATCCCCAGCTTGCCGGGGAAATACTCAACCAGCAGGGTCGACACCCCCGCCGCCAGGATCGGCAGCGCCAGGGCCGGCTTCGCCAGCGACAGCGACTCCGCCGCCAACGCCCCGTTGTAGCCGTAGATCCCCACCGACAGGTTGTTCGCCGGGTCGCCGTGGTAGTGGCCGATGCCGGTGCCGATCACCGACCCCAAAAACGCCAGGAACGCATGCCAGGGATTGCTGATCGCGATCCCGACCAGGAACAACGCCCCGGTCAACTGGTTGTCCCCCAGCATGACCTCGGACTCGCCCCGAAGCACCTCCGCCAAAAACCCCCCCTCCTCCAGCGGAAATTCCGACGACGGGACGTCGAACGCATGCCCCATCAATCCGTGGGTGGCCAGGAGCGTGATCCAGGTCGCCACCACGAACGGCCCGGTGAACGCCGGGAACTTGAGGAACCGGAGCCCCAGCCACGTGATCACCGTCGCCAGCACGCAGCCGAGCGCGTTGACGACCCACGACCGCGGATCCGACGACAACAGGAACACCGGGATCGCCAGCCCGACCAGCGTCGAGTTGAACCCGTAGAGCCCCTGCTCGACATGCTCCCGGTCGTAGCCGGCGAGGACCGCGAAGATCGGCCCGATCGCCGCCCCCATCACCGCCCCGATCAGGACCGGCGGGTTCTGCAACGCCGCGAGTCCGGCCAGGAAGAACGCGCCGGTGGCGGCGTGCCCCTGGAACATGATTTGCCCGACGCCGCGCAGAGCGACCAAGACGGCGTGCCAGACGTTCCCGCCGGAGCGGGGGACGAGCGATTGAAATCGACCCATATGAGAATGAGCGCTCCATATTAGGAGTTGCTGATCTATGGGTCAGTATTTCAAAGGCGAGGCCCGGAATCAACCGGGCAACGTCATTTTTCGCCCAGGTAATACGATGTTTTAATTCGTAACACCCCGCCGCCGGCCGAGGGAATTCGATCTTGACGGCGCGGGCCTCGATCGATCCGCCGCCGCGAAGGCCCCTGAATCGCTCGGGTCGCGACGACGCGACGACGCTGAAAAATCGGCGCCGCGGCGATTTTTCGGTCAACCCTCGCATCCGTCGCGATCGATACCTTGGTCAGAACCGTCGCGCCGGGGACGTTCCAGGGATGGGAACGTCGGGGCCGACGTCGGGAGATACGGACATGGCGAACGGGGTGAAGCGGCGAGGCGCGGTCCTCGCGAGCCTGGCTTTAGGCGCATGGTCGTGGGCGGCGCCGTCTTACGGGCAGGAGGCCGAGGCGGTCCCGGCCGTTCCGCCGCCCGCGGCCGCGCCCGCGGCGCCGGCCGAGGCGGAGGCGGAGGCGGCCGTGGCGACGCCCGCCGAGGCCCCGGCGGGGTCGGTGGCGGATTCCGAAATCTTAAGCGAACTGCGCCGGCTCCGCTCGGAGGTCGCCGAGGCCCGCCAGCTCAAATCGCAGGTCGAGTCGCTGCAGCAGCAGCTCGACGCGGCGCACGCCGCCGGCGGGGCCGAGGCCTACGACTTCACGGCCCCCTACATGCAGGGGGCCGCCGAGGCCGCCGCGCCTCCCCCGCCCCGGCTCTCCACCGATCTGGACCCCGACGAGGTCGAAAAGGCCGATCCCCAGGTCCACGGCCTGCGGGCGCGGTTCCGCTTCCACCACGACGGCACCGGCCCGAAGGGGGGAGGCGCCTACTTCAGCCTCTCCACCGCCGACGACGAGTACTCGCTGAACTTCGCCCAGGTCTACTCGATCGACTCCACCAACTTCGACCGCGGCAACCTGCCGACCATCGAGCAGGGCTTCAACCTTCCCTTTCAACGTCTCTTCTTCTACGGCAACGTCACCAAAGACTTCAGCTACCAGCTCGGCATCGAAGGCACGCTCGGCAACTTCAACATGATGGACGCCTACATGATGTGGCACATCCGGCCGAACGTCAGCCTTCGGCTCGGAAGGGGCCTGTTGCCCGTGGGTTACGAGTACTACGCCTTCATGCCGACCCTGACGCCGGCCATCGCGGACTCGGCGATGTTCCCGCTTGAAGCCCGTCGCGGCATCGGCGCCATGTTCACCGGCACCCTGCTCGACAACCGGATCCAGTGGTGGTCGGGCCTGGCCAACTCCCCCGCGGGCACCTACGGCGCCTTGAACCGGAACGTGTCCTACTACGGCTCGTTCACCACCACCCCGTTCCGCGGCGACGCCTGGCACGGCTCGCTGCTGGAGGGCCTCGGCGGCGGCGTCGACATCTCGGCCGGCCAGAACAACTACGCCCTGAACCAGCCGACCTCCTCGAACACGCTCAACAACACCGACCTCAGCTTGAACAACAACTTCATCACCCAAGTCGGCGTCCCGTGGTACATCTACAATGACAACATGCGCGCCAGCGGCGAGGAGGCCCGCATGGCCGAGCACCTCTTCTGGTACGGCCGCTTCAGCTTCCTGGGCGAAATGATCAACTACAGCCGCCAGTTGACCAACGGCGTCAACTCCGGCCGCTCCACCCAGTGGGGTTACATGCTGATGGGCTCCTACTGGCTCACCGGCGAACGCGACTTCATGGGCAACGGCTTCCAGGGCTACACGGTGATGGAGCCCTTGCGGCCGTTCATCCCCAGCCGCGGCGAGTACGGCCCCGGCGCCTGGCAGATCGCCGCCCAGTGGAACGAGATCAACGCCGGCCGCGGCGACATGCAGCGCGGCTTCGTGGACCTGGCGAAGTCCACCAACCGGATGGAATCCTTCGACGCCGGCGTCAACTGGTGGCCCAACGCCTACACCCGATTCAGCTTCCACTACGTGTGGACCTGGTTCAACAACCCGATCCCGGTCCAATCCCCCGGCAGCGGCGCCATCGACCGCTACCAGACCTTCTGGTTCCGGTGGGCCTTGTTCTTCTGACGCGGGCTCAAACGCCCGACGGGAACGTCTCCGGGACCTCCCCGCGCTCGTCGACGGGGACGCCCGCCAGGGGGCGAAGCGCCTCGGCCCGCTCAAAATGCAAAAGCGCGTCGTAGCGGCGCGGCAGCACGGTCGGAACGTAGTTGCCGAACCGCTCGCGCTCGGGATGGTAGACCACGCCGATCGCCCGGTGGCCGCGAACCGCCAGGGCGTCGGACGTGTTCCAGGCGTCGTCGAACAGGAGCAGGGCGTCCGCGCCGCTCGCGCGATGCAGAACGTCCTCCCAACTTCCCTCGCGTCCGGGGGGGACGGTCATCCGTCGCATCGGCGCCTCCCACTCGCGGCCGGCGATCACGGTCCCCCGCCACGCGGAGAAGCCGACGATCACCACGCCGTCGGCCTCCCGGCGCTCGCGGACGAGCTGGCCGACGTTGACCTCCCCGCGCGCGTTCATGTCGGTGAATCGGGCGTCGCCGACGTGGGTGTTGTGCTCCCAGACGATGGCGCGGGCGTCGGGGCCGTGGAACGCCACGAGTCGCTCCAGGGTCTCGACCATGTGACGGTCGCGGAGGTTCCACGTCTCCGAGCCGCCGCGGACCATGGCCCGGTAGTAGGCCTCGGCGTCGCGAAGAACCAGGGCGTTCTGTTCGGCCGCGAACCGGGTCTCGCGCTGGTCGGGCGTCGGCGGCTCGTCGCGCCCCTTGATCCGTCGCATCTCGCGAAGCAATTCGACGACCTCGTCCTCGCAGGACTCCGACGCGAACCGCGCCGCCCCGGCGTAGTCGTGGACGTCCTCCGCGAAGGGCTCGAAGCAGCGGAACGCGGCCATGGCCGCCGGCAAGGCTGCGGGATCGTGCTTGCGGACGTACTCCAGGATCGCGTGGAGCGAGTCCCACAGGCTGTACACGTCGAGCCCGTAAAAACCGGCCTTGCGTTCCTCCGACAGGGAATCGTTGCGGCCTCGAAGCCACTCGACCAACTCGGCGACCTCCTCGTTGGCCCACATCCACGTCGGCCAGCGCTGGAAGCCCCGCAGCGTCTCGCGGGCGGAGGCGGGGGCGTCGCCGCGGCCCTTGACGTAACGATCGACCCGGTGGCAGTCGGGCCAGTCACCCTCCACGGCGATGAACGAAAAACCCTTCTCCTCGATCAGCCGCCTCGAAATCGCCGCGCGCCAGGTGTAAAACTCCGACGTGCCGTGCGACGCCTCGCCCAGCAGCACGAAGCGGGCGTCGCCGATCCGGTCGACCAGCGGGTCCAGGTCCCCGGCGCCGCGCAGCGGCCGCGCCGAGCCCCGGACCTGGTCGATCAACTCCGGCGACGGCGCCGGCTCTCGCCGGGTCCCCCGATGAATCCGAGTCATGGCGACGCTCCCCTCTCCTCGCGACGGCCGAGCCGCCTCAGCCCGCTAAATACGTTTTAAACCATTCGCGAGCGAGTTCCGCCGCCCGCTCCAGGGCGCCCGGTTCCTCGAACAGGTGCGAGGCGCCGGGAACGACCTCCAGCATCACCGGCGCCGACATCCGCTCCAGGGTCCGCCGGTTCAACTCCAGGACGGTCGCGTCCTCTCCGCCCACGATGAACAGCGTCGGCGCGCGAACCGCCTGGAGCGCGGATTCGGGCGCGAGATCGGGCCGACCGCCACGCGATACGACCGCCGCGACGTCGGGGCGCGCGGCCGCGGTTCCCAGGGCGGCCGCCGCGCCCGTGCTGGCCCCGAAGAGGCCGATCTTCCGGCCTTGAAGTTCGGGACGATCGGCCGCCCAGTCCGTCGCCGCGGTCAAACGGCCGATCAAAAGGTCGATGTCGAATCGAAGGTGGCGCGTGAACCGCTCCCGACGCTCCTCCTCCTCGGTGAGCAGGTCGAACAGCAAGGTCGCCAGCCCGGCGGCCTGGAGCGATTCGGCCACGAAGCGATTGCGGGGGCTCCGGCGACCGCTGCCGCTACCGTGCGCGAACAGGACGAGGCCCGACGCGGCGTCGGGGACGGTCAGGTCGCCTTGCAAGCGAACCCCGCCGGCGGCGACCTCCACGGCAGATCGGGAGACGGTGGACGCGCGACTCATGATCCGTACCTCCGAATGCGGCGGGAACGTCGCCGGAACGCGATCAATCCGGCGTCGCCGCGTCCGTCCGTTCGACCTCCGCGCGTCGCAGCAACTCGCGGACCTCCGCGTCGGTCGTTTGCGTGAAATCGTCGTACCACGACCCGACCGAGTGGAACGCCTCGGGCGCGCGGACGCAGACGACCTCGTCGACCACGCGGGCGAACTCCTCGCGCGTCGAGGCCGCGGCGACCGGGACGGCGACCACGATCCGCGCCGGCCGTAGCCGGCGCAGGGCGGCGACCGCGGCGAGCATGCTCGCCCCGGTGGCGAGGCCGTCGTCCACGAGGATCGCGGTCGCGCCCGTGACTTGCGGCGGGGGGCGGTCGTCGCGGTATTCGCGCTCGCGGCGGGCCAGTTCCGCCGTCTCCTCCGCGATCACCGCCGCGACGTCCCCGGGCGCGATCCCAAGCGCCGAGACGACGCCGCGGTTGATCATCTGGACGCCGTCGGCGGCGATCGCCCCGAAGGCCAGCTCCGAATGGCCGGGGACGCCGAGCTTGCGGACGAGGAAGACGTCCAGAGGCGCGTGGAGCCGACGCGCGACCTCGAAACCCACCGGCACGCCCCCGCGGGGCAAGGCCAGGACGAGGACGTCCGAGCGATCCGCCAGACCCTCCAATCGATCCGCCAGCGCGCGACCGCCCTCGTGACGGTCGCGGAACGTCTCGCGCGTCATCTCCCGCCTCCCCTGCGCGTCGCGGCCCGGCGCGGGTCGAACGACTCGGCCCCGCGGGACCGCGGACTCTTCGTGTTCCGTTTATGGTCATAGTGGCAAACCCTGGGCCCATCGCGCGCCTCCCGGATCGTTCGGCGCATGAAAAAACGCCGCGCCTGGGGAGGCGCGGCGTGATCGGTCGTCGGCGGAGTGGAGGGGAGGAAGGCGGCGTCAGGCCTTCTCGGTCCCCTCGTCGGTCTTGGTCGGGAAGACGGGGGCGCGATCGACGACGTGGTCGATCAGGCCGTAGGACTTGGCTTCCTCGGGCGACATGAAGCGGTCGCGGTCGGTGTCCTCCTGAAGCCGCTCCAGGGACTGGCCGGTGTGCTTGCGGTAGATCTCGTTGAGGGCCTGCTTCATGCGGACGAACTCCTCCGCGTGGATCAGGATCTCGGTGGCGGTCCCCTCCATGCCGGCGAGCGGCTGGTGGATCATGATCCGGCTGTTGGGCAAGGCGTAGCGCTTGCCCGCGGCGCCGGCGGTCATCAGGAGCGAGCCCATGCTGGCGCACTGGCCCATGCAGTAGGTGGCGACGTCACAGGGGACCCACTGCATGGTGTCGTAGATCGCCATGCCGGCGGTGACGCTGCCGCCGGGGCTGTTGATGTAGAGGTGGATGTCGGCCTTGGCGTCCTGGTGGGCCAGGACGAGCATCTGGGCGACCACCAGGTTGGCGACGTTGTCGTCGATCGCGGTCCCCAGGATGATGATGCGGTCCTGGAGCAGGCGCGAGTAGATGTCCATCGCCCGTTCTTCACGGCCGCTGCGCTCGATGACGATGGGAACCAGTGGCATCGGGGTGAGCCCTTCGGACAGGCGACGGACGGGCCGGATCAGGCGCGACGTCGCGGGGTGTTCGTTCCGGGACGGATCGGGAACGGGTCAGGAGCCGCCGCCGGCCGGCGGCTGGGGGGCGGCCTCGACGCCCTTGAGGCCGCCGATGCGTCCCACGACTTCGTCGACCAGTCCGTACTCCTTGGCCTGGTGCGCGTTGAGGTAGCGGTCGCGTTCGGTGTCCTTGGCGATCCGCTCGATCGGCTGGCCGGTGTGCAGGGCGAGGATCTCGTTGATGACGTGGCGGCTCTTGAGGATCTCCTCGGCCTGGATCTCGATGTCGGAGACCTGGCCGCCGACCTGGCCGTAGGGTTGGTGGATCATGATCTTGGAGTGCGGCAGCGAGAACCGCCGGCCCTTGCTGCCGCCCGCCAGCAGGACCGCGGCGCCGGAGGCCGCCAGGCCGATGCAATAGGTGGCGATCTGGCACTCGATGAACTGCATCGTGTCGTAGATCGCCAGCGTGCTGCTGACGCTGCCGCCGGGGCTGTTGATGTAGAAACTGATCCCCTGGGTCCGGTTCTCGTACTGGAGATAGAGGAACTTCATCACCGTCGCGTTGGCCACGGCGTCGTCGATGACCCCCTCC
This sequence comes from uncultured Planctomycetales bacterium, assembly GCA_937907525.1. Lineage (GTDB taxonomy): Bacteria > Planctomycetota > Planctomycetia > Isosphaerales > Isosphaeraceae > Paludisphaera. The sequence continues at coordinate 17,850 of CALCIB010000027.1, read as the reverse complement.
AAAAACACGATCCGGTTTTCCAGGAGCAGGTCGCCGAGGGTCATCTGCCTCTGGCGCGCGTAGTCGCGATAGCGCTGGAGCTTCGGTTCCGCCAGCGGGTGGTCGAAGGCCATGGACGATCCCTTTCGGTGGCGAGTGGGACCGGCCGCGCGGCCCCTTCCTGGTGTCGGCGGGGACGGCGGCCGGGATTGCGAGGGGTCCGCTTCCGCGGCCGCGAGGTCACTCCGAGGCGGGCTCGCCGGCTTCCTCGGCCTCGGCCTCCCCGGCTTCGGGCTCGGGGGTGGCGGCCTCGTCGAGGGTCTCGACGGCGACTTCGGGCTCGTCGGCGGCGACGTCCTCGAACTCGACCGACTTGAGGATGTGTTCCAGGGCCCGACGCTCGAGGATCTGGGTGGCCAGGGCGTCGTCGAGCCCTTCCTTCTCGACCCGGGCGCGGACGCGGCGGACGGTCTCGCCGGAGCGTTCGGCCATCGCCTCGATCTCGGCCTCCAGGTCCTCCGCCTCGACCTTGATCTCCTCGGCCTCGGCGATCCTGGCGAGGATGAAGAACTCCTTGAGCGAGCGGAGGGTCATCTCGTGGGCGTTGGCGCGGATCTCGGCCTGGCGGGCGCGGATCTCCTCGTGGGAGTAGCCTTCGTCGCCCAGTTCCATGACCAGGCGGGCGGCGGTGCTCTTCTCCTGGCGGGAGACCAGGTCGGGGGGCAAATCGAAGGGCGTCGCCGCGATCAAGGCGTCGAGCACCTGGCGGCGGACGGCCTGGCGCTGCTGGGACTCGTTGCGGCGGACCAGGGCGTCGCGGACGGCCTCGCGCAGTTCCCCGACGCTCTCGAAGCCGATCCCCAGGAGGAACTCCTGGTCGACCTTGGGCGGGTCCAGGGTCTTGAGGTCGTGGACGACGGCCTTGACCTTGACCTTCGCGCCGCGGAGCGTCGGGTCGACGACGGCGGTCCCCAACTCGGCCTCGACCTCGCGGACCTCGCCCGGCTTGACGCCCTGGAGGGCCTTGCCCATCTCGGGGACGCGACCGTCCTGGAAGCGCAGCTCGGGCTGGAGTCGGAACTGGATCTCCTTGACCTCGTTGATGGTCGCCTCGTCGTCCTCGCGGAGGAACACCAGGTCGGCCGTCACGTAGTCGCCGATCTCGGCCCCGCCCTCCAGTTTGGGAACGACGCGGGCGTAACGCTCGAGGAACCGCTCGTACTGGCGGTCGACGTCCTTCTCGGAGACGGTCTTGACGGGCCGCTTGACTTTCAGGCCCTGGTACGCCGGGGCGGCGAACTCGGGGCGCACCTCCACCTCCATGTCGAAGGTGAGGGGACCTTCCTCGGGGAGGGCGATGGCGGCGACGTCCAGCTTCGGTTGGGTGATGGGGTTGAGCTGGTAGTCGCGGTCGACCTGCTCCAGAGTCTCCATCAACAGGGCCGACTTGACCTGCTCGGCGACCTGCTTCTTGAACCGCTTGACGACGAGCGTCTTGGGGGCGCGGCCGGGACGGAAACCGGGAACCTGGGCCTCCTTCTGGAGCGTCCCGAGCGATTCCTCGTACTGACGGTCGATCTCCGCCCGGGGGACGGTGATCGTGACGTGCTTCTTGCAGGCGCCGGCGTCCGCGATCTGGACGTCGATTTCGAGCTTCCTCTTCTCGGGCTCGGCCTGGGCCGTCTCGGATTCGACGGCGGTCGATTGAAGCTCTTCGCCGGATGTCATGAGAGGCGTTTCCTCGGGTCGCGACGGGCCGGGCGGCTGGACTCGCCAACACGCAACCGACGCGCTCCAGCGAAACGGCCAACCCCGCCGGTTATACAAGAGAGCGGGAGATGGGATTTGAACCCACGACAACCACGTTGGCAACGTGGTGCTCTACCCCTGAGCTACTCCCGCGTCCTCGGCCTTCGAGGCCGCGGCCGCCGACTGGGGCGAGGATGGCGTCGGCCTCCCTCTCGTCGAGCGGCAGACGTAGTATAAAGGACCCGGCGGCGATTACAAGCGGTCGCCGCCGAAATCTCGGAATTCCCTCCGGGGCGGCGGTCGGGGCGCTCCGGCCTTTCCATTTGCCCGCGGGACGCACAGAATGTAGGTTGCGGTTTGGACGCGAGTTCTCGGCGGCCTCTCCCGACCGCCCTCGCGGCGCCCCTTCGCGGTCCCGAGGCAGGCGAGATCGATTGGCGATGAACTACACACTTCAAGTGCTCAAGGGGCGGAGCGACGTCACCGCCTTGAGACTCATCGACGGCGTCAACAGCGTGGGCCGACACGACGACTGCGTGATCCGCATCCGCTCGTCGCAGGTCAGCCGCCGCCATTGCGAGATCTTCGAGGCCGACGACCGGCTGATGGTCCGCGACCTGGGAAGCTCCAACGGCACCTACGTCAACGGGTTGCGGGTGCTGGGCCAGCAGCCCCTGAAAGTGGGCGACGTGATCTCGATCGGCGGCGTGGCGTTGCGCGTCGACCCGATCGGCGGCGCCGTCGCGTCGGCCGCGGCCGCCCCCTCCCCGTCGGCCGAGACCGCCGAGCACGAGGAGGCGGCGATCGCCGCCGTCGTGGACGACTCGGACGAGGCCGACGACTTCGAGGTCAGCCTCGCCACCGACGACGACGACGACGGCTTCCAGATGGACGCCGACGACGGCGGCATCCCGCTCGAGGGCGCCGCCGCCGAGCCGGCCGCCGCGGCGAAGCCGTCCCAGCCCGCCGAGCCGGCCGACGACCTCTTCGCCGGCGGCGGCGACGAGGACGACGCCGTCGCCCAATTCCTCACGGACCTGAAACTCGACGACGAGGATTGAAAACTTTTTCGACACCGATTCGACCGCGCCGCGTTGATCTTTCTCAACATCGCCCGATCCGCCCTTGGAAACGGTTCGGACGTCTGCTATAAATGGCCCCGTGGGGTTTCTCGCGGCGCGGATCGGGGCGTTTGGAGAGTATCCTCGACGACGAGTCGCCGACCTCCTTATCGTTAGGATGGACCTTACCCATGGCTCGGCGGAAAACACTCCCTGAATCGTTGCGCGCCAAGCTCGAACTCGCCGAGCGGCTGGCGGCCCTGCGGCTGGAACTCTTCGGCGAGCGCGGGGGTCCGGAGATGGCTCGCCGTCTGGGGATCCCGGTGCGCACCTGGTACAACTACGAGGGGGGCGTCACCGTCCCGGCCGAGGTCGTGCTCAAGATCATCGAGCTGACCGCGGTCGAGCCCGGTTGGCTGCTCCACGGCAAGGGTTCGCGGTTTCGACCCGCGGTGCGGCCGGAACGGAGCGAGGCCGCGCCGCAATCGGCCGTCATGGTCGGGGCGCTTCTGCGAACCGCGCTGCAACTCCTGGAGGGGGAGGCGTCGACCGAACTCGACTCGACCGCGACGCGGCTTTTGGAATCGGAGCGCCCGGCCGCGGGCGAGGCCGGCGGCCGAACGATCGCGCCGCGGGAGAACACGCCCCGGCTCGGCCACGACACGCTCCGCGCCGATCCCGGACGGGGCGGGCGCGAGTGGCTGGAGGCCCGGCGCGAGGGGCGCTGCCTGACCATTCCCGACGACTCCATGTCGCCGGTGCTTCCGAGGGGGACGTCGGTCGCCTTCGCCCCCGTCTCCGAGTCTCCCGCGACGCTGGACGGCCGCATGGTCGTCGCCTGGGTCGACGGCCTGGCGTTGGTCCGCTGGTTCGAGGATCGCGGCGATCACGGCCTCCTGCACGCCGAGGACCGCAACGAGCCGGTCCGCCGCGTCGATCTGGGACCGGACGTGCCGAGCTCGCCGCGGCGGGTGCTCTGGATCGAGGCGGCCCGCTGATCGCGCCGTCCCGCGTCCCTTCCCCGACGACGCGGCCGCCGGCGACCGGGCCCGCGCGCAATCGCGACCGGCGACTGGCGTCGCTTCCGCCGGGGGGCTATGATCTTCTGACCGCCACGAGCCCGGCCCTTCGCGATCCGCGCCGGGGCCGGCGGCGGACGGGACGAGGCGGGTCGAATCGAGAGGGGCTTTCGTCGATGAAACGCGCGCGGGCGATGCTGATCGGTCTCGGAACGCTCCTGGCGGTCGGCTGCGGAATGCACAACTACGACTACCGCATCGAGCAGACGCTGGAGCGGATGAAGTACGACAAGCGGCTGGACGCGAACCTCTCGCCGCCGGTCACGGGCAAGATGCAGGAGTTGGGGATCTACGTCCGCCCGCCGGTCGGCCTCTCCGGCCCCACCCAGGCCTTCCAGTTCGCGGCCGTGGAGCCCGGCCTGTTCAGCCTGGAGAACTCCTTCATGGACCAGGCCGGCCAGAGCATGCACGTGCTCGCCCGGGTCGACCTCCCCAAGCCCGCGGCCAAGAAGGGGGAGTCACCCCAGCCCGAGGCCCCCCCCCGCGGCGACTTCAACGAGGAGGTCGTCGGAATGATCCGCGACGCCACCGGCGCGGACCTGCAACTGGCCAATTTCAAGGCGGAGTCGAAGCAGTCCAAGTTCAGCCGCGAGACCAACGCCTTTCAGACCGCCACCGTCGACCGCGAGGCCAACGAGATGAAGGTCTATCTCTACGGCGGCAAGACCTCGCCCCAGAAGGTCGCGTTGATCTTCGAGTACCCCAAGGCCGAGAAGAACGCCATCAGTCCGAAGATCGACCTGGCGCTGGAGAACTTCCACGTGGGCGACTCCGCCCGCCGGGCCTTCAGCGGCGGTCAGGAGGAAGACATGGGCGACGAGGGAGTCGCCGAGGAAGGCCCGCCCATCTGAGAGCCTGTCCCATAAGGGAGCCGCGGCCGGCATAACGTCCTTACCCCCTCGCGGGGGAAGGTGGCCCGAAGGGCCGGACGGGGGGGCGCGCGCCAGAAGACCATCGACGTCCAGGGCTTGCCGGACGGGCTTCCGCGAATTCCAACGGTCGTCCCGCGCGTCATCCCCCTCATCCGGCCGCTTCGCGGTCTGTCTCCCCCCGCGAGGGGGGAAGACCGTGATGGTCGTCCCTTGCCCACTTATGAGACAGACTCTGAGCCGGCGGCGCGGCGGGTCGAGCCGCGGGAGGGAGACGTCGCGTTCGCCTCGATCCCCGCGTCGGCGGTCACTCCATCGACCGCATGAGGTCGCGGAAGCGTTCGAGGCGCGCCGCGGCGTCGGGCGAGCCGGAGAGGTCGCGGGTTTCCTCGGGGTCGTCGTCGAGGTCGTAGAGTTCCTCGCCGCCGTCGCCGTTGACGATGTAGGCGTGGCGATCGGCCACCAAAGAGCGCATCGGCCCCAGCCGCGCGGGAGCGCCCTCGGCCGCCTCGTCGGGGACGGCGCGGCCGCGGTCGAGTTCCAAAAGCACCGGCGCGGGGGCGTCGGGGACGGCGTCGTCCCAGGCCGCGACCAGCGACGATCCTGGGAACGGGCCGTCGGCCGGGGCTCCGTCGACGAGTTCGAGGATCGTCGCCGCGACGTCCCGAAGGCTGGCCGACCGCTCGACGGCGACGCCCGCCGGGACCGCCGGGGCCACGACGACCAGCGGGATGTGCGTCTCCATCCGATACAGGCTCAGGCCGTGGCCGGAGAGGCCGTGCTCGCCGAAACCCTCGCCGTGGTCGGACGTCACCACGAAGATCGTCCGCTCCGTCTCGCCCCGGCGCTCCAACTCGTCGAGGAACCGGCCGAGCTGGTCGTCCAGGTAGGCCAGGCAGTCGTCGTAGCCGTCGCGGGCGGCCTCCGGCCCCGACGTCTCGGGGTTCCAGTAGCGCTGGTCCGCCCCGTCGGGGGGGACGTAGGGGTCGTGGGCGTCGAAGTAGTTGAGGAACAGGAAGAACGGCCGGTCGTCGCGGCGGTCGTCGAGCCACGCCAGGGCGTCGCGGCCGATCATCTCGGCCGACTTGCGATAACGATAGCGGTCGCGGCCGGCGGTCGCCGCGATCAGTTTCATCCCTGGACGGGTCGCCGCCAGATATCGCCCCAGCCGCGATCCCCGGACGACCTCCAGGGGGGTCACCTGGCCGTTCTCGTAGAAGTCCTCGTAGCGCTCGAAGCCTCGGGCGAGGCCGTACCAGGCGTTGCAGTTCTCGGTGTTGGCGACGAACCCGGCCGTCGCGTACCCCCGCGCGGCCAGTTCCTCGGCGAGCGTCGGGTAGGTCGCGTCCAGCGGCCGGCCGACGTCGACCGACAACTCCGACGGCCAGCGCCCCGTGAACAACGAGGCGTGCGCGGGGAGCGTCCACGAGGCCGTCGAGCGGGCGTGACGGAACAGGACCCCGCGCTCGGCCAGTTTGGCGAGGTTGGGCGTGACGTCCCGATCCGAGCCGTAGGGCGACAGCGAATCGGCCCGCGCGGTGTCCAGCACGATCAAGACGACGTTGGGGGCGTCGTCGCGCGCCGGCCGGATCGCCGCCGACGATCGCCCTCCCGCCGTCGCCGAGACGGCGACCAGGGCCGTCGCCGCCAGGCCGATCGGCGTGGAGGCGCGGACGAGGCGGCGGAACCCTCGGGGCCGGGCCAGGGCCGCGCGCGCGACCGCCGAGGCGATCCCGAACGCCAGCGCCAGCCTGGCCAGGCCGTGCAGGCCGGAGACCGCCAGGGCCGTCGACCACCCCAGGCCCGCGGCGAACGCCCAGAGCGCCGTCGAGCGACGGAACGGTCGCCGGAGGACGGTCGAAACCGCGATCATCGCCAGGGCCAGGACGGTCGCCATCGCCAGATATGACGCCGGGGTCAGCCAGGCGTAATGGTGGTTGGTGCGGAGGGTGTCGTAAGTGACGACCCCCGCCCATTTCCTGGCGACCAACCCCTCGGCCACCTCCAGGAACCCGGCGAGCAGGCCGAACCACAGGCCGGTCGTCAGTAGGTCCAGCCGTCCGAACGAGTCGTCGTTCCCGTCCGCCGCGAGTTTCAAAGGGGGCGTGGAGGGTCTTTTCCCCTCGCGGGGGAATGCGGGCCGCGAAACGGCCGGATGCGGGGAATGATAGGCGAGGGAGCCGTTGGGATTTCCGGTCGTCCGTTCGGCGGGCGCGGGAGTCGTCCCCCCGAGCGCGCGAGGGGCGGTTTTCCGTTCGTCCACGGCGCGCGCGGAGGCGGGAGAGGCGTCGGCCATCGTGATCCTCCTTGATCTCGACCCGGCGACGATGCGACCTGGATCGTCGGGGCCCGGCATCCGATGCCTTGAGTTCAGCGACGACCCGCCGCGACTCGCGCCCGTAAACTCCCACGTTCCGAGGATTTTGGAAAGGCCGATGCGACCGTCTCCCGGTCCCGGCCTCCGAGCGTCGGGCTTCAGCCGCGCTGGTCGATGCCGACGTAATCGGTTTCGTTGGGTCCGGTGTAGATCTGCCGGGGGCGGGCGATGCGGGCCTTGGGGTCGTCGCGGAGTTCCTTCCACTGGGCGATCCAGCCGGGCATCCGGCCCATGGCGAAGATGACCGTGAACATGTTGGTCGGGATGCCCATCGCCCGCATCAGGATGCCGCTGTAGAAGTCGACGTTGGGGTAGAGCTTGCGGTCGACGAAATAGGAGTCCTTAAGCGCCATCTCCTCCAACTGGCGGGCGACGTCCAAAAGCGGATCCTTGACGCCCAACTGCGCCAGCACCTTGTCGGCGGCGGCCTTGAGGATCCGGGCGCGGGGGTCGAAGTTCTTGTAGACCCGGTGGCCGAAGCCCATCAACCGGAAGCCGCCGGTCCCGTCCTTGGCCATCTTGATGGCGTCGGCGGCGCTGACGCCTCCCTTGTGGATCGACTCCAGCATCTCCAGCACCGCCACGTTGGCCCCGCCGTGCAAGGGGCCCCAAAGCGCCCCGACGGCCGCGGCGCAGGAGGCGTAGATGTTGGCCTGGCTGGAGCCGACCATCCTCGCCGTCGACGTCGAGCAGTTCTGCTCGTGGTCGGCGTGCAACAGCAAGATCAGGTTGAGCGCGTCGACCATCTCGGGGGAGGCCTCGTGCTGCCTGTAGGGGCACGAGAACATCAGGTGCATGAAGTTGGCGACGTAGCCCAGCTTGGGGTCGGGGTAGAGGTACGGCAGCCCCCGCGCCCGCCTGTAGCCGTACGCGGCGATCGAGCGGACCTTGCTGATGAGCCGAGCGGCGTCCTCGATCGCCCGTTCCTCGGGGCTTTCGTCGTCGCGGCTGGTGTGGGGGAAGCAGGGGATGGCGTTGATCATGGCCGAGAGCACGGCCATCGGCGGCGCGTCGGCGAGGAAGCCCTCGAACAGGTGCTTGAACCCCTCGTGCAACGGGGCGTTGCGGCCCAGCCGCTCGCGGAAGTCGTCCAACTCGGCCTGCTTGGGGAGCCTGCCGAGGATCAGGAGCCAGGCGACCTCGACGAAGGTCGAGTGCTTCGCCAGTTGCTCGATGGGGATCCCGCGATAGCGGAGGATCCCCTTCTCGCCGTCGATAAAGGTGATTTCGCTGGTGCAGGAGCCCGTGTTGCCGTAGCCGGGGTCGAGCGTGATCAACCCGGCGCCGGATCGGAGCTTGCCGATGTCCAGGCCCAGTTCGCCCTCGGTCCCCTCGACGATCGGTAGGTCGATCGACCGATCGTCGAACGTCAACTTCGCGGTCCGCGCCATCTGCCCATCTCCACGCGGCCTCGCCCGGGCGCCGGCCGCCAAGAATTCCGCCGTCGTGTGCATCCGCAGTCGTCGAACGAGTCCATTCTACACGCGGTTTCGAGCGTTGGAATCGTCCGCCGCCGCCAACCCTCGCGAACGCCCCACCGCCGTCACCGGCCCGTCGGCTTTTTCAATTCTCGGACCTCGATCGCGCGGAAGGCGATGTTCCCGCCGTGGTTTTGAAGACAGACGTAGCCGCGGAGCGGCTTGTCCTTGATCGCCTCCACGTCGCGCTGGTCGACGTCCTGGATGGTTTTGCCGTTTAAGACCACGCGGACGTGGGGGCCGTCGCAGGTCACGTCGATCGCGTTCCACTCGCCGGGAGGCTTCACGGCGCTCTCCCGAGGGGCGACGTAGCGGTACAGCGACCCCGTGCTGTGAACGTCCGGGGCCTTGCCGGCGTCGTCGATGAGTTGGATCTCATACGAGTAGATCGAGGGCCGAGTGCCGCGAGAGTCGGCCGGGTCGAACGGCCGGGTCCGGATGCCGATCCCGCTGTTGCACTTCGGCGTCTCCATGAGGAATTCGACGTGGAGCGTGAAATCGTCGAACTCGCGCTCCTTGTAGCGCAGAAAGCCGAAGCCCTTGCCGCGGCAGACGATCATGCCGTCCTCGGCGACCCAGACCGGGGCCCTGGCGCCGTCGACGGTCGTCTCCGACGCCCCCTCGGCCACCCAGCCGTCAAGGGTCCGGCCGTCAAACAGCGGCGTCGCCCCTCCGTCCGCGCCGACCCCCAGCAACCCCATCGCCAACAGCAGGAACGTCATGGCTTTTCCCTTCGACGACGTGATTCCGGGACCGACCGACCCGCGCCGACCGCGAGCCCGGCCGCGACGACGATCGTAACGCGCGCCGCCCCCCCGATCGAGGATCCACCGAGTTCGATCCGGTGGGTGGTTGACTCGGCGCCGGGGTCGGGTACACTATTCCCTGTCGATGCGACACACGGCGTCGCGGGCGCATAGCTCAGTTGGCTAGAGCGTACCCCTGATAAGGGTAAGGTCCCAGGTTCGAATCCTGGTGCGCCCATTCAAGTCCCCCCATCCAGGCCCTCGGGCCCCCTCCTTCCAGCCTTCATCCTCCAGGGCTAGAATCATCGGTCGACGCGATCCCGCCCGTCCAGGGCGCCGGACTCGCCTCGACGTGTTGAACCTACATCCTCGCGAGGCCGATCGATGCGACGAACCGCCCTCCTGGCGTGTCTCCTGGCTTTCCCCGTGATCAGTTTCCCCGCGGCCGCGGCTTCCTCGACGACCGAGGCCCCCAGGGGGGAAATTCAGAAGCACTCGTTCGACGCCGGCGCCGTCTTTCCGGGCACGACGCGCGATTATTGGGTCTACGTCCCCCGCCAGTACGACCCGGCCAAACCCGCATGCCTCTTCGTCTGCCAGGACGGCGTCCAGTACGACGCGCCCAGGGTCTTCGACGAGTTGATCGAGCGCGAGGAGATCCCGGTCCTGATCGGGGTCTTCGTGACGCCCGGCCGGGTCAAGGCGACGTCGGACGAGGCGCTCGACCGCTTCAACCGCAGCTTCGAGTACGACGGCCTGGGCGACGGCTACGCCCGGTTCCTGATCGACGAGCTTTTGCCGGCCGTCGAGACGCTCAAGACCGAGGACGGCCGGCCGATCCGACTGTCGCGCGACCCGAACGACCGGGCGATCGCCGGCTCCAGCAGCGGGGCCGTCTGCGCCTTCACCGCCGCCTGGGAACGGCCCGACTCGTTCCGCCGAGTCTTCAGCGCCGTGGGGACTTACGTCGGGCTCCGCGGGGCGAACGAATATCCGACGCTGATCCGCAAGTACGAGCCCAAGCCCCTGCGCGTCTTCCTGGAGGACGGCTCCAACGACCTGAACATCTACGGCGGCGACTGGTGGATGGCGAATCAGGAGATGGAGCGGGCCCTGACGTTCGCCGGCTACGAGGTCGCCCACGCCTGGGGCGACGGCCCGCATAGCTCGAAACACGCCACCGAGATCTTCGCCGACGCCATGCGCTGGCTCTGGAGGGACCACCCCGAACCGATCCAGGCCGGGAACGGCTCGCAACAGCTTCAGGAGATCCTGATCCCCGGCGAGGGCTGGGAGGAGGTCGCTCGGGACGTCGCCGCGGAGGCGCTCGGCGACGCGCGTGGGAACGGGATCGCCCGCCATGACGGCGTTCGTTTCACCGTCCGACCGGGGGCGGGCGCGAACTCGGCCTCGGATCGCGTGATCGAGGCGCGCGGACCCCAGGGGTCTCCGGTCGTCTCCGACGCCGGAATCCGCGAAGTGGCGGCCATGGCGCTTTCACCCGATCAGACGCTTTTATACGTCGCCGACCGGGCGAGCCGCTGGGTGTACGGTTTCCAGATCCAGCCCGACCTTACGTTGCGATACGGCCAGAAGTTCCACCATCTCCATGTCGACGACGACGCCCGCGACGCCGGGACGACCGGAATGGTCGTCGACCGCGACGGCAGGCTCTACGTCGCCACCAGAATGGGGATTCAAATCTGCGACCAAGCCGGCCGGGTCGTCGCGATCGTCCCCGCGCCGGGGGGGCCGGCCGTCGGCGTGGCGTTCGGCGGGTCGGATTTCGACTTGCTTTACGTGGCGACCAGGGACGCCGCGTACCGTCGCCGGGTGAAGCCCCGGGGATCCTCGCCGCTCGACGCCCCTCGCAAGCCCGCCGCTCCCAAGCTCTGAGAAAGCGCGTGCTTGGCTTGGGAGTTGCTTGCAAAAAGCGTCGCGTCGCGATCGGATCGCGGCGACGCCGGACGCCTGGCGAGAAGACCGCGTTGATTCTGGGAGACGTCAGACACGACGACGGGTTTGGGGAGTAAGGGAGTAGACCAGGACGAGGCCTGGGCGCCCGCCCGTCCGCGGACGGCCGCCCGGGGCCGGGCGGACGGGCGTTTGGATCCGCGGCGGCGACGGCCGCCGCGGGGGCGCTTGAAGGCGTCGACGCGAGGAAGGGGAACATGACGAACGAATCGCGGTCCCAGAGTCCCACCATCGTTTTGCGGATCAGCGACGGCAAGCGGCTAATGAGGCGGGCCTTCGCCGACTTCGCGCAGGCGTCGCGCTGCGCGGAGGCCTACGCCAGGGAGGGGTTCGTCGTCGACATGGTGTCGGCGACCGGGACTTTCCTGATGGATTTCGAGCCCGGCCGTCGCGTCCTGGCGGTCTGACGGCGACGGCGGATCGAGCCTCGAAAGGGTCTTCGGAGGCGTGAAAACCGGGGTGCGAACCGGAAAAAGGGCGATTTCCCTGGATTTTCGGGGGGTCGACCTGATTTTCTGTGGATCGCGGCGGCATAATCGTCGAAAACGATCCGCGGGAGTCGTGACGGCCGCTCTTCATTGGGGAGGCGATCCGACCGACTCGCGGAGCGTTCCCCGTCGATCCCAAGTGAAGAGGGTCCCGTCCCATGGCCAAGAAAGCCGCCCCCAAGGCCGCGGAGGCCCCCAAGGCCGCCAAGGCCGCCGCCAAGTCCGCCAAACCCGCCGAGAAGGCCGCCGCCGCCAAGCCGGCCACCAAGAGCGAGATCTACGCCAAGCTCGCCGAGAAGACCAACCTGACCAAGAAGCAGGTGGCCGACGTCTTCGACGCGATGTCCGCCCTGATCGAAACCGAAATCGGCAAGAAGGGCCCCGGCGTCTTCGTGCTCCCCGGCCTGCTGCGGATCAAGGTCGAGCACAAGCCGGCCACCAAGGCCCGCCCCGGCTTCAACCCGGCCACCAAGGAGCCGATCACCATCAAGGCCAAGCCGGCCCACAAGGTCGTCAAGGTCCGGCCCCTGAAGAACCTGAAGGAATTCATCGGCAAGTAGGTAAGCCGGCGCTCGGTTTCGATGCGGCGTTCAACCGCGTCCGGGCCTCCCGAAAGGACGCCCGCCGACGCGGTTCTTCGTTTCCGACCCCGGTGGGGGCGGCGTCATTCCGCGACCAGTTCCCAATGGATCGTCGCGGCCTTCGGATCGACGACCAGCGCGCCGCCGGGGCCGTCGGCCAGGGGCTCGACCGTCGCGGGGGCGACGCGGGCGCCGGATTCGTCGAGCGCGTACGCCTTCACCGCTCCCTTGCGTCGCCAGGAGACGCGGGCGGCGACGGGTTCCAGGAGCAGGGGGGGGCGGCCCGGATCGGCCGTGTCGCGCTTCCAGGGGTCGACCCAGCGATAGCCCGTCGGTTCGACCCGGGCGATCGCCGTGACCAGCAGCCGCCTCGCCTCGGCGATCGGCTCCGGCCCGACGGAGGAGACCATCACCGCGGCGAACGGCGAGTCGACGGCGACGCGCAAGGTCGGGAACGAGGCTTCCTCGCTCGTCGTCCAGCCCGCCAGGCCCTGCGTGTACGGCGTGTCGATCACCAGCCGACCTCGCTCGGGGTCCCAGCCGGGCGTCGGCGACTTGCGCCTGGTGGCGTTGCGACCCGCGGCCGGCCGCGGGTCGTCGTCGCGACCTCGCAGCAGGATCGAGGCGACGTGCGGCCAAAGCGCGAAGACCTGGGGCGTGCCGTTGGCGACCTCCGGGATCTGGAAGATGTCCTCGCCGCCGGCGGCGCCGACCGGGCCGTCGCCCCAGACCTTGGGATAGATGAAGATCCCGCGGCGGACCAGGGCGTCCCAGTCCTCGTGGCGGGCCGTCGCCGCGGCCAGGAGTTGATCGGCCGCCTCGTGGGGGAACGCCCACGCCCCCCGGGTCTGCGGGCACCACTGGCCGACGACGTAGGGTCGCGCCTCCACCCGTTTGCGGCCCGCCCCGGCCGCGAGCCCGCCGTCGAGGCTCCAAAGCTGGGAGTGGAACTCCGGCGCGACGAAGCCGGGAGGGGTCCAGAACAGGCGGTCGTCGATCAGGTCCAGCCCCGGCGCGACCAGCGTCTCGTTGAACTCCGACTCCCGCCGCCAGTGCGAGACCCCCGCGAGCGGCGCCTTCAGGCCCGCCTCGCGCAGACGCTTGGCCCACTCGGAGTAATGGGCCGACTCGACCGCCCGCCAGAGCCGACGCCCCGCGGACCCTCGGAACGCCTCGCCACGCTTGCGGAGTTCGGCGTCGTAGGGGGCGGGGAGGCCCTCGGGACGGTCGATCAGGTCGAACAACGACACCTCGCCGGCGAGCGTCACCCAGGCCAGCGCCGGGTCTTCGCGCCACGGCTTGCCCGTTTCCGCGTTGGTCCGGCCCAAAAGCGCGAGCGAGGCGTCCGTGTTCAACTTGCCGATGGTCGGGTCGACGACCGCCGCGGGACCGCCGCCGGCGGCGAGCAGCCCGGCCGACCTCACGCCGTCCCCGGATCGGAACCGCCGTCCCCCCAGCAGTTCCAGCGCGACGTAAATCCCGCGCCTCTTGAGCGCCGCGACCAGGTGGTCGAGCCGCTCCAGGGCGACGGGGTCGAATTCCTTCGTGTCGTCCGCGGCGTCGTCGAAGAGGCTGCGATCGGGGCCCAGCGGGGTGTCGAGCGCGCCCAGGCGGACGAGGTTCACGCCCGAGCGGGCCAGGCGGTCGACCAGGGCGTCGGCCTTCGCCGCGTCCTGGAACGCCGCGGGGGGGAGGAGTTGGACGCCGACGAAGCGGGCGCGGCCGCCGTTCTGGAAGGTCAGGCGGCCGTCCTTGACGACCACCGGCCCCTTCGAGCCGGCGGGGGCGGGGTTGAGGAACGAGAAGTCCAGGGCCGTGCCCGCCGTGATCGCCCCGGCCGGCTCGTAGGGTCTCCAGCCGATGACGTCGTCCGCGACCTGGAACGGGCTCCAGGCGCCGGCCGCCGGGTTGGGGGCGGCGGTCACCTGGACGTCGTCGACGCGGATCGATCCCAGGCCGTCGTGCTTCTCGAACTGGAGCACCGCCCGAACCGCTCCCGGCGGGACGGGGACCGTCGCGCGCTGGGGCTTCCACTCGAAGGCGCCGGACCATTGGAACGCCCGGGCCGAGCCGCCGCGGCCCGCCAGCGGCTCGCCGGCCGCGTCCAGGAAGAAGAAGCCGGCGGCGGCCCCTCCGGAGCCGCGCAGGCCCTGGGCCCTGGCGTACAGAGCGATCTCCAGCGAGTCGACCGCCTCGACGGGGACGGCCAGCCCGGTGAGCAGCTTCGCCCCGGAGCGCGACAATTCCACGCAGGAATCGGAGTCGCGACCGGGGAACGCCCGCGCCGCGTCGTTGTTGACGATCCAGTAGGCCGGGGCCGGGTCGCCCAGCTCGAAGTCGCCGTTGACCACCATGTTCGTCGTCTCGGCGGCGCGGCGGGGGATCAGGTCGTAGGTGAAGCCGTCGACGTCGAGTTCCCCGGCGGCGCCCATCAGGCCGACGGACATGATGGCGTCGAGCGCGCCGGGAGGGACGGCGATCCGCTTGGAGACCCGCGTCCAGCGGTCGCCCGCGGAACGGGTCCAGGGGCCCATCGTGCCGCGCGACAGTTGCCGGAGGCCGTCGCCGAGGAAGTCGATCAGGAAGCTCGGCTCTTCGCCGGCGCGCTCGCCGTACTCCACGTCCTTGAGGCGGACCCAGAAGCCGACGACCACCGCCTCGTAAGCGCGGCCGTCGATCCCGAACGCCCGGCTCAGCCGCGCCGGCCGGCCGCGGCGGTCGACCGAGAAGCGGACGAACCTGGGGCCCGACGCGCCCCCCTCGGCGACGACGGCGGCGTCGCGGGCGTTGTACCAGCCGTCGGGGAGGCCGTCGCCGTTGGCGTCCTCCTCCAGGTCGTCGCGCGGCGGCGGCGGCGTGCGGACGATCTCGCGCTCGGGGTCGGGCGTCTGGGCGCGCGCGGGAGTCGTAAGGCCCGTCGTCAACGTCAGCGTCAGCGCGAGCGTCGCCAGGAGAGGGGGGGCGGTCTTGGTCACGAGGAGGTCTCCGTCGCGTCGTTCGGAATCCGTCCCGTTAGAGCGTTGGGTTCGGCATCACGGCCTTCCCCCCTCGCGGGGGAAGGTGGCCCGAAGGGCCGGACGGGGGGGAGGACGAGCAAGGAAGCCGTCGGGAGTCCGAGTCGTTAAGACGGGCTTTCGCGAGTTTCCACCGCCTTTTGGCTTGTCATCCCCCTCATCTGACCGCTTCGCGGTCTGTCTTCCCCCGCGAGGGGGGAAGACGGGAACGGTTGTCGTTCGCCATGGCGGGACGGACCCTCAGCGGTCGGGCTTGGGCTCGGCCTTCTCCCCGAGGGCCTTGCCGGTCATGGGGACGAACAGCGTCGGCCGGAGTTCCCTCCGCTCCAGCTTGCCGTCCTTCTTGACCACCAGCCAGACGCTCTGGGTGAAGCGGTCGCCCAGGGGGATGACCATTCGACCGCCTTCCTTGAGCTGGTCGATCAGCGGTTTGGGGATGCGCCGCGGGGCGCAGGTGACGATGATCGCGTCGAACGGCGCGGCCTCGGGCCACCCCTCGTAGCCGTCGCCGATCCGGGTGTGGATGTTGGTGTAGCCCAGCTTCTTGTGGACCGCCGCGGCGCGCTCGCCCAGCGGCTTGTGGATCTCGACGGAATAGACCTCCTTCACCAGCCGCGAGAGGATCGCCGACTGGTAGCCCGAGCCGGTCCCCACCTCGAAGACCACGTCGGTCGGCTTGGGGGCGAGCACCTCGGTCATGAACGCGACGTCGTAAGGCGCGGTGATCGTCTGGCTCTCGCCGATCGGGATCGATTCGTCGTCATACGCCTGGCGGCCGGTCCCCGGCGGCAGGAACTCGTGGCGGGGGACGGTTCGGAAGGCGTCCAGGACGCGGGGATCCTTGATCCCGCGCTCCACCAGATGCCGTTGCACCATCCGCGCCCTGGGTCGGGCGGTGGGGTCGTCGCCGCCGGCCTTGGCGGTCTTGCCCGCCTCCTGGGCGCTCGCCGTCGCGACGAACGCGAGCAGAACGACCGACGCGGGGAACATCCAACGCGATCTCACTTCAGCCTCCCTTGCTCGAACCTCGTCATCGATTCGAAACTCCCGGCGTTTCGACGTCGCCGGGCTCTCGGCTCACCTCGTCGATGATCGGGGCCAGGTCGCCGAACCTCGCCATCGCGCGGCCTATCAGATCGAGTTTATCGCGCGTCGGCTGGGAGCGGTCCCACTTCGCGCGGAGATTCCAGACGACCATCCGGGTGAGATGGCCGAAGAGCATGCAGCGCGTGTCGCCGCGCGTCCCCTTCAACCCGGCGGCGCGGAGCGTCTCCAGGTCGTCGGCGACCACGCGGGCCAACTCCGCGGGGGTCGTAAAGAGCCAGCGCTTGAGGGTCTCGCCGTGGTCGCGGCAGACGAAGACGGTGTCGACGATCGACGAGCCGGTGCCGTGGATGTGGATCGAGCCGGCCATCTCGGCGGGGCAGGGGATCGACGCCGAACACGTCAGCCCGGAATCGAGGATCGCCGCGGCCACCGCCTTGTAGGCGTCCAGCTTGTTGTGGTGGAACGTGAAGGCCAACGGCGCTCCGGGCTTGAGCGCGCGGGCCATGTTGGCGTACACCGCCGCCAGCCCCTCGGCGAAGTGGGCCAGGTCGCGGCCCTGGGTCTGGTTGCCGGTCAGTTCCTCGGCCCTTCGGCACGACTCGCGCCGGAACCCCTCCGGGCCGTCGCCGACCAGCCGCCGCAGCCAGACGTAACAGAAATCCATCAACTCGCCGTACTGTACGTTGCCGAAGTACGGCGGGTCCGTGAACACCGCGTCGAGCGAGTTCGGCGGCAACTCGACGTCGGTCGAACTCGCGCAGCGGATCGAGACCTTCCGCGGCCGCGAGCCCTCCCGGCGCTCGCCGATCCACTCGCCGACGATCGGGACCTGGACCTTGCGAGCGCCCGCGAAACTCGTCTCGAACGGCGCGTCGCAATAACGCTTGGCCCTGGCGTACTTGGCGACGACGTTCGTCCAGCCCCCCGACCCCACGCTCGCCCCCGTCGCGCCCGCGATCCCCAGCAGATTCGACTCGCACGCCACCAGCCCGACCGGGAAGCCGTGGACGGAGAAGACGTCCAGCGACTTGAGCGCCGTCGTGTCGTAACGGCAAAGCATGTTCTGATAGCGGAGCAGGTCGGAGAGGTTCGTGGCCAGGGCGCGGCGGATTCGGTCGTCCTTCACCCCCGCGATGAACCGGGCGCTGAGTTCGAGGCCCAGAAGCTGGCGGGGGTTGAACAGCTCGCGATATTCGTCGTATCCCCAGCGGTGGAGGCGGTCGGTCTCGTCGCCCCGGGGGATGGCTTGCGTCGGGACGAACCGGGGCGCGGTCGCCCTCCAGCGGTCTTCCGCCTCCCGGTATCGGGCCAGGTCCGCGGCGTCCGGCTTCTTGAAGAAACGTCCCTTGCGGCGCTCCCTCCGCGACGGGTTGTAATACTCGATCGCGAACATGCGATGTCGCGGCGG
>CALCIB010000026.1 GCA_937907525.1 uncultured Planctomycetales bacterium | reverse complement strand
GCCGTCGACGTCCAGGGCTTCCCGGACGGGCTTCCGCGAATTCCAACGGTCGTCTCGCGCGTCGTCCCCCTCATCTGACGCCTTCGGCGTCTGTCTTCCCCCGCGAGGGGGGAAGATTCGTTCAGGACCCCAAAATCCGTGACGGTCAGCTTTTAAAACGGAGGGGACGCCGTGGCCGCGTTCGAGGGGCGGGTCGCGACCGGGACCGGCCTGGACTTCGCCGAGGCCCTGCGCCGCTTGGAGTCGGGCGAGCCGGCCGTCGCCGTCCTGGGGCCGTCGCCGGTCGACCTGGCGGCGGTCGTGGCGTTCGCGGCCCTGGGCGCGGAAGGCTCCGAGGGGCCTTCGCTGGTCCGACGACCTCCCGATCGGCCCCGGCTGGTCGCGGCCGTCTCGGAAGAGGCGCTGGCGGCCGTCGCGCCCCGCGCGGGTCGACCGGCGCGGTTGGCCCTGGCCGCGGGGCTGCTTCAGGTCCTCGACGCCTGGGACGCCAGCCACGAGGCGGCCCAGGAAGCCGGCGACCTGGGCGAGCGCGACTTCTCCGCCTACTGGCACGGCGTCGCCCACCGTCGCGAGCCCGACGCCTGGAACGCCGGCTACTGGTTCCGCCGCGTCGGCCGCCACCCCCTGTTCGGCCCTCTGGGCGCGGCCGCCCGAACCCTGGCCGACGGCGACGTCGCGCTTCCGATCGGCCCCGACGGCTGGGACCCCTTCGCCATGATCGACCTTTGCGCCCAGGGGCGAGCCGGGACCGATCGGGAACGCCTGGCGCGTCGACTCCAGCGCCTGGAGATGGCGACGCTCCTGGAGGCGACGGCCGCGGCGCTGGGATCGTCGAGTAAGGGCGCGGTAACGTGATGAAACTCGATGACGAGACCGTCCGGAAACTGAAGGCCCCGCCCCGTACTCCCAAGATGGAACGGTTGGTCGAGGCGAGACGAGCGTTACGCGAGTCGATCGTTCGCGGCGGCCTGGGCGACTGGATCGACGAACCCGTCGACGACCCCAAGCCGCTTCACAAGGTCGAGAAGACGACACTCGGCGATTGAACTCGGCCCGAGTCGCACGGAGAAAGTACGTTCACGCCCGTCCCGGTGGAAGGAGCGACGCGGGACCGCGCTCCTGGAGGCGACGGCCGCGGCTCTGGGTTGAGTTTCGGGCGGATTGACTCGGTGCCGGCGCGGGTTTAGGATCGGGGCTCCCCCTCTTCCCCATCGATTGAAACGATGCGATCCTGGAGCGCGCGCGACATGGCCCCCGAGAATTCCAGCGGCGGAGCGATCAAGAGCGTCCTGCACGAGACCCGAGTCTTCCCGCCGCCCCCCGATCTCGCCAGGAACGCGCACTTCAAGAGCCTTGACGAGTACCGGGCCGTCTGGAACCGCGCCAAGGACGACCCCGAGGGCTTCTGGGGCGAGCAGGCCGAGGCTCTCGACTGGTTCCAGAAATGGGACCGCGTGCTCGAATGGAACAAGCCGTTCGCCAAGTGGTTCGTCGGCGGTCGGATCAACGCCTCTTACAATTGCGTCGACCGCCACTGCGAGGGCCCGGACAAGAACAAGGCCGCCATCATCTTCGAGGGCGAGCCCGGCGACCGTCGCGTGCTCCGCTACCAGGACCTTCAGCGCGAGGTCTCCAAGTTCGCCAACGTCCTCAAGGGCCTGGGCGTCAAGAAGGGAGACGTCGTCGCCGTCTACATGCCGATGGTCCCCGAGTTGGTCATCGCGCTATTGGCGTGCGCCCGGATCGGCGCGCCGCACACGGTCGTCTTCGGCGGCTTCAGCGCCGAGGCGCTGGCGGGACGGATCAAGGACTGCAAGGCCAAGGTACTGGTGACCGCCGACGGCGGCTGGCGTCGCGGCAAGACCATTCCGCTGAAGACCAACGCCGACGCCGCCGCGGCCGAGTGCCCCACCCTGGAGAAGCTCGTCGTCTACAAGAGGACCGGCCAGGACGTCGCCTGGACCGAGGGCCGCGACCTCTGGTGGCACGACCTGATGGAGAAGGCGTCGGCCGACTGCCCGCCCGAGCCGTTGGACGGCGAGCACCCGCTGTACGTCCTCTACACGTCCGGCTCCACCGGCAAGCCCAAGGGGATCCTCCACACGACGGCCGGCTATCTGCTGATGTCGGCGCTGACCACCAAGTGGGTCTTCGACCTCAAGCCCGACGACACCTACTGGTGTACCGCCGACCTCGGCTGGGTGACGGGGCACTCCTACGTCGTCTACGGCCCGCTCGCCCTGGGCGCGACCTGCTTCATCTACGAGGGGGCGCCGAACTGGCCGGACGAGGCCCGGTTCTGGAAGATGATCGAGGATTACCGGATCACGATCCTCTACACCGCCCCCACCGCCGTCCGCGCGTTCATGAAGTGGGGCGACCAGCACCCCAAAAAGCACGACCTCTCCAGCCTCCGCGTGCTGGGGTCCGTCGGCGAGCCGATCAACCCCGAGGCCTGGATGTGGTATCGCGACGTCATCGGCGGCGGTCGCTGCCCGGTCGTCGACACCTGGTGGCAGACCGAGACCGGGGCGATCATGATCTCCCCCCTCCCCGGCGCGACCCCCACCGTCCCCGGCTCGGCGACGCTCCCCTTGCCTGGGGTCGTCCCGGCGATCGTCGACAAGGACGGCAAGGAACTGGGCGACAACGAGGGGGGCTTCCTGGTCGTCACCCAGCCCTGGCCGTCGATGCTCCGCACCCTCTACGGCGATGACGAGCGCTACAAGGCCCAGTACTGGGGCCTGGGCGTCTACCTCTCCGGCGACGGCGCCCGCCGCGACGAGAAGGGGAACTACTGGATCCTCGGCCGCGTCGATGACGTCCTGAACGTCGCCGGCCACCGGCTCTCGACGATGGAGATCGAAAGCGCCCTGGTGAGCCACCCGGCGGTCGCCGAGGCGGCCGTGGTCGGCAAGCCCGACGAGATCAAGGGCCAGGGGATCGCCTGCTTCGTCAC
This sequence comes from uncultured Planctomycetales bacterium, assembly GCA_937907525.1. GTDB lineage: Bacteria > Planctomycetota > Planctomycetia > Isosphaerales > Isosphaeraceae > Paludisphaera. Next base: position 11,556 of record CALCIB010000026.1, on the reverse strand, counting down.
CCTGGAGTCCGGCCGGACGTCCAGCGAGGACTTGAAGAAGGAACTCAAGGCGCACGTCGCCAAGGAGATCGGGGCGCTGGCGCGGCCCGATCAGATCATCTTCGCCGACTCCCTCCCCAAGACCCGCAGCGGCAAGATCATGCGCCGGTTGCTCCGCGACGTCGCCGCCGGCGTCCAAAGCACCGGCGACACCTCCACCCTGGAGGACTCCGACGTCCTTGAGATCCTCCACCGTCGCGAGCAGGAGGCGCAATCCGACGAATGAGCGCCGACCGCGTCCTCGCCGCCTGGCGCGATCTCGCCGGCCGTCTCGGCCTGGACGACGGCCGCGCCGCGGCGGTCGGGGCGTTCCTCGTCGAGCGACACTCCGAGCCGTCCCGCCACTACCACGGCCTCGGCCACGTCGCGCGGATGCTCGACGAGGCCGAGGCCCTGACGTTCTCCGATCGCGACGCCGTCGAACTGGCCGTCTTCTTCCACGACGTCGTCTACGATCCCGCCCGCGACGACAACGAGGAGCGTAGCGCCCTGGCGCTGCGCGACCGGCTGGACGGGCTCGTCCCCGCCCCGGTCCTCGCCCGCGCCGAGGCGATGGTCCTGGCGACCCGCCGTCACGAGGAAACCGGCGAACCCGACGCCGACCTGTTCCTCGACCTCGATTCGTCGATCCTCGCGGCCCCCCGGCCCGAGTACGCCCGCTACGCCAAGGGCGTCCGCCGCGAGTACGTCCCTGTTTACGGCGAGGCCGCCTACCGCCGGGGCCGCCTCGTGTTCCTACGAACGACCCTCGCCCGCGGCCGGGTCTTCCTCACCGAACGATTCCGCGGCCGCGATTCCGCCGCGCTCGCCAACATGACCCGCGAGGCGAAGGCGCTGGAGGCGGCGGATTCGACGTGATCCACGAGGTCGTCCGCTTCAAGGGCCGACGCGGGCCAGCAAGCTCGATCACTCGGCCCCGCGTCTCCTCTCAAGTAGAAGCGTCAGGCGGCGCGCGACGACCTCGGCCCAGAGGTCGGCGCCGATGGCGGAGAAGTGACCGTCGCCGATCACGCCGTTGTAGAGGGGGCTCGTGCTCGGTCGACGACCCGCGCGGTCGGCCTCGATCATCATCGCCATGTTGCGCTCGACGAACGCCTCGATCGGGTCGAGGTACGACTGGCTCCCGTGCTCCAGGACGTTCGAGATCATGCCGGGATAAAACCCGGCGCGTCTGCGGCCGCTCAACTGTCTTTCCATCGGCGCGGGGACGAACAGGGGGATCAGTCGGCGGCTCCGGCAGAACTGACTGATCCGGCCCAGCCAGTAGCGACCCTCCTCCCAGTCCCCCTCGCCGCGGCTCGCCTGGGAAATGCCGCCGAAGTCGTTGGCGAAGAGGCTCGCGACCACGAATCCGGGTTTGAAGCGATCGACATATTCGATGAGCGTGTGATAATACTGCTCGGGCGAGTAGCCGAGATGGCCCGTATTGAGAATGGAGACCTTGGTCCCCAGTTGGTCCTCAAGTCGTCGGCGCAGGAGTTCGGGCGGCGCGTGGTCGTCGTCGATGAACAGCCCTTGCATGAAGGAATCCCCCAGGACGATCCCTCGCAAGGGCGCCGACGGGTCGGGCTCGGGGCCGCGGAGGCCCCACGAGTTGGTGGTTTGGACCGAACCCGGCACGATCGCCCCGTCGGTCCCTCGCGCGATCTCGGCCAATTCGGGGCGGTCGGGGACGAGAAGGAAGGTCAAAGGCGCGTTCCTGGGCGAGACGTTGCGAATCCAGATCGAGCGGACGCCGGGCCGAAGCCGATACGAGCGGCCGGAATCGTCGGCCTCGAAGACCGTCGAGGGGAGCAAGAGCGTCTGATCGTAGTTGCCCCAGCGCAGCAGGCCGTGGTCCGGATCGCTCCCCGCGTAGCGGAAGAGCCGTCGGATCGGCTCGTCCATGTTCGGAAAATCCTCGCGATACCTCCGGCCCACGTCGGCGACCGCCAGCGACCGGCCGCGACGGGTCGCCGCCTCGATCTCCGCGCGAGGCGTCGGCAAGCCGAACGCCCGTCGCGCCAGGCGCTTCGAGGCGTCGCGCGTCCGGGCCGCCAGGTCCCGCCCGTGGGGATTTCCGATCAAGAGGCCGGCGACGATCAGAGTCGTCGCGGCGAGGATCGCGAACTTGAACCGGCGCCGGAGCCGCCTTGAGCGCTCCACGAACCCGAAGACCCGCTGGCGCGGTTCGTCGGGAAGGCGAGACGGAGTGAGACGGATCGTCCGGCGCGACATATCCACGTCCACCAATCGTTGCGACGTCGGTTCCGGCGGGATCGTCGGTTTCGCCTCTCGGCGGGCGCCTTGGGGCGCGAGGGGAGCGGTCGGCGCCGGGTCAAGTCGAACCGTACTCCTTGAGCTTGCGGTAGAGCGTGCGCTCGCCGATGCCCAGGAGCTTGGCGGCCTCCTCGCGGTTGCCGGCGGTGATCTTGAGGGTCTCGGCGATGTAGTGCCGCTCGACCTCGTCCAGCGACTTGCCGACGAACGAGTCGACGCCCGCGCGGGGTTCGGCCGTGGGGGCCTCGGCGCCGGTCTGGAGTTCCTCGGTCAGGTCGTCGACGTCGAGGACGCCGTCGAAGTCGATGACGACCATGCTCTCCACGACGTTCCGCAGCTCCCGGACGTTCCCCGGCCAGGAGTACTGCCGGAGGACCTTCCGCGCCGCCGGGGTGATCGATTGGACCTTCTTCTCGTGGGCCGCGGTGAACTCCTTGAGGAAGTGGTCGATCAACAGATCGATATCCTCCCGGCGCTCGCGGAGGGGGGGGAGCCGGACGCTGACGACCTTGAGGCGGTGGTAAAGGTCTTGCCGGAACGCGCCGGTGGCGATGGCCTCGGCCAGGTCGCGGTTGGTGGCCGAGATCAAGCGGACGTTGACCTTGATCGGCTCGTTGGTGCCGACGCGGACGATCTCGCCGTTCTCCAGGGTCCGCAGGAGCTTGATCTGGGTGCCCAGGGGGATGTCGCCCACCTCGTCCAGGAACAGCGTGCCGCCGTTGGCGTGCTCGAACCAGCCCTTGCGCTCGCGGTCGGCGCCGGTGAACGCCCCCTTGACGTGGCCGAACAGCTCGCTTTCCAGGATGTTGTCGGAAAGCGCGGCGCAGTTGAGGATGACGAACGGCTTGTAGCGGCGGGGGCTGTTGTTGTGCAGGGCCTTGGCGACCAGTTCCTTGCCCGTGCCGCTCTCGCCGGTGATGAGGACCGAGGCCGACGTGGGCGCGATCTGCCGTAGCCGGGCGACGACGGCGTGCATCGCCCGCGAGTTGCCGATGACCCCCTCGAAGCCGAACTTCTCGTTGAGTTGGCGTTGCAGCTCGATGTTGGAGCGGGCCAGGCGCTGGGACTGCGACGCCTTGTCCACCACCATCCGCAGCTCGCCGATGTCCAGGGGCTTGGTCAGGTAGGTGGTGGCGCCGGCCTGCATGGCGGTGACGGCGGTTTTGATGGTGCCGTGGCCGGTGAGGATGACGACCTCGGCGTCGGGGAGTTCGCGCCTGGCCTTGGCGAGGACCTCCAGGCCGCCGGCGCCTTCCATGATGAGGTCGCTGATGACGATGTCGAACGATTGCTCCTCGATCAGTCGAATCCCCTCGCGACCGCTGGCGGCGACGACGCACTCGTAGCCGACGCGCGCGAGGCTCTCGGCGACGGCCTCGGCGTGGGGCTCGTCGTCGTCGACGACCAGGACGCGGATCTGTTGGTCCGTCAAATCGGCACGCCTCCGAATACTTGGCCCGTCCCACGCGGCTCGTCGCGCCGACCGCCCGCCGCGCCTGGAGCGATCGATCATACCGTCGCCGGTCGATCGCGGCGCGTCGGCGCGGGCTTGATCGGGGCGGACGAGCTACCGGCGCGGGCCACGATCAAGCCCGCGCGGGCGCGCCCTCATCCCTTCCATTCCACCTTGGGGAAACGCGCGGCCAGGGAGTGGCGGTAGACGTCCTCGTTCTTGCTGTACGAATTGGCGTGGAAGGCGACCTCCTTGCCCAGCAGGGCGCCGCAGATCGCCATGTGCAGTCGGTTGGTGTTGATCCGCTTGAATGAATTGATGTATTTCATCATGCGGTAGGTCGTCTCAAGGCAGTTCGTCGGCGTCATGTCGGCGACTCCGAACACCCTGGAAACGTCGAGGTTGTCGCGCGGCAGCTCGACGTCGGTGCTTTCCGAGTCGGTGCGGAAGGCGTTGAGGACTTTTCGGTTTCCCCGCGCCAGCGCCAGGCGTCTGACTTGGCGACGCAGGCGGCCCAGGTTGTTTCGAAAGAGTTCCCGGTTGGAGAACAGGGGGAGGAACCGCCGCGCCCCGTCTCGGAACAGGCCGTCCACGTCCAGCGCGAACGCCATGTCGTGGCCGAGGTAGGTCTTCGCCCTCCCGAGGTGTTCCAGCAAGTGGCGATACGACCGCTCTTCGCGGGCGACGATGACGCAACGCTCGTCGAGCGACGCCAGAAGTTCCTCGTTGTCGCGCACGGTGTGCGGCAGCATGATGAATCGCGCGGCGCCGGGGAGGTGACGGGTCATGAAGATCTTGGCGTCCGGATAAATCCCGATCAGATTCCCGCCCCCCGCGTACACCAGGGTTCGGCCGGCGGTCTCGCTGGTGGGCGTGGTCGTCGGCACGACCTTGTACTTCCATCCCTTGCGATCGAAGTAGCGGTGCGTCCCGCACGCGATGACGCAGTCGCCGGCGTTGCCTGGGTTCGCGACGTACAGGAATTCGGAGCTTTGAAGGATCGCCTCCACCTCTTCGGGAAGCTTGAAGTCGAGGCTGGGCAAACCGGGCATGGCGCGAATCTCCTGGGCGTCCATGAATGGCTACGACCGTGGCGTGGGATTGGGACGTGGGTGGCGCGGGGGCGGGGACGGCCGCGCCCTCGACACGGCCGCGCCGGGTCGTTCAAGCCTCCGCGTCATGGCGGAGGGGGGCGTCGGACGGCTCGAGGGGCGGCGACGGCAGGCGGATCGAAAACCGCGAGCCCCGGTCGGGAACGCTCTGGACGTCGATCGAGCCGCCGTGGGCCAGGATGATGTTTCGGGTGGTGGAGAGGCCCAGGCCGGTCCCCCCCTTGCGGGTGGAGAAGAACGGATCGAAAATCTTGGCGGCGACGTCCGCGGTCATGCCGCGGCCGGTGTCGACGACGTCGAGGACGATCGCGTCGTCGTCGCGGCGGGTGGTCAGGATCAGTTCGCCCCCTTCGGGCATGGCGTGTTCGGCGTTGAGTAGGAGGTTGAGCGCCGCCTGCTTGAAGGCGTCGGCGTCGAGTTGGACGCGGGGAAGGTCGTGGGCGAAACAGGCGCGGACGACGACGCCGCGGGCGGACGCCTGGGGCTCGTAGAAGTCGCAAAGCTCCTCGACGACGGCGTTCAGGTCGGTCGGCTCGGTTCGGAGGGCCTGGAGTCGGGCGAACCGCAGGAAGTTCTCCAGGATGTCCTGAAGCCGCCTGGTCTCTTGCTTGAGCCGTTCGATCCGGGCGCCGGCGCGGCGTTCGCGCGGGGTCTCCGGCTCCTGGAAGTCCTCGGCGAGCAGGTCCAGATTGAGCGAGAGCGTGGAGAGGGGGTTGCGGATCTCGTGGGCCAGGCCGCCGGCGAGCCGCGCCAACTCCGCGTTTTGTTCGCGGAGGCGGCGGGCGACGTCGGGCTCGGCCTCGGCGGCTTCCAGGGCGATTCCGACGGAGGGTTGGGCCATGATCGATCGCGCCGGAGGCGTGACTCGCGGAACGAGGGAAGCCCCGCGAGGCGCGGTCGAGCGGGCCTCGCGGGGCGGACGGTCGTGACGACCGGATCGGGATCAGCGAGGTCCGCGCGGGCCGCGGTCGCCGCCGCCGTAGCCGCCGCCGCGGGGGCCGCCGCCCCCCTCGCGACGCGGGGGCGGGCCGCCGGCGCCGCGATCGGGCGAGCCGGAGGGACGGGGACGGTTGGCGAACTCGTCGGGCAGTTCGCGCTCGGCCAGGGCGGCCTTGCGCGAGAGCTTGACGCGGTCCTGCTCGTCGACGGCGATCACCTTCACGAGCATGGGGTCGCCGACGTGGCAGACCTCGGTGACGCTGGCGACGTAGCCGACGGACAACTCGGTGACGTGGACCAGGCCGTCCTTGCCGGGAAGGATCTCGACGAACGCGCCGAAGTCCTTGATCGAGGTGACGCGGCCCTCGTAGATCCGGCCGACCTGGACCCCCTCGGTCATGGCGAGGATCTTGTCGCGGGCCTCCTCGGCGCCGGCGGCCTCGGTGGAGGCCAGGGTGACGACGCCGCTGTCGTCGATGTCGATCTTGGCGCCGGTCTCGTCCTGGAGCCGGCGGATGGTCTTGCCGCCGGGGCCGATCAACAGGCCGATCTTGTCCGGGTTGATCTGGATCTGGATCAGCCGCGGGGCGTTGGTGGAGATCTCCTCGCGGGGCCGCTTGATGGAGCGGAGCATGGCGCGGAGGATCTCAAGCCGGGCCTCGTGGGCCTGCTCCAGGGTTTCGCGGACGACATCCTCGTTGATCCCCTGGTTCTTCAGGTCGAGTTGGATGCCGGTGACGCCGTGCTGGGTGCCGGCGACCTTGAAGTCCATGTCGCCGTAGTGGTCTTCCTCGCCGATGATGTCGGTCAACAGGACGTGGCGGCCGGTGGCGTCGTCCTGGACCAGGCCGATGGAGATGCCGCCGACGGGCTGGTTGATCGGGACGCCGGCGTCCATCAGGCTGAGCGTGGCGCCGCAAACCGAGGCCATCGAACTGGAGCCGTTGGACTCCAGGATGTCGGAGACGACCCGGATGGTGTAGGGGAAGCGGTTGGGGGGGGGGAGGATGGAGGCGACGGAGCGCTCGGCCAGGGCGCCGTGGCCGATCTCGCGGCGGCCGGGGCCGCGGATGGGGCGGACCTCGCCGACGGCGAACGGCGGCATGTTGTAGTCCAGCATGAACTTCTTGCTGTACTCGTTCATGATGCCGTCGACCCGCTGCTCGTCGGCGCCGGTCCCCAGGACGGTGGTGACCAGGGCCTGGGTCTCGCCGCGCTGGAAGACGGCCGAGCCGTGGGCGCGGGGGAGGACGCCGACCTCGCACTTGATGGCGCGAAGGTCGCGGGGGCCGCGGCCGTCGGGCCGTTTGCCGGAGAGGATCAGCTCGCGGACGACGACTTCCTCGACCGCGTGGAAGACCCCCTTGATCCGTTCCCTGGTGACCGGGGTCGGGGCGTGGGCGTCCTCGCCGGGGCCGCCGGGGGGGAGCGAGACGGGCTCGCCCTGCGCCGGGATCAACTCGGCGATCGCGGCCTCCAGGATCGTCTTGGTGGCGGCGTTGCGCTCCTGCTTCATGACGATCTGCTTGGCCTCGCGGAGGCGGCGGCCGTAGCGTTCCAGAAGCAGGGCCTTCAGGCCGTCGGGCGGGGCGGGTCGGTGGTCGGGGCGTTCCTGGCCGACGGCCTCCAGCAGGTCGTACTGAAGCGCGATCAACTCCTGGTTGAGCCGGTGGGCCTCGATGATCGCGTCGCCCATCTCGGACTCGGGGAGTTCCTCGCCGAAGCCCTCGATCATGACGATGGTCTTGGCGGTGCTGGCGACGACCAGGTCCAGGTCGCTTTGGGCGAGCTCCTCGGCGGTGGGGAACGCCACCAGCTTGCCGTCGATCCGCCCCAGCCGGATCGCGCCGATGGGGCCCAAAAACGGGGCCTTCCCCAGCATGAGCGCCGCGGAGGCGGCGACGATCGAGGGGACGTCGGCGTCGTTCTCGCGGTCGGCGGAGATCGGCGCGGCCTGGATCTGGACCTCCTCGCGATACCACTCGGGGAAGAGCGGCCGGATCGGGCGGTCGATCAACCGCGAGGTGAGGATTTCCTTGGTGGAGGGGCGGCCCTCGCGCTTGATGAAGCCGCCGGGGAACTTGCCCGCGGAGTAGGTCTTCTCGCGATAGTCGACGGTCAGCGGGAAGAAGTCGAGACCCTCGCGGCCGGGACCGGCCATGGCCGTCACCAGCGACATGGTGTCGCCGATCCGGACGACGACCGCGCCGGAGGCCTGCTTGGCGAAGCGGCCGGTCTCGAGGCTGATCGCGCGGCCGCCGACGGCGCGCTCGACCACCTTACGGGCGAAAGGCGAATTTGACATGCAAGTTACTCTGGATGAGACGCGGAGTCCGGGGGTGGGGAGCGGGGGACGCTCGATCGCAATCGTGGGCCGCGCGGCGGACGCCGCGGCTGGACGCGCCCATGGGCCCCGCCCCCGCGACGAGCGTCGACGAGACGGGACCCGCGTGGAGGAAGGCCGGCGACAAGGATCCGGCCGTTCCACCATGCCTTGGCCGGCCGTTCGCGCGGCCGTCGGGCCTCTCCGCTTACTTGCGGATGCCCAGGCGGCCGATGACTTCGAGATACTTCTTGCGGTCGTGGAGCCGCAGGTACTTCAGCAGGCCCGAACGCTTGGACACCATCTTCAGCAGCCCGCGGCGGCTGGCGTGGTCCTTGCTGTGGGTCTTGAAGTGGCCGTTGAGGTCGTTGATCCGGGCGGTCAGAAGCGCGATTTGCACCTCCGGCGAGCCCGTGTCGTGATCCGCCCGGCTGAAGGACCCGATCAGTTCCTGCTTCTTCTCCTTCGTGATCGCCATCGCTCGCCCCGAAAACCCCGGCCTTCGCGTGGGAAGCCGTTCTTGTGTTGTCCTCTACACTTCAAGCGAACCACGATAGGCGAATCGGTGTCGGATTACAATCCCTTCTTCGCCGTTTCGCGACCGCCCCGCGGCCCCGCGACCGGCGCGACCCGCGCCGTCAGCGCCGGTTCTCATGCATGGCCTCGATCCCGGCCCCCCAGGTGAACGAGTGGAACGCCGTCCGCCATCGTCCCTGGATCCCTGGGCCCGTCGGGCCCACGCCGGGGATCGACGCCAGGACGATCACGATCGCCCCGCCGATCCAGAGCCGTTTCAACGTTCTGGCCCTCGCCATCGTCGCGTGGTCCTCGGATTCGACGCGGGTGCCGGGGCGGAGCAGGCAAAACAGGCCGAGCGCCGCGCCCAGGGCGGTGATCGCCAGTCCCGGCGCGAAGCCGGCCGGCGAATACCGGAAGACGACCCGGTGTTTTCCGGGCTTCACGAACACGGCCCGGAACGCGACGTAGGCCGGGTGGATGACGGCGGGTTCGCCGTCGATGGTCGCCGACCAGCCGGGGTCGAACGTATCGGCCAGCACCAGGTACGCGGGGGTTCGGGCATCGACGGCGACCTCGACGCGCTCGGGCTCGTCGACCTCGATCGCGGCCGAGCCGGCGACCTCGGCGGCGGGATCGAGCGGTCGGTCGGGGTCCTCGACGACCAGCCGGGTCTTCAGGTCGGCGCCGAGCCGGTCGATGGCCGCGATCGCCTCCAGGCGGTCGGCGGCGTAAACCGGGCGGCCTTCCAGCCGGGCGCGGGGGCGGGCGTCGGGGTTGGCGTGGAGGAACGCCTCGCCGACCGGCTCGTTGGGGACGAACGTGTCGCGCTGGGAGTAGCCGGTCAGCATGTGGGTGACGGCGTCGACGTCGAACCGGCCGCCGCGGTAGCGGGCGTGGTCGGTGTAGTCCAGCGTGCGTTGGGAGATCATCGGCGTGGCCCCCTTGGAGGCCGCCAGGCCCCAGGCGGCGGGGAGGCTCCAGTCCAGGGCGTCGCGGGCTCGGAGGAAGTCGATCGGCTCCGAGGCGTACCCCGGCTCCCCCGCGCTGCGGTCGCCGACGCCGAAGACGCGGACGAAGCTCGGATCGGCCTTCAGCCGCTTCACGCTCTCGGGGGGATCGGTCCAGTACGAGGGGAGGGCGGTGGTCGGGTCGACGGCGTGCGCCGAGAGCAGGTCGACCAGCACCAGCGCCGGCAGGACCGACGCCAGGGCCGCGCGACGGCGGGGGGAGGCGGTCGCCGCGGCGAAACGGGCGATCGTCAGGCCGGCGACGATCAGGACGGCGTTCCGGATCGCGGCGGTCGTCATCTCCTCGCCGAGCCAGCGGTAGCGGTCCAGGTGGTAGGGGGTCGTCCAGCTTCGGACGTCGGTCCAGACCGGCCAGTAGACGTACACGAGGATCGGCAGCGACGCGGCGACCATCGCCAGGACCAGGGCCGTCGCCCCCTTCAGGCTCACGGCGCCGGGGCGTCGCAGCCGTTCCACGCCGACGGCCGCCAGTCCAGCCACGCCCAGCGAGACCCAGAGGTGCAGCCGAACCGGCACCCGCGAACTCCCCGCCACCGGGATCATATTCGCGTAATCGAACAGGAACGTGAACCGACCGAGCATGAGTAACGCGCCGGTGATCGTCAGAAGCGCCAGCCCCGTCGTCCAGCGGTCGCGCCCCCCCTCCCCCGACGACCCGACGACCGCCAGCGCCAGGGCCAACAGGCCGAGGTAGGCGTTCATCTCGTGGTAGGGGTAGAAGCCGTCCATCCAGTCGGTGTCGCGGGCGCGGGTGCCGTAGGCCTCGCGCATGACCAGGGTCGGCAGCAGCTCCGGGCTCCACGAGCCGTAGACCAACTCCTCGTAGCTCAGTCCCCCCGCGCGGGGGGAGCGGTCGAGCAACTCCTTCGACGGCATCCACTGAACCGCCGACAGCGACACGCCGAACGCCAACAGGCCGATCGTCCGCGAGAGGACGGCGCGGGCCTCGACCATCGTCGCCGACGTACACGCGCGATAGGCGCCGAGGAAGCCGACGATCCCCGACGCCAGGAAGAAGTCTTGAAGGTGCCCGGCGAAGATCTCGCAGGCCAGCGCGAGCCCCCCCAGCGCCGCGCCTCGCCAGCGACCCGAACCCCACGACCACTCCAGCGCCCAAACGACGAACGGGACGCTCGCGAGCGCGTTGATCATGCTGGTGTGGATCAGGTGCGCCCATGTGAATCCTCCGACGCCGAACACGGCCGCCCCCGTCAGCGCCCCGGCCGGCCCGACGTGTCGCCGGAGCCAGCCGTAAGTCCCCGCCCCCGCCAGCCAGACCGAGAAGACCGTGTCGAAATTGAACGCCTTCCAGGTCTCCATCCAGGGATAGAACAGGTACTTGAGCGGGTGGAGGTAGCCCGCCTGGCTCTCGCTGAACAGCGGCATGCCGTTGAACAAAAGCGGGCACCAGCGCGAGAAACGGCCGGCCTTCAACTCCTCGGCGAAGAAGTGGCGGTACGGGTAGTTGATCTCGGTGACGTCGAAGTAGAAGAACGCCCCCTTGAGGAAGACCGCCTCGCGGAAGACCCAGCAGATCCCGGCCGTCCAGGCCGCCAGGGCGACCACGTCGCCGACGCCCCACCGCGGGGGCTGGAACCAACCCGATTCGGCCGTCTCTTCCGGTTGCGACACGATGACGCCTCGCCAAGTCCTGTCGAAATCCACCGAACATGAATGATAATCATCCCTTCTCCCCTTGTGGGAGAAGGTGGCCGAAGGCCGGATGAGGGGTTGCGCTTCCAGAGGCTTCCGGTCGCGCCACCCCTCATCCGCCCCTTGGGACGATGCCGAAATAACTTCCGGGAATCCTTCGCGGCCGAATCGCGTGTCCATGACGTAAAACCGAAACCGGAAAATCCAACGACTCGTAAACGTCCCGCGCCT
>CALCIB010000025.1 GCA_937907525.1 uncultured Planctomycetales bacterium | reverse complement strand
TGGGCTCCTCGGCGGGCTTGGCTTCCTCGGCCTTGGGCTCCTCGGCGGGCTTGGCCTCTTCCTTCTTGGGTTCCTCGGCGGGCTTGGCCTCTTCCTTCTTGGGTTCCTCGGCGGGTTTGGCTTCCTCGGCCTTGGGGGCGTCGGCCTTTTCCTTGCGGACGGCGTCGAGGTGGCGGTTGAGGATGGCGGCCCGCTGGTCGAAGAGGGCCTTCAGGCCGGCGTTGGGGTTGAGGATCCGGACGTCCTTGACGTAGTCGACGCCGTCGAGGTGGCCGTAGCTGGTGAACCAGGCGGCGAAGACCTCGGGAGAGACGGCGTAGGGCTTCTTGCCGTCCTTGTTCTTGAGGACTTTGGCGTCGTCGGCGTAGCCGCGGACGAGGATGTCGAGGATCGGCGGCGGCTCGATGGAGGTGTCGACCAGGCCGGCGTCCTGGGCGGCGACGATCGCCTCGGCGACGGCGCGGCGGGCGACTTCGAGCTTGGCCTCGACCTCGGGGGGGACCGTCGGCGGGGCGGCCTCGGCGGAGGCCTCTTCCTTCTTCGGCTCCTCGGCGGGTTTGGCCTCCTCCTTGGGGGCGTCGGCGGGTTTGGCTTCCTCCTTGGGGGCGTCGGCGGGTTTGGCCTCGGCGGGCTTGGCCTCTTCCTTCACGGCTTCCTGGGCCGTCGCGACGGTCGCTCCCAGGAGCCCCCAGGACACCACCAGGCCCGCGGACAAGGCCAGCCAGAGATTACTGCGCGGCACCATCGTTCTCCTTTGCTCGACTCGTTTCCCTCGCCGGTCGTCCCGCGGCGGCGGGCGCGACCGCGGCGGGGCGTCGTCCCGGCGTCGCCTTCGACGTCGGTTCCGCCTCCCGCCTTCCAGTACGTCGCGGCGGACGTTTCCCGCCAATGTAACGGCCGTAAATCGCGGCCGCTAGGGGACGATCGCGGCCGGCCTCGGGTTTGGTCGCGGGCGTTCGATCGGAAGTCGGGGCGGGACGAGTTATGCCGAAGGCCCGGATTGCCGAAATCATAGGAGGTAAGCCACGGAAGCGCGGGGGCGGCGGCGTCGCCCGGCCAGGTCTCAGGAGAGGACGCGATGGGACGCTCGCCTTTGGACGTCGGGAGGCGCCGGCCGCGCCGGACCCTGCCCGTCATGGAGGGTTTGGAGAGTCGGCTGGTCATGAGCGTCGACGCCTTCGGCGCGCCGGGAATGGGTGCGGGAGTCGACCCGCTCACGGTGGCCGGGATCGATCCGCCCGCGCCCGCGGCGGCACGGACGGCGGTCCCGTACTCGGCTTCCGCCATGACGCGCGCCGTGGCGGCGGCGCCCGGTTCGCCCGCGGAGTTGCAGGCGGTTCCGGCGCAGGCGGGGCCCTCGCCGGTGCAGCCGACGCCGGTCCTCCGGCAGGGGGGCGGGACGTTCCGCAAGAACTACCAGCAGTTCACCTACCGGACGCCCGGTGGGGGCGTGGCCACCCTTTCGATCCAGGGCCGCGGCAGCTTGCAGGGGACCTACGTCGACTCCTCCGGGGCGCTCAACCTCCGCTTCGGCCTGTCGAACGCTTACACCAAGATCGTGTCGAACGTCCAGGGGGGCGACGGCCGCGCCCCGTTGGCGAGCGTCTTCAGCCAGACGATGGCGTCGTCCGGCACCCAGGGCGACCTGAGCGGGATCGGCTCGCCGGTCATCGGCATGGTCAACCTGCGGCAATACGACCTGATCCCCGGCGGCACGATCAACCTGGAGGCCGGCGTCGGCGTGCTGGGCCTGCAATCGGCCGCGGCCGGCTCGCAGATCCAGCTTCGCGAGCTGACCGGGATGGAGCCGGCCTCCGACCGCTACGACGCGCGGGGGAACACGCCGACTTATAACGCCAGCCTGGCCAACGTCATCAACGTCAACCCGCCCGGGTCCACGTCTCAGTCGGGGCTGACGGGCACGGTGCAGACCGGGGCCAACCCGATCATCAGCAACCTCTTCCTGGTCCAGACGCTCGCCGGCGGCGACGGCGAGATCATCTCCGCCGGCAACGTCCTGCTTCAGACGACCCACGGCGACCCCGGCCTTCCGCCGCCGCCGCCGGGCGTGGTCGTCGCCATCGACCGGGTCGATGGCGCGCTGACGGCCCCCGTCAACCTTCAGACCGACCCCAGGATCTTCGGCTACGACCCGGCCACCGGCCAGGTCCTGCGGTTCCAACTGAACCTCAACGACGGGACCGGGGCCGTCGACGGCTCGTTCGCGCCGATCGTCGTGCCCGGCGCGCCGGCCGACGTCGGCCTGTCGCTGGGCCGCGACGCCGGCCGCCTGGCGCTCCTGGTCAACACCGGCTCGACGATCACGGCCTACGACGCGACCTACGGCGCGGACCTGGGCTCGTTCACCGTGCCGGCCGGGTTCTTCGCCACCGGCTCCACCGACGTCTTCACGGTCATCGGCGGCCCGAGCGCCAACCAGCTTCAGCAGATCGACGTCACGGCCAGCCTCGCCGCCGGGCACGCCGTCGCTCCGGCGGGGAATCCCGCGCCTTACGCGCCTCCGGCGGGGCTGTCGCTCCTGGGCGGGCTCACGGGCATCCCGGCGTCGGTCAACGTCTACACGTCGGTCGCCGGCACCTACAACACGCTCCAGCCGCTTGAGAACCAACTCGGCTTCCTGAACGTCTCGGTGACCGCGACGAAGCCCTCCGCCAACGGCGGCCAGAACGTCGTCAACTCCTTCGCGACCGTGCAGCAGCAGGCGTCCACCCCCTTCGTGCCGATCCCCGCGGGGAACCCCGACGACGTCGCGACCTCGATGGGGAGCGTCGACCGCAGTCTCGCCGTCAACACCGGCCTGGCCAACGGGGCCGCCGCGGCCAACACCATCCGATTGCAAAGCCAGGTCACGGCGACCCCGCGCGGAACGATCACGCTGAACTACCCCGATCAACTCTCGGCCCTCAGCGAGAGCTTCCGGCCCGACCTGGCCGCCTCGGTCATCATCGACGTCCAGGGGACGATCCAGTCGGTCCACGGGACCAGCGCCAACGGCCTCGTCCTGAACGACTCCGGGTTCCTGAACCTGGTCTCGTTCCAGAAGATGAGCAACTCCACGATCATCGGCGAGCCGGTCAATCACGTCCGGATCGTCCACCGCGACAACGTCTTCATCGGGTCGACCGAGCGAACCGCCGCCAGCCGCGGCGCCGTGACCTTGATTCCCAATCTTCAGCAGGTCGGCCCGCTCTCGCAGACCCGCAACCGACCCCAGCCTTGACCCCCCTCGCCCGGCGGCCGGGATCGGGCTATGATGGCGATTTCCCTCGGGCTCGCGAACAAGGCCCCGGAGACGTCGGTCATGGTTCGATCCTTGTCGCTCGCGGCGCTGGGGTTCATGCTGGTCGCGCCGGCCCTCGCCGACGATCCCGCCGATCGGCCGGTCGACTTCGACGCCGAGATCCGGCCGATCTTCTCGGCCCGCTGCGTCGTCTGCCACGGGCCGGAGACCCGCAAGGCTGGCTTGCGGCTGGACCGCAAGAAGTCCGCCCTCCGCGGCGGCGACGAGGGCGCGGCCATCGAGCCGGGCGACGGCGAGAACAGCTTGATGGTCCAACTCGTCTCCGGCGAGGACCCCGACCGCGTCATGCCGCCGAAGGGCGAACGGCTCACCTCCGAGCAGATCGCGGTCTTGAAGGCCTGGATCGACCAGGGCGCCGAATGGCCCGAGGACGGCGACGACCCCCGCTCGTGGTGGTCGCTGCAAGCCTTGAACCGCCCCGACGTCCCCGCCGCCGTCGACTTCCCCGACGCCCCCGCCGCGCGCAACCCGATCGACGCCTTCCTCCGCGCCAAGCTGGTCGAGAAGGGCTTGAAGCCCTCGCCCCAGGCCGATCGCCGGACGCTCGCCCGCCGGCTCTACTTCGACCTGACCGGACTGCCCCCCTCGCCCGAGGAGGTCGCCGCGTTCGTCGCCGATCCCGATCCGACGGCGTATGAGGAACTGGTCGACCGTCTGCTGGACAGCCCGCGCCACGGCGAGCGCTGGGCGCGGCACTGGCTGGACGTGGCCCATTACGGCGACTCGCACGGCTACGACAAGGACAAGCCCCGGCCCAACGCCTGGCCGTATCGCGACTACGTCGTCCGCGCGTTCAACGCCGACAAGCCGTTCGACCGCTTCGTCGCGGAGCAGATCGCCGGAGACGCGCTGTATCCCGACGACCCCGACGCGATCACGGCCCTGGGCTTCCTGGCGGCCGGGCCGTGGGACTTCGTGGGCCACGCCGAGGTGCCGGAGACCAAGTCCGACGGCAAGGTCGCCCGCCACCTGGATCGCGACGACGTGGTCCAGACGGTCATGAACACGTTCGTCGGCCTGACCGCCGGCTGCGCCCAGTGCCACAACCACAAGTTCGACCCGATCTCCCAGGAGGAGTATTTCCAGCTTCAAGCCGTCTTCGCCGCCGTCGACCGCGCCGATCGCCCGTATTATCCCGACGTCGCCACCACCCGCCGGGCCCGCGAGCTGCTCGCCCGCAAGGCCGAAGCCGAACGGAATCGGGACCGCCTGACCGCCGCGATCACCGCCCGGGCCGGTCCCGCGCTGGGGGAACTCGACCGCATGGTCGCCGCGGCGCGATCGCCCGACGACCGCCCCGAGTACGGCTATCACGCCGACCTGGCGCCGCGCGACGACGTCGCCAAGTGGGTCCAGGTCGATCTGGGGCGGCCCGTCGAGATCGCCCGCGTCGTCCTTCACCCCTGCCGCGACGACTTCAACGGCATCGGCGACGGCTTCGGCTTCCCCGTCCGCTACAAGGTCGAGGCGGCCGACGACCCCACGTTCGCGCGCGGGGTCGTGGCGATCGCGGATCGCTCGCAAGCCGACGAGCCGAACCCCGGCGTGACCCCCCAGGCGTTCCCAACCCGGGCGACCGGGCGTCACGTCCGGGTCACCGCCGTCCGGCTGGCCGAGCGCCAGAACGATTATAACTTCGCCCTGGCCGAGCTTGAGGTCTTCGACCGCTCCGGCGCCAACGCCGCCGCGGGGGCGGCCGTCTCGGCGCTGGACTCGATCGAGGCCCCGCCGCGATGGCGCGCGGCGAACCTCGTCGACGGCGTCGCCCCCGACCTGGGCGGCGGCCATCTGGACGCGCTCCAGGCCGCGCGCGAGGCGTACCTGGCGAGGGCCGTCGCCCCCGCGCTCCTGGCGGACTTGAAGGCGGCCGAGGCGGACCTGGCGCGTCTCGACGCCGAGCGGTCGGCGCTGCCGCCGCCGAGCATGGTCTACGCCGCGACGATCCACGACGGCGGCGACTCCCCGTTCCGCGGCACCGGCCCCGACGGCGGCCGTCCCCGTCGCATCTTCGTCCTCGACCGCGGCGACGTCGACCGGCCGCTCCAGGAGGTCGGCCCCGGCGCTCTGAACGTCTTCCGCGGGCTCTCCGGCGATCTCCACGTCGCGCCCGACCGCCCCGAGTCCGAGCGTCGCGCGGCGCTGGCGCGGTGGCTGGTGGACGAGCGCAATCCGCTGACGTGGCGGGTGATCGTCAATCGCGTCTGGCAGTACCATTTCGGCCGGGGGATCGTCGCCACCCCCAGCGACTTCGGCAAGATGGGCGTGCCGCCGACGCATCCCGAGTTGCTCGACTGGCTCGCCGCCGAGTTCCGCGACGGCGGGCGTTCGCTCAAGGCCCTGCATCGGCTCATCGTCACGAGCGCGGCGTACCGCCAGGTCTCCACCGGCGACCCGGCGGCCGAGGCGATCGACTCCGGCGACGCCTTCCTCTGGCGCGGCGTCCGCCGCAAGCTGGAGGCGGAGGCCGTCCGCGATTCCGTCCTGGCCGTATCCGGCCTGCTCGACCCGACGATGTACGGCCCGCCGTTCCGGGATTTCGTGCTGGAGCGGCCGGAGCACTCGCCGCACTACGAATACGAGTTGATGCGTCCCGACGACCCCTCGATCCGCCGCCGCGCGATCTACCGCTTCCTGGCTCGCTCGCGGCCCGAGCCGTTCATGACGGTCCTCGACTGCGCCGACCCGTCGATGCGGGTGGAGAAGCGGGGCGAGTCGGTCTCGCCGCTTCAGGCGCTCGCCCTGTACAACAACGGCCTGATGCTGACCGCCGCGAAGGCCCTGGCCGCTCGCGTCGAGCGCGTCGGCGACCGCCGCGCCCGGATCGCGCGCGCCTTCGCCCTGGCGCTCGCCCGCGAGCCCGACCCCGACGAGCTGGACGGCCTCGACGCCCTGGCCGCCGAGCACGGCGTCGCCAGCGCCTGCCGGGTGATCTTGAACATGAGCGAGTTCGTCTTCGTGGATTAGGAGCGCGCGATGGGCCGAGACGACGCGATGATCGAGGAGTACCGCCGCATCTTCGGCGAGCAATGGCGCGATCCCGTCCCCGGAAAGGTGTCCGGTGACGCTTTCTACCACGGCCCCGTCCCCGAGGAGATGGTCGCGGACGCCGAGCGCGAGCTTGGGGTCGCGTTCCCGCCGAGCTATCGGACGTTCCTCCTCCACTTCGGCGCCGGGTTCATCGGGAGCAACGAGATTTCCGGGTTGTCGACGGAGGAGCGAGACGGGGCGGAGTCGCATTTTTGGTCGAGCGTCGTCGAGGACTCCAAGACCGCGTGGTCCGGCCCGATCCGCGACCGCGAGGGCTTGCCGCGCCACCTGGTCTATTTGAACTGCGACGGCGGGGAACTCTCGTACTTCCTGGATTCCTCCATGCCCGACGACGCCGGCGAGTATCCGGTCGTCCGCTGGGGGCCCATCGAGCATCCCGGAGAGATCATCGCGCCGAACTTCCTTGAGTTCGTCCGCTGGATCGAACGGGAACATCAACGCTACCTGGAATGGAAGAAAGACCACCCGTCCCCGCCGCTGGGCTTCGACTGGAAGATGGACATCAAGACCGGCGAGGTGACGCGCGGGAGGACCTGGAAATGAACCGTCGCGACTTCCTGTGGCGCAGCGGTGGGGGCCTCGGCGGGCTGGCGCTGGCGAGCATGCTGGGGGCCGACGGGCTGCTGGCGGCGGAGGTCGCGGGGGGGCTGAAGCTCCGTCCCGACGGCGGCCTGCACCACGCGCCGAAGGCGAAACGGGTCGTACAACTGTTCATGGCCGGCGGGGCGAGCCACGTCGACCTGTTCGACTTCAAGCCCGACCTGGTCAAGCACGACGGCAAGCCCTCCAGCTTCGGCGAGAAGGTGGAGACGTTTCAGGACGGCCTGGGCCCCTGGCTGCGCCCGCTCTGGGACTTCAAGCCTTACGGCCGGTCGGGCAAGCTCCTCTCCGAAGTGGTCGCGCCGCTGGGTGAGGTGGTCGACGAGATCGCGTTTATTCATAACATGGCGGGCAAGACCGGCGTCCACAGCCAGGGGACGCTCTTGCAGACCACCGGCTTCAACCGCCCCGGCTTCCCGTCGATGGGAAGCTGGGTCTCCTACGGCCTGGGCCGGATGAGCGACGACCTGCCGGCGTTCGTCGTCCTGCCGGACCCCCGCGGGCTGGCGTCCAACGGGTCGAAGAACTGGGACGCCGCGTTCCTCCCCTCGCGGCATCAGGGGACCGTCGTCGACCTCTCCGCCCCGCGCCCCATCGCCGACCTGTTCCCCGACGAGCGCGTCGCCTTCGCCTCCCGCGCCGGCGACGAGGCGGGCGTCGCCCTCTTGAACCGCCTCAACCGCAAATACGCCGATCGACGCCCCGACGACGACCGCCTCGACGGCCGCATCCAGTCGTATGAACTGGCCGCCCGGATGCAACTCGCCGCGCCGGAGGCCCTGGACGTCTCCAGGGAGTCGCCCGAGGTCCTCAAGCTCTACGGCCTGGACCATGTCCCGACGTCGTTCCCGGCCGAGATCAACGCATTAGAGGAGACGATCGTCTTCTCCCGCCGCTGCCTGGTCGCGCGGCGGTTGCTGGAGCGCGGGGTCCGGTTCGTGCAGATCTGGAGCGGCAACGACAACGGCTTTCCGCGCCGCAACTGGGACTCCCACGAGGACGTCCACCGCGACCACGGCCCGCTCGCCCTGGGCATGGCGCGGGGGACGTCGGCGCTGATCCAGGACTTGAAGCGGACGGGGCTTCTGGAGGACACCATCGTCCTTTGGACCACCGAGTTCGGCCGGATGCCGTCGAGCCAGGGAGGCAAGGGCCGCGACCACAACCCGCACTGCTTCACAAGCTGGATGGCCGGCGGCGGCGTGAAGCCCGGCGTGAGCTACGGCCCCAGCGACGAAACCGGCTTCAAGCCGCTCGACCGGGGAAGCTCCACCGAGGTCTACGACCTACACGCGACCATCCTGCATTTGCTGGGGATCGACCACACCCGGTTGACCGTCCGCGACAACGGCGTGGACCGCCGCCTCACCGACGTCCACGGCCACGTCATCCCGGATCTTCTGGCCTGACGGGGTCGCCAACGACGAGAGCCTTTCGATGAAGTTCGATGAAGCCGACATCCAGGCCCAGGTCCGGACCATGCAGATCGTCGTCGTGGCGCTGGCCGCCGGCGTGATCTTCTTCGGCGTTTTGACCGTCACGGTGTTTCGGGACGCGACCCGGCCGCCAGTGGCGCCGGGGCCGATGATCCTGGGCCTACCGTTGTTAACGGCGCTGGCCGCTGTCGTGGGCGCCCTCACGCTGATCGCCTCGATCGTCGCGCCGAGGCTCATGGTCGCCAACGGGCTGCGCATGATCGCCGGCGGATTGACGCTCGACGAGACGAGGCCCACGAGTTCCGGCCAGCGCCAGGTCTACCCGGCGGGCGACGTCGGCCGGTTGCTGCCGTTGTTTCAGGCCCAACTCATCGTGGCGTCGGCGATGAACGAGGGGGGCGCGCTCTTCGCGCTGCTCGCGTACATGATGGAGGGCGAGCCCCTTTCGCTGGCCGTCGCCGGAGCGCTCCTCGCCGTGTTGCTGTCGCGGTTCCCGACCGTGGACCGGGTGGGGACCTGGCTAGAACTTCATCTCGAACGCCTGGCCGATTTGCGTCGCGACGGCTTCTCCACCGGCCCCTGACGGCGCCCCAAGCGCCTCCGAAGCCCTCGATTCAAGCCTCACGCCCCGACGATCCGATCTAATGCCTACGCCGCGCGGAGCCGGTGGGAACCCGCCGACCGCTCGGCGGGCATGGATGGCGGAGGTGGACGTTGGCGAGCGACAGGCGCAAGATCGGGACGGAAGTCGCGACGGTCGCCCTCGTCGTGGCGTGCCTTCTCGGGACGCTCAACCTGGTGATCTCCCTGCACCGCAAGGCGTTGCGGGCGCCGAAGGTCGCCCAGGCCGTTCCGCCCCCTCCCCCCGAGCCCGCGCCGACGCCGGAACCTCTCCCGCCCCCCGATCCTCCCAGGCTCGCCGACGAGCCGCGTCCCGCCCCGACGCCCCCACCCGCGCCCGTGGAGGATCCGACGCCGAAGGCGCTGGCCGAGCTTGCGGAATCGACCGCCAGGGAGCGCGCCGAGGCGGAACGCCTCGATCGCGAGGCCGAGGGGTTGGATTCGGCGCGGAAGCGCGCCGACGCCGAGGCCGAATCGTGGCGTCGGCGCGAGATGCTGGTGAAGCGACAACTCGCGACGATGGACGAGAAGGCCCAACGGGCGACCCGCGAGGTCGACGCCATGGCCTCCCGGCGCGACGTGCTGGCCCAGGAGCGCGACGCCTTGAAAGCGGCCATCGCCGCCGCGCCTGGCGAGGGGAGTTACGCCGTCCTGCCGTATCAGGGCGAGAACGGCACCTGGAAGCGGCCGATCGTCATCGAATGCACGGGCGGTCAGGTCGCCATCAAGCCCGACGGCCCGACCTTCACGATGCTGGAACTCTCCGGCCTGGCGAACCCGCGATCGAGCCCCGTCGTGGTGGCCCTGGCGCGCGAGCTTCTAAAGGTGCAAAACTCGCCGTCGCCCGACGGCGCGCCGGTCGTCCCCTACTTCGTCTTCCTCGTCCGCCCCGACGGCGTCCGATCGTATTACGAGGTCCGCGCCCGACTGGAGCCCCTGGGGATCGCCTTCGGCTACGAGTTGGTCGCGGCCGACATGGAGATCCACGTCCCCAACTTCGACGACGTGGCCGCCTGGGACGGTTCGCCGAGCCTCGGGGCCGCGGCGTCCGGCCTCGCGTCCCGATCGAACGGCGGCGGGGGCGGTCCTGGCGGCGATGCCCCGACCGGCGCCTGGCCAAGCGGCGGCGGTGGCGGCGGGGCCGGTTCGACGATCGGCGGCGGCCTGGGCTGGCCCGGCGGCGGCGGTGGAGAAGGCAAGCCCGGCTCAGGCGCCGGCGCGTTGGCTGGCGGCGGCCTGGCCTGGCCCGGCGGGAGCGGCGGCGCGGGGGCCGGCGGCGGCGGCGAGCCGCGGGGGACGGTCGGCGGGTTCGACCTGGCCCGTGGTCGCTCGGGCGGCGGCGCCGGAACCGGCTCGGCGGGCGACGGTCCCAATGCGTTCGTTTGGCCGTCGCGACGTCCAGGCGCGGGGGGAGGATCGTTCGGCGGGGCCGGCGATTCGGCTTCGGACGAGGGGATCGCCGGCGCGCTTGGGACGGACGGCGCGACCCGCGGAGGTTCGTCGGCGGGTCGGGACGTCGGCGTCGGCGACTACGTCGGGACGGGGATCGCCCCGGCGACCCGCGACATCGCCCGACCCGACTTCGCCCGCGGCGGGGGGCTCGGGATCGACCGCCCCGGCGCGGGGCGCGGCGCGGTTTCGCGCGGTCTGGAACCGGCCCCGGCCGGCCTCGGCTCCGAGCCCGACCCTGGCGGCGGCCTGACCTGGGGCGACTCGGCCCCCGCTGGCGCGTCGCCGGGCGCCGCCTGGGGCTATCAAGCCGGACGGCTTTCGAGCGGTCGACCGGGCGACGCCGGGGCCGCGAACGCCGGGGATTCGGCCGGGGCGCCCAGGAATCCCTCGACGGAGTCGACTGGAGCGCTCGGATCGCCTGCGTCGGCGTCCGCGACGTCCGGAGCGCCTGGGAATCCCTCGACGGAGTCGACCGGGACGCCTGGGGCGCTTTCGGCTGATTCGGCGGTCGGCGGCGCGGGGTCGGCGACGCCGGCGCCGGCGTCGAGCCTGGGGGCGCTGGCCGGGGCGTCGGGATCGCTTCGAGGTTCGGGTCCGGGAGCGGCGTCGGCCGCGAGTTCGAGCGCGAACGCGGCGTCGGCGAACGCGACGGGGGCGGGCATGAAGTCGTCGGCGATGAATCCGGGTTCGAGCGGCGGCGGGGTGCCGCTGCCCTTGCCAATCGAGATCGGCTCGCCGGGCGGGATGCAGCCTCCCAGCCTGATGCTTGGGAACCAGTCGGAAGACGGCAAGGGGAAGGACCAGGGTCAGGGGAACTCCGGTCAGGGCGACGGCAAGGGACCGCGAGGTCGGAGCAAGGACTGGAGGCGAACGCCGGCGATCGAGGCGCCGTTCGAGATCGTCGTCGCCTGCGATCGCGACGGCGTGACGATCCAGCCGGGGAACCGTCGGATCACCGCCCACGCGCTTACGGATCGTCGCGAGGAGGAGTTGCTCACCCGGAACCTGGAGGCCGAGGCCCGCCGTCGCGCCGCGGTCGACCCCGCCATCAAGCCGATCCCTCGCGTCAAGTTCCTGGTGCGGGAGGATGGCGCGGCCAACTTCTGGGAGGCGCGCCGGCAGTTGCTCTTCTCCGGGCTCGACTGGCCCATGACGCTTCAGGTGGCCGGCGCGCAGAACCCGCGACTCTTCGACGATCGGGGGATCTGGTGATGACCGAGAACGCCCGCCAGATCCTGGCGATTCCCGTCGTGCTCGCCGCCGTCGTCGCGCTGAACGTCTTCGTGAACCGCCCCCGCGCGCCCGAACCCGCCCCACCGGCGGCGGTTTCGCCCGAGCCTGAAGCGCCCCTCGTCGCCAACGTCGAACCCGTCCTCACGCCCGAGCCGGAGCCGGAGCCCGAGCCGGAGCCGGTCGCGGAGGCCCCGCCGGCGCCGACGTTGGATCGCGAGGCGGTCGCCGGGGCCCAGGCCGATCTCGACGCCGCGGCCCGCGACCGCGCCCGCGCCGAGGCCCGCGCCGCGGAGGCTCGCAAGGCCCTGGCCGCGAGCGCCACCCGCTCGGCCCTGGCGACGGCCAGGGGGAGGAAGCTGGCGTTCAAGATCCGCAACCCGAGCGTCCAGATCGCCAGGGCGTCGGCCAGGGGGGGATTCCTCAAGGCCGAGAACGACAAGCTGACGAAGGAGGTGGCCGACCTGCGGAGCCTGCCGCTTCCCAAGCCGACGCCGCTTCTGAACCAGAACCCGGTGGCCCGCCCCGCCAACGCCGACGAGTATCACTTCGAGCTGCGCCGGGGGCGCGTCAGCTTCATCGACCTGGAGCGGCTTCTGGAACTCGCCAAGTCCGACGCCCAGGTGAAGATCCGGATGGCCGATCGGACGGGGATGCTCTCGTCGCGGGTCGGGCCGGTCGGGTCGTTCTCGCTCTCCTACGTCCTGGGCCGGGCGCAGACGGGGATCGAGGAGCTTCTGGAGCGGAGCAGCGTCCGGTTCGACCTTCGCGGCTGGGAGGTCGTCCCAGAACTCGACGGCCGCGGCGAGACGTATGAGGCGACGCGCAACCCGATCTCCGCCTTCACCCGCGCCCTCAACCGCTTGAACCCCGGTCGCGCCGTGGTGACGATGTGGGTCTACCCGGACAGCTTCGCCCTGTACCGCGCCCTCCGCGACGACCTGACCGCCCGCGGCTTCAGCGTCGCCGCCCGGCCGCTACCCGAGGGGATGGCCATTCGCGGCAGCCCGCTGGGATCGATCTCGGCGACGCAATGAACGGGCCCGATCGGCCCTCGCCGGCGCGGGGTCGGAGTCCGTCCCATCAGTATGTCGCGGCCGACATAACGGCCTTCCCCCCTCGCGGGGGAAGGTGGCCCGAAGGGCCGGATGAGGGGGGGCGGGCGAGAGGGCCGTCGACGTCCAGGGCTTCCCGGACGGGCTTCCGCGAATTCCAACGGTCGTCT
>CALCIB010000024.1 GCA_937907525.1 uncultured Planctomycetales bacterium | reverse complement strand
GCTCGGGCTCCGGGGGCTACGGCTCCGGATCCGGCGGGTACGGGTCCGGCTCGGGATCGGGCTCGGGACCGGGCGGGCCGACCCCCGCCGAGGCGTTCGGCTACGACGCCAACGGCAACCGGAACACGACCGGCTACTCCACCGGGACGGGCAACCGCCTGGCCTCCGACGGGACGTACTCCTACGCCTACGACGACGAGGGGGAGCTCGTCTCGCGAACCGAGACCGCCACCGGCGACCGGACCCTCTACGTCTGGGACGTCCGGGGTCGGCTGGTCGAGGTCGACTCCGAGGCCGGCGGCGTCACGACCGTCCTGGCGACCTACGTCTACGACGCGCTGGACCGCCGGATCGGCGTGACCGAGGGGGGCTCCACGACCTGGACGGTCTACGACGGCAACGCGCCGCTGCTCGACTTCGACGGCTCGGGCGCCCAGACGGCCCGCTACCTCGACGGCCCGAGCGCCGCCGGCGTGGACGCCGTGCTGGCCCGCGAGACGCCCTCGGGCGTCGCCTGGTACCTGCGCGACAGGCTGGGCAGCGTCAGGGACCTGGTGGACGATTCGGGGACGGTCATCGACCACGTCGACTATAATGCCTTCGGCGGCGTGGCGTCCGAGACGGCGCCGGCGGCCGGCGACCGCCTGGTCGGCTTCGCCGGCCTGGTCCGCGACGCGACCGTGGGGCTGAACCTGGCCGTGTACCGGGTGATGGACCCGGCTACCGGGCGGTGGCTGCGCGAGGACCCGCTGGGGTTCGACGCGGGGGACGCGGACCTGTACAGGTACGTCGGCAACGCGCCGACGAACGGGACCGACCCCAGCGGCTTGGATGGCATACTTCCGGGACCCAAGTGGGGCGACCCCGCGGATATCCCCACGGAGTTGCCTGGACTTCCCAACATCAAGCAGCCAGAGCACTATCCCCCCAATGCGCTCATGCCCGTCAATCCGTCGAAACCTCCTCCAACGCAAGGCATTACGCCGTACCATCTCCCCGGTCCGCGGCCGACGACGCTTGGCGGCAGATTCCCCCCGCCTCCGGATCGTCGACCGGCTACTGGGCCTACTGTGATCGGTCCGGGTTGGAAACCGATTCCAAATCGCCCAGGGTATTGGCAACCACCAGGGTGCCCGCCACCCAGGCCGGTCCTCGTACATGAAACGGTGATCGTGATAGGACGGAAGGCATATTGGCCGAATTGGGTCACTAGCCACTATCACAACACATCATTTCCGCCGAGCACGGTGGATCCTCGGTCGCCCCTAAAGGGCGGAGGGGCGCGCAACCCACGTGATCATCGTCCTCCGGTACTACCCTCAAACGGAAGGCGCCTGCCATGACCGACCAACAAAAAATCGACGATGCGGAGTCATTCTCGATCAGGGCCGCGGCCATGGAGCGCACAATCCGAAAGCTCCGCGTGGCCGTGTTCGCGCTCGCGACGTGCCAAACGCTGTGGTTCCTATTGGGGGCGGCTCAGCAGGAAAATCAAAAGGCGAGTCGGTTCACCATCATCGACAAGGCAGGCAAGCCGCGCATCGAAATGGGGACCGACGACGCGGGGAACCCGTCAATAAACATAAAGAACCAAGATGGAGTTAACTTGATCAGCATGCATACTGACATATTTGGTTCGTTTATCGATGTTTCGGCGGCGAACGGCCGAGGCTCCGTCCTTCAGGTGACCCCGGATGGTTCTTCCTCGCTGCTGCTTGACGCGGGTGGACCCAACATCCGAATGGTGACGTTAACCGGCCCTCCTCAACAGCGATCCAGCTACATCGCAGTCGCCGATGACGACGTAAAATCACAAGCCTGGATCGCCACCCAGTCCGGCGGGTCGGTGATCGAGATCGACGATAAGAATGGTACTGAGCCTGTAATCTTGTATGCGGATGAAGACGGGACCTCCGGGGTCGCCGTCAGGGACAAAAACGGGATCGAACGCATTCAAGCGTTGATCGATCCTAACGGAAACCCCAAGCTGCGCGTTCTCGACAAAGATGGGAAAGAGGTCGAGCCGTAGTTGGGGAAGCCGATGACCGGGAAAAGACCGCCATATGGGAATTAGGCGCGGGAGTTCGGCGCGTACCTTCGACGATCCGACCGGGAGTCTGTTTTAAGAGGGGCAAAAGGGGTCAGGAGCCGATCTTGGAGGGGCAAAAGGGGTCAGGAGCCGATCTTGGATTTCTTTCACGACGTCGATGCCCTGGGCCGCGTCACCGCCTACGCTTACGACGCCGCCTCCCGGTTGACGAGCCTGACCGACCCGGTGGGCAACGCCGCGTCGTGGACTTACGACGACGCCGGCCGGGTCTTGACCGAGACCGACCCGTTGGGCAAGGTCACGACCCACGCCCACGACCTGGTCGGCAACCCGGCCCAAACGACCGACCGCATGGGCCGCGTCGCCCGGTACGCGTACGACGACGACCGGCTCCCCGCCGGCGGCGGGGCGGCCGTCGACTCGATCGCCTACGACTACGACGTCCGCGGCCGGCTGACCCGGATCGTCCAGTCAGGGACGGGCGTCGCCGACAAGCGGGTGGACCTCGCGCGCGACGGCGACGGGCGGCGGACGACCAAGATCCAGGGCGGTTCAAGCTCGCCCGCGAGGTCGATCCGGCTCGACCCCCGGGCCGCGGCTACCAGCGGCCGATCGGGCAGCGCTCGTGGGGGAGGGCGGCCTTCGCGGCCGTGAAGCAGCCGCAGATCCGGCACCGCAGCCCCGCGCGGTGGACGCACGCCCGGCACGCCGCGAGCCGGACGCCGCGCTCCCCGGCCGTCGTCGTCCGCGCCCCCGTCCCCAGGAACGTCGCCATCGCCCGCGCGGCCGTCAGGGCCATCCGCAGGGCCCCCGGCCCCTCGGCGTCCGGCCGATACCGCCGCGATTGGGCCTCGAACCAGTCCGCCTCCGCCGCGCCGATCGACCGCAGCAGGGCCGCCGACTCCCCCGCCGCGGCCGCCGCCGGGCCGGGGCGGCCCGCCTCGGCCCACGCCGCCGCCCGGAGCCAGAGCAGCCGCGCCTCGTGCCGGCGGTCGCCCGCCTCCCGGGCCGCCGCCAGCGCCCGCCCCAGGACCGCCGCCGCCCCGGCCGGGTCCCCCCGCCCCGCCAGCGCGGCCCCCAGGCGCTCGAGGGCCGCCGCCCGCGCCGGGGCGTCCAGGCCGTCGGCCAGGGCCGACGCCGCCTCCAGCGCCCCCCGCGCCTCGACGGGCCGCCCCAGGGCGTCGAGGGCGGCCCCGAGGTCGACCAGGGCGTCGGCCCCGCCCCCGCGGTCGCCCAGCGCCCGCCGCAGCGCCCGCGCCGCGCGCAGCGGCCCCAGCGCCTCCCCGGGCCGGCCGCCGCGCGTCAGGGCCGCCCCCAGGTCGGCCAGCGCCGCCGCCTCCGCCGACCGGTCGCCGACCGCCCGGGCCGTCCCCAGCAGCCGCGCGGCGGTCGTCGCCGCGTCCTCCGTCCCGGCGGGGTCGTCGGGCCCCGCCGCCGCGTCCCCCGCGACGCCGGCGACCAGGAAGAGCCGCGCGCCCAGCCGCCGCGGCCGGACGCCGCCGCCCCAGAGCCCCTCCAGCCGCCCCTCGTCGAGCGTCCCCCGACCGTCCTCGGTCCACGCCAGCGCCAGGCCGGTCCGCCGGCCGCCGCGACGCTCGGCCTCCCGGCCGTCCGGCATGGCCAGGCGGTCCCCGGCCGCGCCCCGCGCCAGCCGCGCGAGCGCCCGCCCCAGCCGGCCGCCGCCCGGGCCCCGCCGGGTCCGCGCGGCCGAGGCCGTCGCCGGCGCCCACCGGACCCCGCCGGCCGCCCCGCGCCCCGCCCCCGGCCGCGCGACGATCCGGTCCCAGTACTCGAACCGCCGGTCCCGCCCCAGCCGCGTCCAGACCGCGCCCCCGCCGCCGGCGGCGGCCCCCGCCTCCGCGAGGACGCCGGCGTCGAGGCCCAGCGATCCCCAGTCGACGCCCGCGCCCGTCATGGCGTCCGCCCCCCCTGGCCCGCCCCGCACCCCGGCGCGGGCCGGCCCCGATCATCGGCCGTCCGCCCGCGGACGGCAAGCGCCGACCCCCGCCGCCGCGGGCGGGAATCCGCCGCGAGGACCCGCGCGCCCCTGGATCCGCGCCCGCGGGCGCGCGATCA
Source organism: uncultured Planctomycetales bacterium (assembly GCA_937907525.1). GTDB lineage: Bacteria > Planctomycetota > Planctomycetia > Isosphaerales > Isosphaeraceae > Paludisphaera. The sequence goes on along the minus strand of CALCIB010000024.1, from coordinate 2,922 downwards.
TCGTCCCGCGTTCGAAACGAAAAGGCCCCCGGCGGAATTAGGAGTTCCACCGGGGGCGAAAATCTAGCAAGGTGACCCCATCATGGACCGTCCCGCCCCGGCCGTCAAGTCCCCCGTCCGTTCCGCCGCCGCGCCCGCCCCCGCCGCCGGCCGCCGGATCCCGTACGCGTTCCGGGCCGATCCCGTGGCCCTGGACGGGCTTGGGCTCGATCCGACCGCCCGCGCCGTCCTGGTGATGATTTTGGACGACGCCAAGGGCCGGGGCTGGCGTTCGCGGCTGTCCAACGGGTACATCGGCCGGGCGCTGGGCCGCTGCGCGATGTCGATCAGCCGGGCGCTCGGCCGGCTGGAGGCCGCCGGGCTGGTCCGCCGCGAGCTGGCCGCCGGGGGCCGGATCCGGCTCGCCGTCGTCGTGACGTGGGAGGGGGTCGCGGAGGCGCGCCTAACCGAACAAGCGTCCGTTAGGCGCGAGCGCCTAGGGGGTTACGCGCCGGCGTCCAAGGGGTTAGGCGCGGGCGTCGAACAAATCAGATCCCCGGTCCAGAGCGCCGTTCCAGACGCGGCCCGATCGTCCTCCCCGCTCGGGGAGGCGGAGGACCCGGCCGCCTTGGCGTGCCCAGGCCCCGAGGCGGCGGCCTACCTCCGCGCCTGCGTGGCGGCGGTCAAGCGTGGAGGGCACGGGGTCTGGAGGGCACGGGGTCAGACTTCGGGGCGGCTCCGCGCCCGCGCCGCGTTGACCGGGCGCGGGTCGCGACGTAAGCTTGACTCCCGCGACCCGAGGTCGCCCCCGCCGCCGATCGAGGCGTCTTCAGCATAAAGGCCGAGTTTCATGAGCGCGCAGGACCCACGCCCCCCGTTCTACCTGGGCGTCGACCTTGGCGGAACGAACATCAAAAGCGGGGTGGTGGACGACGAGGGACGGCCGCTTTCGGCGGTGAGCGTCGAGACCCAGGCGGAGCGCGGACCCGAGACGGGGATCGAGAACCTGGCGAACGCCGCTCGGATGGCCGTGGATCAAAGCGGTTTGGGTTGGGACGAGATCGCGGCGGTCGGCCTGGGCTCCCCCGGCACCATGGATCTGGCCCGCGGGATGCTTCTGGACCCTCCCAACCTGCCGGGCTGGACCGACCTGCCGATCCGCGACCTGCTCGCCGCCAAGCTGGGGAAGCGGACGGTGTTGCAGAACGACGCCAACGCCGCGGCCTTCGGCGAGTTCTGGGTCGGCGCCGGCAGGGAGGCGCGGTCGATGGTCCTCTTCACGCTGGGGACCGGCGTGGGCTGCGGGATCATCACCGAGGGCCGGATCGTCGAGGGCCGCCACAGCCACGGCGGCGAGTGCGGCCACATCATCATCCAGGCGGAAAACGGCCGCCGCTGCTCCTGCGGCGGCTACGGCCACCTGGAGGCCTACGCCTCGGCCACGGCGCTCGTGAAGCGGGCCGAGGAACTTCTGGAGGACGAATCCGTCCGCAGCAGCCTCCGCGGCCTCGCCCCCGACGACCTGACCAGCCGGGCCATCAACGACGCGGCCGAGGCGGGCGACGCCGTGGCCCAGCGGTTGATGAAGGAGACGGCGTTTTACCTGGCCGTCGGGACCGTCACGCTCCTGCACACGATCGACCCGGACATGGTCCTCTACGCCGGCGGCATGATCGCCGCGGGCGACGGCTTTTTGGAGGACGTCCGCCAGCACGTCCGGAAGATGGCGTTCCCCGCCGTCTCCAGGGGGACGCGCGTCGAGTACGCCGAACTCGGCGGCGACGCCGGCTTCATCGGCGCCGCCGGCTGGGCGCGCGAGACGTTCGGCGGCCGACCCGATTGACCCGAAGCTCGGAAAGCGGTCGAACCCGGGGGGGAAGTCGAGTACAATAAGGGAGTCGACGTTCGATCCGCCGCGACCCGACGGGAGGCCCGCGCCCATGCCGCCGATCGCCCTTAACCGCCGCCGGTTCCTCGGCTATTCGGCCGCCGGCGCCGGTTTGGCGCTGAGCCAGGGGGCTCCCCACGCCGCGACCGCGTCCGACTCGTTGCGCGTCGGCGTCGTCGGCGTCGGCAATCGAGGGACGACCCTGCTCCGCGCGCTTTTGGAGATACCCGGCGTCAGCGTCCCCGTCGTCGCCGATCCGGAGCCCCGCCATCGCGGCCGCGGCGAGGGGATCGTCGAGAAGGCGACCGGGAGGCGGCCGGCGTCGTTTCCGGACCCCCGGCGGATTCTGGAGCGCGCCGACGTCGACGCGGTCGTCGTGGCCGTCCCTTGCGACCTTCACGAGCGGATCGCCGCGGAGGTCCTCCAGGCCGGCAAGCACCTGTACGCCGAGAAGCCGATGGCCATCACGGTCGAGGGCTGCGACCGGCTGATCGCCGAGGCGGAGCGCGCGCCCGGCTCGGTCGTCCACGTCGGGTTCCAGCGGCGGTCGAACCCGAGGTTCCGCGAGGGCGTCGCCCTGGTCCGCTCCGGAGCGCTCGGGACGTTGATCGAGGCCCGCGGGTCGTGGACCAGCAGCAACGGCCCGCTTCTGGGGCACGACGGCTGGCTCGGCAGCCGCAAGCGCTCGGGCGACTTCATGGTCGAGCACGCCGTCCACGTCTGGGACGTCCTGAACTGGCTCCGCGGCGGGCCGCCCGCCAGCGCCGTCGGCTGGGGCCGCAGGGGACTCTTCGCCAGGGAGGCCCCCGGCCGCGACGTGACCGACCACTACGGCGTCGAACTGACCTGGGCGGACGACTTCCGCGCGTCGTTCGTCCAGAGCTACGTCGCGCCCGCCGACGAGAACTTCACCGGCTCGCACCTGCGGATCCTGGGCGTCGACGGCGGGCTCGACTTCGGCACCGGCTCGTTGACCTTCCGCGACCGCGAGCGGCCTCGACGGGTCGTCGAGCCCGGCCCCCGCAACGACACCCGGCTCGCCGTCGAGGCGTTCG
>CALCIB010000023.1 GCA_937907525.1 uncultured Planctomycetales bacterium | reverse complement strand
GGGATGTCTCCGCAAACTGAACGCCTGTCTCACCAACTTATGTGACGCTCACCGTGCGCGTCACTCGTCGGCGTCGGGATCGAACTCGGCGATGGCCTCGGCCATGGCCTCAAGGGATTCGATGACGTCGGGGATCGCGTCATCGACCGTTCCGCCGCGAATGTAGCCGACGGGTTCGGGGAACTCGTCGGCGCCGATCTCCCAATCGACGCCGTGGTCGCGGGAGACGCGGGCGAGGATTTCGATCGCGTCGCCGAGGGCGCCGTCGGGCTCGCCCGACGCCTCGGCCGCCTCGACGTCCCTGGGGTGGGGCGAGAAGTTCGGCTTGAAGAAACAGAACAGCCGGTCGGCGCCGCTCGGGCCGCCCAGGCTGATGAGCGGAGGCTCGCAACTCAGCCAGGAACGGCCCTGTACGAGCTTCGACGCCTCCCGAACGATCGCCTCGGCCCGGTCGGGGGCGACCGCTTCGGTGGACTCCGCGTGGATCGTGAACCCCATCGACGGCCTCCGATCGATTGCTCGGATTCGTACAAGCGTGAAACGCCGGCGGGTGGATCGTCGCATAGGCCCGAAGCGCCGGCAAGTGAAGTTCCCGACGGCTTTTGGTCGCGCCCACCCCTCATCCGCCCCTTCGGGGCACCTTCTCCCTCAAGGGGAGAAGGGATTACGCATGCTTACCCGCGAAGGGTTTCGACGGAACGGATTCGTCTCAGATCCCCGCGCCGCTTTCCAGGGACAGGCCGATGGCGCGGTGGACGTCGACGGGGTCGAAGGAGCCGCGGACGCGGTCGTAGATGTTGATGTGGCGGGGGCAGACGTAGACCTCGTCGCCGGTGGCGAACCCCACGCCGTTGGAGCGGTCGCGGGGGACCTCGATGTAGAGCGGGTGCTCCGGCGCGATCCGAAGGTCCAGGCGGACGACGCCGCCCAACGGCGTGATCCGCTCGACCCGGGCGGGCCAGTACGGCTTGCCGTCGCGGGCGGCGAAGACGTCCAGGTCGTGGGGGCGGACGTAAGCCTCGGCGTGCTCCGCCGGGGGCATGTCCAGCCACTCCTCCGGGCCGCCGCCGACCGAGCCGGCCTTCAGCGAGCGCAGGGGCAGGACGTTGATCGCGCCTAAAAACCCGGCGACGAACGGGTCGGCCGGTTGCTCGTAGAGCGTCTGCGGCGGGCCGATCTGCCGGACCCGGCCCTCGGCCAGCACGACGATCTGGTCGGAGACCTCGAACGCCTCGCGCTGGTCGTGGGTGACGAACAGGCTGGTGACGTGGACCTCGTCGTGCAGCCGCCGCAGCCAGGTGCGCAGTTCGTCGCGGACCTTGGCGTCGAGCGCGCCGAAGGGCTCGTCCAGAAGCAGCACCTTCGGCCGCGGCGCGAGCGCCCGCGCCAGGGCGACGCGCTGGCGCTGGCCTCCGGAAAGCTGCGAGGGATAGCGGTTCGCGTAACCGCCGAGCTGGATCAGGTCCAGGAGCTCGTCGACGCGGCGGCGGGCCTCGGCCCTGGGGACGCCGCGGATCTTCAGGCCGAAGCCGATGTTGTCGCGGATCGTCATATGTCGGAACAAGGCGTAGTGCTGGAAGACGAAGCCGACCCCGCGCTGTTGCACGGGAAGGTCGGTGGCGTCCTCGCCGGTGAGCATGACGCTGCCGGAATCGGCCGACTCCAACCCGGCGATGGTCCGCAGGATGGTGCTCTTGCCCGAGCCCGAGGGGCCCAATAGCGCCACCAGCTTGCCCGACTCGACCTCGAAGGAGACGTCGTTGACGGCCTGGAACGAGCCGTACTTCTTGGACAGTCCGCGAACCTCGATCGCCACGTTCTTTTCCTCGCGCCCGTCCTCCGGCCTCCAGGCCTCGACGCGCGGCGGCGGCCATGCCCCGCGATGATGATGAAAGGCGACGGACGGCCCCGCGGCCGGTCGCGCGCGACTCGGCCCGGCGTCCACGTCGACGAACGGCCCGACGCTCACGACGTCACCTCCCTGGCTCCCTCCAGCCGATGTCGCAGCGCGTCCATGCCGACCAAGAGGACGAACGACGCCGCGGCCAGCACCAGGCTGGCGGCGTAGGCGCCCTCGGGGTGGAAGCTCTCCACGCCGTCGGCGATGTAGAGCGTCGCCGTCTGGGTCTGGCCGATCACGTTGCCGGAGACCACCAGCACCGCCCCGAACTCGCCCAGGCAGCGGCCGACGGTCAAGGTCACGCCGTAGGCCACGCCCCAGCGGATCGACGGCAACGTCACGCTCCAGAACGTCCGCCAACGCCCCGCGCCCAACGTGTGCGCCGCCTGCTCGTACTCCTCGCCAAGCTCGCGGAGGATCGGCGCCAGTTCGCGGACCACGAACGGGACCGTGACGAACGTCGTCGCCAGCACCATTCCCGGCAGCGCGTAGATCACCTGAATCCCGCGCGCGTCCAGCCAGCCGCCGATCGGGCTCTCCGGTCCGTACAGGACGATCAGCATCAGCCCGGCGACGATCGGCGAGACGGCGAACGGCAGGTCGACGACGCCGTCGATCAGCGTCCGGCCGAAGAACCGCTGCCGGACCAGCACCAGCGCCATCGCGATCCCGAAGACCGTGTTGACCGCCGTGGCGACCGCCGCCAAGCCCAGCGACAGCGCGAAGACCCGCCGCACCTCCGGATCGATCAGCGCCGCGGCCAGCGGCTGCCAGCCCTTGGCGAACGCCTGGCGGACCAGGGCCGCGCCGGGGACTAAAATCAGGATCGCGAACCAGGCCAGCACCGCCGCGATCAACAGGCGACGGCCCCAGCCCGAGGCTTCCTCGCGCCCCTTCAGCGGCAACTCGAAGGCGAGGGGCGCGGCGGTCGGTTCGGGTTCCAGGTCAGGAGGCATCGCGGGCCTCCCCTCGGCGTTGCAGGGCGTGCAGGGCCACCAGGATCAAGAGCGACGCGGCCAGCAGCACCGCCGAGACCGCGAGCGCCCCGTGGCGGTTGCCGCTTTCGATCTCGCCGAAGACGTGGATCGGCGCCGTGCGGGTCAGAAGGGGCTGGTTCCCCGCCACCATCACGACGCTGCCGTACTCGCCCAGCGCCCTGCTGAACGCCAACGCCGAGCCGGTCAGGATCGACGGCCAAAGCGACGGCAGCACCACCTGGAAGAACGTGGCGCACGGCCCCGCCCCCAGCGTGGCGGCGGCCTCCTCCTCGGCGCGGTCCATCGCCAAAAGCACCGGCTGGACGCTCCGGATCACGAACGGGTAGGTGACGAACAGAAGCGCCAGGATGATCCCCGGTTGGTCGTAGATCACCTTCCAGCCGGCGTCGGCCAGGATCGCCCCCACGACGCTGTCCGGGCCGTAAAGGGCCACCAGCATCACGCCGGTGACGACCGTGGGGACGGCGAAGGGAAGGTCGATCAGGGCGTTGACCAGGCCGCGGCCGGGGAACTCGTAGCGGACCAGGACCCAGGCGGTGGCCGTGCCGGTGACCGCCCCCACCGCCATCATGACGAACGCGGTCAGGAACGTGAGCTTGAGCGCGTGCCAGGCGTAAGGCTCGGTCACCGCCGCCCAGAAGGCGGCCGGGCCCGGCGCCGTCGCTTGCCAGGCCATCGCCAGGAGCGGCAGGACGACCATCACCCCCAGGTAGGAGAGGCCGGCCCCGCGCAGGAGCAACTCGGGCGAGGGTCGACGTCGGGAGAAGATCGAGCCGGCTTCCATGCCTCACCTCCCCCGGCTGGTCACGACCCGGGCGGCGATCGCCGTCCAGAGGCCGTGGCTGGAATAGAGTTCGTCGGCGACCTTCCCCCAGCCGCCCAGATCGTCGATCGTGAAGACCTCGGCCGGCTCCGGACGGCCGGGAAGGTCCTCCGTGCTGGAATCCAGCGGCCGGAACCCGTACTCGACGAAGATCGCCTGGGCCTCGGCCGAGGACAGGAACTCCACGAACGCCTCGACCAACTCCCGGTTTCCGTGTTTATCGACCGAAGGGCCCACGATCGCGAACGGACTCTCGATCAAGAGCGTCGCCGGGGGGACGACGTAGGGGATCGGCTCCCCCTCCCTGGCCCGCAAAAGCAGTTCGTTCTCGTAGGTCACCACCGCGTCGACGTCCCCCGAGCGGCCGAAGTTCGCCAGGCTCCGACGCCCCGAGGGGTCCATGTTCACCACGTTGGCCTGGATCTTCTCCATCAGGTCGCGAGCCGGCCCGTCCGCCCCGGCCTTCAAGAGCGCCGCGCCGTGGATGGCGTTGACGTTCCAGCGGGCGCCGCCGGACGTCTTGGGGTCGGGATAAAGCACGGCGACGCCCGGCTTCGCCAGGTCGGACCAGTCCTTGATCCCCCTGGGGTTCCCCTCGCGATGGCCGATCACCACCAGGCTATGGGTCAAGATCCCTTGGTTCGGCCCGTTCCTCCACGTCGAGGCGACCTTGCCCGCCTTGACGAGCATCTCCATGTCGCCGGGATGCGACAGGGCGGCGACGTCGGCGTCGAAGCCCGAGGCGATCGACCGCGCCTGCGCGCCGGAGGAGCTGTACGACTCGCCGAAGACCGGCTCGCGGCCGGTTCGCTCCCGCCAGCGCTTCTTGAAGGCCGGGATGATCCCCTCGTGGAAGACCTCGCGGACGACCGAATAGCCGCCGAGCTTCAGCGAATCCTCCCGACGCGCGGGCTCGCCGCAGCCGACGGCGGCGCAAACCGCGATCGCGACCAGGGCCGCGACGCCGCGGCGGGGAGGGCTGAAAATTCGTATCTCCATGCGCTTTCTCAAGATCGGGCCGAATCCAAAGTTCGACGCCGGTCCCGCGCGAAGACCGCGAGGGACCGGCCGGGGCGGATCGTCGGCTTTCGGCCGACGGACGTCCAGATCAATCAATACTGGTCGGCCGAGACCACCTCGCCCCCGCCGCGGGTGACCAGGGCGGCGAAGGTCGGCAGCGAGACCGAATCCTTGACATATCGGACGGAGCCGTCGCCCAGCAGCACGTTGAGGCCGCCGGGGTGGAAGGAGAAGAGGGCGCCGGTCCCCTCGGTGACGTAATACGGATGCGGGAACGGCTGGCCGTAAACGTCCTCGCCGTTGGCCGCGTTGACGACCACCTTGCCGGGGAAGACCGAGCCGTCGGCCGTCGAGCCGTTGAGGGTCACGTCGCTGGCCGGGCGGGCCCAGCCGCCGGCGTTGACCCGGTGGTCCGGGACCGCCCCGACCGTCCGGCCGCCGCGACGGTACGCGAACGGACGCCCCGCCGACTCCACGAAGACGACCGTGTTGGAGAGGCCGTCGGTCGCGTCCGCCAGCCGCGTCGTCTTGTTCTTGACGATCAGCGACTCCGGCGGCGCCGCGCTCGCCGGGAACAGGCCGTAGGCGCTCAGCCGGGGATCAAGGCCGACGATCGGCGAGTAGTCGGTGATCGCGGCGATCGTGGCCGTCCAGCTCGGCGAGTACGGCTGCGCCTCGGGAACGCCGTCCAGGCGGTTCGGATCGCCCGCGCTGGACGGGCAGATCAGGGTGTTGATCCGGGTCCGCGCCGCCGTCCAGTTGACCGGATCGCCCCATGTGAGGCCGAGGTTGGTCGCGTTGTAAATCTGGGTCTGCTCCAGGTGGGGGAGCATCAGCAGGATGGCCGCGATCCGAGGCGCGTTCGTCAGGCCCGACGGTCGGACGCTGCTGGGGACGGCCCCGTTGACGTCGTGGAAGTTGTGGAACGCGATCCCGACCTGCTTCAGGTTGTTGACGCACTGGACCCGGCGAGCCGCCTCGCGCGCCGATTGCACGGCCGGCAGCAGCAGGGCGATCAGAACGGCGATGATCGCGATCACCACCAAAAGCTCGATCAGCGTGAAGCCCCGACGGGGGCCGCGAAGTCGATCCATCGTTTCGGTCCTTGTTCGATTTCGATTCGGGTTCGGAGGGGGTTCGACCGTCGTCGACCGCGTCACTTTCGCGTGATCGCGAACGGTTGCAGGGCGTTGTCGGATTCGTGGATCGACGCGGTCAGCGGCGTCGAGGCCGCCTCGGCGAACGACCTGGGCAGCACGTTGGGCCCGGGGACCAACTCGCCGCCCCGCTTGACGGGCTTCATCCACTGGACCGTGACCGCGTAGTCGCCGGCCGGGGCGCCGTCACCCGCGACCGCCGTCGTCAGCGCGAACGCGCCGTCGGCTTGCACAGTCGCCCTCGGGCTCGACGCCGCGTCGCCCGGCTTCGGCGCGATCCTGGGGTGGAACACCACGAACGCGCCCGCCGCCGGCTCCCCCTCGAACGTCACGCTCCCCTTCACCGGGTAAACCGGCGTCTTCAACTCCGACTCGCCCCCGCTACACCCCCAAACCCCCGCCGCCACCGCGAACGTCCCCAGACCCGCCCGAACCGAACCCCATCGCTTCCGTCCCGTCGTCCTCGCGTCTGGCTCGCCCATCGTTCGCGTCATCCTGAATGACATCGGAAGTCCCACCCGACGACCCGTCGCGCTCGCGACTCCCATGGTCGACCGGCCCTCAAGGCCGAGTCCCACTTCATCGGTGGGAAAGGTGAAGAACACGCCTCCCTAAAGCAACCCGGATGCCAAAACCGCTCGCGCGGCCCAAAAGACCACGCGCGCGGCCCAAAAGTCGACCATCCAACATAACAAATGGAACTTCGGGCCGGAATCCCCCGCCGCGACGGCTACTCCCCGTGAAATTTCCTGGGTTCGGCCGTGGTATTTCCTGGCGACCGTGATATTTCCTGGTAATCTGGGGGCATGGATCAGCACGACGCCTGGTTACTGGACGTTTGGCGGGTGGTTTCGCGGCATCTCACCCTGGGGGAGACGCTGGAGGGGGTGTTTCCCTTGGTGACGGGGGGGTTGTCTCTGGGGATGCTGGCGATACGGTCGCTGGATCGAGCGGGCGGGAGCGTGGCGACGGCGGCGGCGGAGTCGTCGGCGGGCGGGCCTGGAGACGCGAGGACCGCGCTGGCGGCGGCGGATCTGGCGCGGATCATGACGTGGGGCGAGCGTCGCGAGACGGTCGTCGGCGATCGTCGCGCGTTGGAGGCGAGGCTCCCCGGATTGGCGCCGGGGGGAATGGACGGAACGATCCTGGCCGCGAGTCTCGCGCCGGAGGCGGGAGACCCTTACGTACTGTTGCTGGCGACGACCGATCCGGGGGGCTTCGGCGCGGGGCGTCGGGAACTGGCCGAGGCGCTCGTGGAGCCGCTGACGGTCGCGGTGGAGAACGATCGTCGGCTCCGGGAGTTGGTTCGGCTTCGCGAGGCGGCCGAGGCCGAGAACCGCTCGTTGCGCTCCAAGCTCGGCCGCGACGGCGCCGAGGAGGCGATCGTCGGTGCCGGCTCGGGCTTGCGCGAGGTCATGGAGCACGTCGCGCTGGTCGCCGGGTCGGACGCGCCGGTGTTGATACTGGGGGAGACGGGCTCGGGCAAGGAGGTGGTCGCCCGCGCCATTCACGACCGCTCCCGGCGCGCGGTCGGGCCGTTTTTGCGGGTCAACTGCGGCGCGATCCCGACGGAGCTGGTCGACTCCGAGTTGTTCGGCCACGAGAAGGGGAGTTTCACCGGGGCCGTCGGCGAGCGCAAGGGATGGTTCGAGCGGGCCGACGGCGGCACCCTCTTTCTGGACGAGTGCGGCGAACTCCCCCCCGCGGCGCAGGTGCGGTTGTTGCGGATCCTTCAGGACGGGAGTTACGAGCGGGTCGGCGGCGAGAAGTCGCGACGGGTGGACGTCCGGATCGTGGCGGCGACCCACCGCGATTTGCGCGCGATGGTCGACGACGGTCGGTTTCGTCAGGACTTGTGGTATCGCCTGGCGGTCTTCCCGATCCACCTGCCGCCGCTGCGCGAGCGATTGGGGGACGTCGAGGCGTTGGCGAGCCACTTCGCCGGCCGCGCCGCGGCGAGGCTGGGGCTGCCGAGGCTCTCGCCGACGGCTGGGGACGTGGAGTTGTTGGTCCGCTATCCCTGGCCCGGGAACGTCCGCGAACTGGCCGCGGTGATCGAGCGGGCGGCGATCCTCGGCGACGGCCGGGGCCTGGACGTCGCCCGCGCCCTGGGCGCGCCGACCGCGCCGCGAGCCGTCCCCCCCTCCCCCGCCCTTCACGTCGAGCCGTCGCCGTTTCCGACGCTCGACCAGGCCGCCGCGATGCACATCGAGCGCGCCCTGTCCCGAACCGCCGGCCGGATCGAGGGCCCCGCCGGGGCCGCGGCGGTGCTAGGGGTCAACCCACACACCCTCCGCTCCCGGATGCGCAAGCTCGGCGTGGACTGGTCGCGGTTCCGGCCGTGAGGCGAGCCGGAACAAAGCGCGATTCGACGATATCCGCGGATCGGCTTGTCGCATAGAATACCGGGGGAGGATTTGATCCATGGAAGACGTCTCGACATCCGGGCGCCGTTCCACGAGCGGCGGTTCGAAGCCGGCCGAGGCCGACGTCGCGGCGGATCGTGAAGTGAACGCGAACCGGGCGGCGACGCTCCTGGGCGTCTCGCGGTCTTTCCTCGTCGCGGCGATGGACGAAGGAAAGCTTCCCTACCGAAAGGTCGGCGCGCGTCGTCGCGTCCGGCTGGCCGCCTTGATGGACTACAAGCGCGCGATGGAGCGGGATCGGGCCCGAGCGCTTGACGAACTTTCCGCCCTCGACCAGGAGTTGGGGCTTGGATACGAGTGACGGCGCGGCGCCGCCCACGGTGGTTTATGACGCCTGCGTGCTTTACCCTGCTCCATTGCGAAGCTTTCTGATGTACCTGACCCTTGTCGGCGCCTGTCGGGCGAGATGGAGCCGCCAGATCCACGACGAATGGATGAGGAACGTCTCGGCGAATCATCCCGACATCCCTTGGACCAAGATCGAGCGCGTCCGCGACCTGATGGACGCGCATGTGCTGGACGCCCTAGTCGTCGGCCATGAGCGTCTCATCGATTCGCTGGAGCTTCCCGACGCCGACGACCGCCACGTCCTGGCGGCGGCGATTCACTCTCGGGCGCGCCTCGTCCTGACCTTCAACCTCAAGCACTTCCCCGTGACGCGGCTGCAACCGTTTGGGATCCGGGCCGTCGACCCGGACGAGTTCGGAGTTGAATTGCTGTCGACGTCGCGCCCCCTCGTCGTCGAGGCCGCGAGGCGCCAGCGCGCGAGCCTGAAGAACCCGCCGATGGACGTCGACCGCTTTTTGGCGACCCTGGCGAAACAACGGCTCCCCCGGACGGCCCTGGAACTTGAAGCCGATCGCGAGAACATCTAACGTCGTTCACGTGGACTCGACGCGGCCGCGGCAATAATCTGGCGGAGCCGTCGGGGCAAGGACGGTTCCATCCACGGAAGGAGACGGAACGCGATGGGGCTTTTCGGCGGTTCGGGGCGTCGCGAGGCGCAAACGTCGGCGTGGACGTGGGGGGTGTTTCACTCGGCGCTGGCGGCCTCGGCGGTTTTGACGGCGGTCGTGGTGGTCGTGATGCTGGCGCCGGGGTCTCCCGAGGCTCGTTGGGCGCGGGGCCGCGTGGAGACGCAACTGATCTCGGCGGTCGGGTGCGTGGTCCTGCTGGGCGGCCTGGTCGTTCGGGCGTCGCGGGCGATGGCTTACGAGTGCTCGATCCGTCGCGGGCCGATCCCGGATCTGGTCGCCGGAAGTTGGCTTTTGGCCGTGCCCGCGCTGGCGGTCGCCGCGGCGGCGGCGAGGGCCCGGGGAGGCGCGGGGGAGGTCGTCGGGCTGCTGGCGTTGTACCTCGCCTGGAGTTGGGGCGCGAGCGTCGTCGCCTTCATGACCTACGCGGCCGACAAGTACGTCGCGATCGAGCGCGGACGGGGCCGGCCCCTGTTCGGCCGTCGAACCCCTGAAAAAGTCCTTCAGAGCTTCGCCCTCTTCGGCGGCGCCCCCGGCGCGGTCCTGGCCCAACGGGTGCTGCATCACAAGACGTCGATCGAGAAGCGCGGGTTTCGGACGATGGTTTGGGTTCAGGCGGGCGTCCATTACGTGGCCGTCGCGGTCGTGGCGTATCTGTATGCCCGTTAGGCCGTCGCCCTTAATCGGGATGGTTGCCTTTGTAGGCTGGGTCGAGACCCAGCTTGGAGAAGCCTCGGCTCGCAAGGGCTGGGTCCAGACCCAGCCTACAAAGGCAAACGCCGGTCTGGGCCCCCGCCGTCGATCAACGCGAGACGTAACCCACCAGCGCGTCATTGACGTAGATCGCCCCGGCGGGAATGTTCGTCCCGGCGGGAAAGCTGGAGTTCAGCAGGTAGGCCAACGGGCCGACGGTGGAGCCGGCGCCCAGCGAGGTCCCCTGGACCACGGCGCCCGGGCCGATCGTCACGTCGTCGCCGATGACCGTCTTGGTCCCCGCGGCCCCGCCGAGGATCACCGCCCGCGCCCCGGCCGTGAACCCCTGGCCGATCGTCAGCGCGCCGCCGTCGGGGGAATTGATCGTCACCCCCGCGGCGGTCGCCGCGATCGAGCCGATGCCGATCGGCTGGCCCTGGTCGGCTCGGATCGAGTTCTGAAGACCCATGTTCGACTGCATGAACCGTGCGCGCTGGGTGATCGGGGCGTTGCCGGTCACGCGCGCCTTGAAGCTCGGCAGCCTGGCCCCGATCAGCCCGCGATGAGGCGTCGGGAACTTCGGCAACGCTCCCGGCGGCAGGTAGGGGGTCGTGGCGGTCGGCGAGCCGGGCTCGTTGTTGGCGCCGGTGACCGCGGCCAGGTTGCCGTTGAAGATCCCGGTCGTCCCGGCGGCGATGCCGGGATTGACGCCGGTCGCCGATTGGCCCTGATACAACGTGGCGTAGCCGACGCGCAGGGAGAGGTTCGTCGTCAACGACTTCCAATGCCCGGCGAGGTCGGCGACCGTCACGGGCGTCACCTTGCCGAGGGCGGGATCGGACGCCTCGGCCTGGCTCGTGACGTTGGCGCCGGGGAGGACCTTCATGCCGGAGGGGACCGTCACGCCCGGACCCACGCGGGCGAGCGCCGAGACGAACGCCCCGGCCTGGACGTCGCCGCCGTCGATGACCGCGCCGGGGCCGACGAAGGTCGGCGCGCCGGCGGCGTCGAACCCGCCGATAACCGCCGGCCCGTTGATCGTCGCGCCGTAGTCGATCACCACCTGGCTGCCGATTCGGATCTCCGGGACGTCGCCCCTGGTCCGGGCGCGGGACGGGTTGGCGGTGATGGAGACGTTGTCCAGGATCGCCGACGTGCCGCCGATCTTCACGACGCCGCTCGTCGCGTCGAGCTTCGCGAACGGTCCGACGAAGCTCCCGGGGCTGACGATCACCGCGTAGGGATTGGCGACGTGGACCGAGGGGTCGATGAACGTCGCCGCGGCCGACTTGGCGCCGAACGGCAAGACCGGCGTGTTGGGACGCACGACCGGATAGCCCAGAGGCTCGCGCAACAGCGACCTTAATTCGGCCGGCGAGATGTACGTCGGCCAGGTGCCGCCGGCGGTCAGCAACCGGCGATCCTCCAGGTTCTCGCCCCAGGGGCGGACGGTCGGGGATCGTCTCCGCGCGGCTCGCGATCGTCTCGACATGAGGATCTTCCGTGATCGTTGGAATGAATCGCCTGTTTCCTCCGTGGCCTCTCCGTTCTCCATATCGTCCAAACCGCCTGGACGCCGTGAGCATCCCAGAGTTCGATCGTGAGAGGGCGATCGATTACGACGGCCAGTTGACGGCGCGGAGGATGACGAGGCCGAGGTCGTCGCGGGCGAATTCGCCGCCGATGTAGCAGGGCGCGGCGAGGTTCAGCCTGGCGAGCCGGCCGCGCTCGACGACGGCGTTGGCGACGCCTTGAAGCAGCAAGGCGACCTTGCCGGTCGGGTCGGGTTCGCCGGGGCGTCGGCGGTCCAGGAAGTAGGGTTCCCAGTCGGGGAAGTGGACGCGGTCGAAGTCGGCGAAGGCGAATTCGGCGGTGGAGGGGGAGTGCGCGGCGATGGGGGCGTGGTGGAGGTGGAAGCCGGCGTTGCGCCAGCCGTACTCGGTGGCGAGGGTTCGGGCGCGGATTCGGACGGAGGTCGCCTCATGCCTTCGGGCGCGGGCCATGCCGTTTTCGAGGGTGTCGAACGCCAGAACGACGTCGCCGAAGCACGCGCCGACGGCGAACGCCAAAAACGAGCAGCACTCCCCGGGGCGTTCCCTGGCGAAGCGGTCGATCGCGGCCTCGGACGCCACCAGCAGCCGCGTCGAGGCCGCCGACCAGTCGGGTTCGGGAGGGTTCGCGGAATCCATGGGGAGCGCCGTCCAGGTGGGGGACGTCCGTCGGCGTGAGGGGCGGGCGTGTCGATCGATCCCCACTTTATACGTTGGGAATCGCCGCACCAACGGGTCGGGTGCTCGAGCTTGATGGTTGAAAGCCTGTCCCATAAGGACGTCGCGGCCGACATAACGGCCTTCCCCCCTCGCGGGGGAAGGTGGCCCGAGGAACGCCGCCGAAATAACTTCCCGGAATTTAACCACGGAGTCACGGAGGACACGGAGAGGAAATCGAGAATTGGAGAATTGAGAAATTGTGAATTAAAAGGTTGATGACGGACGAACTGATCCTCGTCTTCACTCTCCGTGCTCTCCGTGACTCCGTGGTTCCCCATCTTCCGCCCATGGATTCGACAAGTTGTTTCGGCGGCGTTCCAAGGGCCGGATGAGGGGGGACGGACAAGAGGGCCGTCGGTATCCCCCGCCGCACGGGCCGGCCTTCGACTTCCCAACGGCTTCCTTTCGCGTCCTCCCCCTCATCTGACCGCTTCGCGGTCTGTCTTCCCCCGCGAGGGGGGAAGATCGTAATCGCCGTTGTTCATTCTTAATGGGACAGACTTTTAGATACTTCGTTCGACGTCTTCCCGCTCGCGCGGTTCGTCGCCGTTGGAATCCTCGGCGCGGCGGGATTCGGCCTCGGCGCGGGCGCGGCGCTGGGTCTCGACGGTCTGGGCGAGCTTCTCCTGGGCCTCGGCGACGTAGGCTTCCCAGTCGGTGGAGAAGTCCTGGCGGAACGCCTCGATGTAGCCGGGCTCGTACTGGCGGGAGAGGTATTTGAGCTGGTGGAAGACCTTGTGGGCGAGGACCTGGACCTCCTCGGAGCCTTCGCCGTCGCGGTCGGGGCCGGCCTGGTGGCAGCGGAAGCGGCCGATCCAGACCTTGAGCCGGGCGTATTGCTCGCCCTTGGCCAGATGGCCGAAGGCTTGCAGTCCGGCCTCGACCTCGTGGGCCAGGAGTTGAAGCTGGCCGCCGGGGAAGTGGCTTTCGGCGTCCCAGAGCAGGCGGTCGTCGTCGGCGAACCGCTCGCCGAGTTCCGGGAGCAGGCGGTCGAGTTCGTGGCGGACCTGGCGATAGGCGTCGACCGCGGCGCGGAGTTCGCGGCGGGCCTCGGTCAGTTCCTTGTCGGCGGCTTCCAGTTCGGTCTTGGCCCCGGTGCGGAGGCGTACGCTCTCGGCCTCGGAGGTGGCGACGAGTTCCTCGGCGTCGGCGTCGGAGGTCAGCGACGACTTGAACTGGGCGAGCTTCCGCACCAGATCCTTGAGGAGTTGTTCGTCGGCGTCGGCCTGGTCCATCGCCCGCGCGCCGGTCGTCCGCGCCGTCCGCATCCGCTCCAGCGCCAGCCGCGCCCGTTCCTCGGCGGCGCGGAAGCAGTCGGCCGCCCCGCGGGTCTCGGCCTCGATCTTGCGGGCGCGGGTCTTGGCCTCGGCCTGGCGGACGAGTTCGGCTAGCTGCGCCAACGATGGAGTCATGGTCCGGTCTCTTCCGCGAATATTTTTCCGAATATTATTTCGACGCGACGGCGGGGCGGGCGGCGGATCGCGCGATAAGCCCCGCGCGGCCGGCGCCGCCGCGCGTCGGCGTCCATATTCCCCCATGATACACCCACGCCGCGGCGGGGAGAAAGGCCGGGCCCTGGGACCGTCGGTTGCGGCGCGGGCCGGGGATGGCGTACCTTGGCGGGCCGGCCGCGGGGACGTCGGGCGCCGGGAGGGACGAAGACGATGGAGACTCGGACGATCGCGGTCCCCTGGGGGGGTGGGACGCTCGACTTGCGGTTGCCGCGGGAGTGGAACGTCGGGCCGGACGAGGTCGTCGAGCCGGACCTCTCCGGCGCGACGGCCGACTACCCCGCGACGCTGGCCGCGGCCCTGGACGCCCCCGACGACTCGCCGCGGCTGGAGGCGACGGTTCGCGCCGGCTCGCGGGTGGCGATCGTGGTCGACGACCCGTCGCGCTGGACGCCGGTGCGCGAGGCTCTGCCGATCGTGCTGGAGCGGCTCCACGCCGCGGGGGTCGGCGCCGGCGACGTGACGATCAGCGTGGGGGTGGGCCGGCATCACGCCGTCGACGACGCGGCGATGCGGCGACGGCTCGGCGACGGTCCCGCCGAGACTTACCGCTGCTTCAGCCCCCCCGTCGACGACCCATCGGCCTACGACGACCTGGGGACGACCCCGCGCGGGATTCCGGTTCGGGTCTTCCGTCCGGTGGTCGAGGCCGACGTCCGCGTCCTGATCGGCTCGGTCCTGCCGCACCTTCAGGCGGGCTTCGGCGGCGGCTACAAACTGATCTTTCCGGGGACCAGCCATCGCTCGACCCTGGGCGCGCTGCACCGCCAGGGGCTCGCCCGCGACGCCGACGCCGGCCGGCTGCTGGGCGGTCCCGCCGCCGACAACCCGATGCGCCGGGCCGTCGGCGAGGCGGCCGGCTTCCTCGGGCCTTGCTTCTCGATCAGCCACCTGATCGGCGCGCCCGGGATGGTCTTCCGCGCGCGGGCGGGCCGGCCGGAGACGGTCCAGGACGCGCTTGCCGACGAGGCCCGTAGGCGCTTCCAGGCCCCCCCCGCCCCGCCGGCCGACGTCGTGGCGGTGGGCAACGACCCCTGGCCCGGCGACCCGATGCAGAGCTTCAAGGCGCTCTTGCACCACCGCGCCGCCAGCGTTCCGGGGGGCGTGACGGTCGGGCTGTTCTGGACTGATCCGGCGGAGATCGATCGTTCGATGCCCAAATCGGCGATGCGGCTGATCGCCGGCTCCGGCGCGCCCGGCGGCTGGGCGATCCGCCGGTTGGTGCCGACGGCTGAGCGCGTCTTGATGGCCCGCGAATCCTCGGCCGCGTTCATGCTCCGCTGGGCCCGCGAACTGGTCGTCGACCGGACGGTGATGGTCTATTCCCCCCCCCTGTTCGAGCGGATCGGCGGCCGACTGGGCCCGGTGCGGATCTTCGACGACCTGGATTCCCTCTGGACGACCGTCCGCCGCGCCCTCCCTCGCGCCCGTCGCGACTCCCCCCGCGTCCGTGTCTTCCCCCGCGGCGGGCTGACCTACGTCCCGCGGGCGTAAACGGCGGCCTTGGGGCCTGGATCGTCGCGGGACCGCCGATCACGGCTCCAGTTTTCCTCGTGACGAGTGGTGGATGTAAAGAACGACCACCTCGTCGTCCTGAACGGTGTAGAGGATGCGGTGTTTGCTTTTCCGTCCCCCGTAAAAGGCTTCGCGAAGCGGGACCGGGTGATCGTCGCTCTCCATCGCCTTGGGATGGAGCAACGGGTGGTCCGCCACCTTCTCGATCTCGTCGAGCAGACCGGCGTACCATCGATCCGCGAACGCCCGCGACACGTTCTCGCTCATCCAGGCGTGGGTCTCGTCGGCGTCGGCCAGGGCCCGCCGAGTGATCCGGACGCGATGCTTCACGGCCGAATCCCGTGCTTCTTCCGGGCGTGTTCCTTGAACTCGTCGAGCGTGACGGTTCGCCCGGCCTTCATGTCCTCGATCCCCTCGCGGATCCCCTCGAAGACGCGGGCCGCCTCCGCCAGTTCGCGAAGCCGCTGATAGGAGGCGGCGTCCTGGACGACGACCTCGGCCTTGCCGTTGATCGTCAGGACGATCGGCTCCCCCGTCTCGCGCAGCCGCTGGATGAACTCCGGCGTCTTCTTCTTGAAATCCGTCAGGGATTGGATGTCGCGGGCGACGTCGAACATGACCCCTCCAAGAATCGAATAAGGTTCGAATTCGATTCTTTCGCGCGCCGCCCGCGAAGTCAACGCTTAAGCGTCGCCGCCAGCGCCCAGTCGTGGTCGCCCTCGGGGGGAGAGACGGTCGCCGAGCCGTCGGGCGAAGGCGACAGCGCGACGGGGGCCGCGGCGGCGCCCGCGACCGGGTCGAACCAGCGCAGCTCGAACGTCGCGCCGGCGGGGAGGCCGGAGAGGCGAACCGGGCCGGGTTTTAGAATGTAGACGAGCCGCGTTCCGTCGGGCTCGGCGACGCAGAGCGGCGCGGGGGCGTTCTCGGCGGGGTCGGCCCAGGCGACGAGGTCGGGGCGGGGCTCGAAGCGGCTCCAGCCGGGGATCGTCGTGACGAACCGGGCGGCGGCGGCCACCTGAGCGGATCCGGGGAGGTTCATGGCGACGTCCCACGGCGTCGTCCCCCAGTTGTTGCCCGCGGGCGAGTTGCCGTAAGGCTTGTCCTGGCGGTTGATCTGCCAGATGCCGTTGGCGCCGTAAGTCCCCCCCGCGCAGCCGCCGGCGATCATGTGCGACCAGAACGCCTGGCGGGCGTCGGCGGCGGTGAGGGTGGGGTTGATCTCAAGCGCCTCGTAGCGGGCTTCGCCGCTGATGACGGGCATCGTCGGTTTCGCGTTCCAGCCCCCGGAGGCGAGCGCCGCGTGACCCTGGGGAGGCGTGCCGTGGCCGGTCTGCTGCATGTCGAAGTCCAGGACCGTCGGATCGGTCACGCTCTCCCGCGCCGTCCGCGCCGGGTGGCAGGTGACGAGGCGGTGGAACGGGTCGATCTCATGGATGTAGCCCAGGATCTCCGTCCAGCTCTTCTTCTGGCGCTCAACGTCCTGGTCCCGGGTCTTGGAGAGGTAGAAGGGCATGGTGGTCTCGCCCGAGGCGCACCAGACGACCGGGTACGCCCCCCAGCGCGCCACCAGGTTCCTCCAGTGTCGCTTCATCTTGGCCTCGCCCAGCCAGGGGAGGTGGTAGCCCCAGGCGCCGACGACGCACGGGACGATCCCGCGATCGGCCAGGAAGGCGACGCGGCGGTCGGCCTCGTCGAAGTACGACGGGTTGATCCGGGCGTAGTCGGGCTCCCAGGGGAAACCGGCCTCGTTGCGGCCTCGGGGGTCGAACGCCGGCATGTCCGGATATAAGCCGGCGACGATCTGGACGACGTTGAACCCCTTGGTGACGCGGTCGTCGGCGAGCTTCGCGAAATCGTCCGGGAACGCGAGCCGATCCGCGAACCCCATCCACCAGGTGTCGCCCAGCCAGAAGAACGGCGTACCGTCGGCGTAAGCGAAATGATGGCGGTCGTCGGCGATCCGGATCGGCCCGCGGCGCAGCAGCGGGTTGCCACCCGTGTAAGGGACGACCTCCACGACCCCCTCGACCCCGTGTAGCGCCTGGTCGTCGGCGTCGCTGGATTCCGACCGGAAGCGATGAGCGCCGACGATCCGGCTGGAGTAGCGGACCTTCCAGGTCCGGCCGCCGGCCCAGAACGCGGGGACGCGGAGGTCGGCGCCGTCGGGGGCGGTGAAGACGACGTCGACTTCGACCTGGTTGAACGGGTCGGGCCGCGCCTTGGTCGACGCGAACGCGACCTCCGCGACCCGGCCGGCCTCGACCTTGACGGGCTCCGACGCGCGGGAGGCCGCGCCGACCGCGGCCAGGAAGATCCAGGCGGACCCGAGCCGGCCGAACCGTGCCATGGATATCATCATTGCACTACGCCTTGATTTTTAGATAAGAACGCTCTTCCCCCCTCGCGGGGGAAGACAGACCGCGCAGCGGTCAGATGAGGGGGACGACAAGCAAACGCGCCGTCGGAATCGCGGAAGCCAGTCCGACCGGCCTGGGATCCCAACGGCCGTCTTGAGCGTCCTCCCCCTCATCCGGCCCTTCGGGCCACCTTCCCCCGCGAGGGGGGAAGG
>CALCIB010000022.1 GCA_937907525.1 uncultured Planctomycetales bacterium | reverse complement strand
CTTCCCCCCTCGCGGGGGAAGGTGGCCCGAAGGGCCGGATGAGGGGGGGCGAGCATAAACGCCATCGACGTCCAGGGCTTCCCGGACGGGCTTCCGCGAATCCCGACGGCCGTCTGGCGCGTCGTCCCCCTCATCTGACCGCTTCGCGGTCTGTCTTCCCCCGCGAGGGGGGAAGACGTCGGAAATCACGGCCTTCCCCCCTCGCGGGGGAAGGTGGCCCGAAGGGCCGGATGAGGGGGGGCGGCCCAGAGGGCCGTCGGAATTCACCGCATGCCGGACGGGCCTCCGCGAATTCCAGCGGCCTTCCCGCGTGTCATCCCCCCCGTCCGACCGCTTCGCGGTCCGTCTTTCCCCGCGAGGGGGGAAGACCGTGATGGTCGCCCTCGCCTCATCATAAAGATAAAGAACGTCGCGGAAAGGTAAGGTCGACCGTCACGGATTTTTAGGGCGGCGGACTCTAATCGACGAGGGTGACGGTCACCGACCTTCGGCGGGAGTCGGATTCCCGGACCACGACCCGGATTCGTTCCCCAGGCTCCAGGGATCGCCCCAGGGCGCGCAGCATGACGAACGCGCCGGGGAGGAGTTCGAGCAAGAAGCCGGGGGCGCCTCCGCATCGGTCGGCCTCCGAGACGAACCGGACGACCCTGGCGAGATGTTCCCGGCCCGGAGTCAGGCTTCCGTCCGGCCAAGGGTCGGGGTGCATGCCGCGGAGTGTCGCCGAGGTCTTCCCCGTCAGAGGATCGACGTGGAGGATCTTGACGACGAGCCGATCGCCCGGAGCGGTAAATTGGCGGGTGGAACAAAAAGAGGCGATCCAGGAGGTCTCGGGAATCAGCAGCAGGATCTCTTGATTGCCGGATCGGCAGAAGGCCCCGTAGACCTCCACGCGCTGGACCTCCACCTCGACGACCTGGCCGATCGCCAACGTAGGCATTGGGACGCTCCTAAGGGAGGACGACGCGCCGGTCCCCCGCATCGCGGAGGGCGAGCGTTCGACCGCGCCGACCCCGCGTCGTCGATCGCGGGTATTCTGTCGGTGGGGGCGATCGGATTCAAGCATGATCCAAACGCTCGGATGAGATCGCGTTCGGGTCCTCGGGGAGTGGGACGGGCATGATCGAGCGAATCGTCACCGGCGGCCAGACCGGCGCGGAGCAAGGCGCGTGGCGGGCGGCCCGCCGCGCGGGGATCGCCACCGGCGGGTACATGCCGCGCGGGTTTCAGACCGAGGCCGGGCCGGCGCCGGGGCTCGGCCAGCTTCACGGGGCCGTCGAGTTCCCGTTCGACGACGCCCGGCGGGTCCGCGCCAACCTCCGCCGGGCCGACGCCCTGCTCTGGTTCGGCGATCCCGAGTCGGCCGAGGCTCGCGAGGCGTTCGCGGCCTGTCAAGAATTGTCCAGGCCGTGGTACGTCGTGGACGTCGGGTTCACCCCGCCGGGGAAGGCCGCGGGCTGGCTGGAGGTGTTCCAGATCGGCGTTTTGGTCGTCTCCGGCGACCGCGAGTCGGCGCGGCCGGGCGTCGCCGCGGCCGCCGAGTCGTTCCTCGGCCAGACGCTCCGAGCGCTCGGGCGTCGGGCCGGGCGCTAGGATTCGTATGTCTGAAACTCCAGGCCGACGTTAGAATCCCGGCGAATTGGGGAACTCACACGGAGGTCGTCGGACATGAGCGCTCAGACGGTGGCGGATCGGGACCGGGAGATCGTGATCGTCTCGGGCCTGCCGCGCTCGGGCACGTCGCTGATGATGCAGATGCTGGACCACGGCGGGATCGAGGCCGTCTCCGACGGGATCCGCTCCCCGGACGTCGACAATCCCAGGGGATACTACGAGTTCGAGATCGTCAAGAAGATCAAGGAGGACGCCTCCTGGCTCCGCGAGACTCGCGGGAAGGTCTTCAAGATGGTCTCCCAGCTTCTCTACGACCTGCCGGCCACCGAGACGTACCGGATCGTCTTCATGCGCCGGGACTTCGACGAGATGCTGGCCTCGCAGGAGAAGATGCTGTCCCGCCTGGGCCGGCCGATCGCCCCGCGCGAGGAGATCAAGCGCGCGTTCCGCGCCCATCTGGAGAAGCTCCACGCCTGGCTCCCCAAACAGGCGAACATGAGCGTCCTGACCGTCGACCACCACGACCTGGTGTCGAACCCCAAGGCCGAGGTCGCGCGGGTCAACGCCTTCTTCGGCGGCCGACTCGACGAGGAGAAGATGGCCGCCGCCGTCGATCCCTCGCTCTACCGCAACCGCAAGCCCGAGGCCGAGGCCGCCGGCTGACGACGAGGCCCGCTCATGGATCGTTTCGCTCGCGTCGTCCTCGGCTACCACGGCTGCGACGAGTCCCTCGCCGCCTCGCTCCTGGCCGGCGAGACGCCCATCGAGGACTGGAAGCCCAGCCGGAATTCCTACGATTGGCTGGGCCACGGCGTCTACTTCTGGGAGCACGCCCCGGAACGCGCCCGCCTTTGGGCCGATCAGCGCGGGAAGACCGGCGTGATCGGGGCCGTGATCCAACTCGGCCGATGCCTGGACCTGACGGACGTCGACCAAACGGAGATTCTGGCCTTCCACTACAAGACGGTCCTTGACACGTATAATGGGGAGGGAATGAAGCTTCCCCAGAATCGCGGTAAGCTCAGGAAGCTCGATTGCCTGATCGTGAACGACCTGGTCTTGAAGATGGACACCGCGGGAGACCCGATCCAGACGATTCGCGCGCCTTTCCTAGAAGGCGAGCCCATCTATCCAGGTTCGGGCATCCTGAAAGAAAGTCACATCCAGGTCGCCGTTCTTGATCCCGCTTGCATTCTGGGTGTATTTCGGCCCAATTTACGCCGATGAAGGAGCCGAACATGGAAAAGCGACCCACCGTTTTGGAACAGCTCCGCGAGGCGGCGCTACGCGACCGCGCGCGTCCCCCCGAGGAGCGTTTCCGCGACATGGTCGCCCGCGGCGCGATCAACGAGAAGGGCGAGGTCCTCCTGATCGGTCCCGGCCACGATTATCTGCCAGTCGGCGCGGATCGCCGCGCGGCGAACTTGGCCGAGGAAGAAGCCGCGGACTGACCCTCCTTCCGTTCCCGAGAGCCGTTTCATGGACGCGGTCGAGACGTCGTATCTTCGCGCCCTCCTGGCCAGTCCCGAAGACGTCGACGTCCGCCGTCGGTATGCCGAATGGCTCGATGCACGGGGCGATTCGGAAAAGGCCGAATTCATCCGGATTGATCCGACGCTTTGGCGGCTCGACTGCGTCCCCTGGCTCGAATCGGATTCGGAGGGGAATCTCGCCGGGTATTGCGGGAGCTTCCCCAAGCTTCGGCCGCTCGTCGAGGCCCATCGCGCGGCGGGGTCGGCGCGCGAACGGGGGCGGACGCTCGCCGAGGGGATCGACCCGGCCTGGACGGCGGTCGTCGCGTCGCTGGGATGCCCCTTCGAACCCTTCGGTTTCTTCAACAACGCGAAGGTCCCAGTCGCGTGCGCGCCGGGCGACCCGCCGTTCGCCGAGCCGATCGGCACGCGCGGGCCGGTCGTCTGTTTCGAGTCGGACTTTCGCGAGCCGGACGACTATTCCGAAGGATTGGCGCGCGACCTCGGGTTCCTGGCGACGCTCGACCTGGCGGATTGTTACTACGGCGCCGCCCGCTGTCCCGTCCATCCGTTCCTCACCCGGCTCGACGCCCGATCCGCCAGACCATCGAAGGCCGACGTCCTCGCCGCGCTCCGGCCCCTGAAATTCGACGGCTTCGCCGAAGGTCGCTCGTACCGCGACCAGGTCCACCGGGACTTCCTGGAACAGTACGTCTTCCCCCACCCCGAGGAAGACGTCTTCGAGGTCGTCCGGGTGATCGGGGAGGGGGCGGAGGAGTTCGACGACGAAGACGAGGACGACGAATCGAACCGGGACGTCGATGAGACGACCGGCGTCCACGGCGCGCTTCGCGAGTACGTCGGCGGAGATCTCTGGTACGTCCTGCTCCACACCCGGCCGGTCGCCTACGAACCCGGCGGCCCGGCCTTCCCCGAATACGTCGTCCTTTTCGCCGTCGGCCGTTCGCCCCACGGCGACCGCCTCGTCGGGGTGGTGACGCATCAGAACTGCCATAACCTGTGCGATTAGCGGCGAGGCTTCGAAACAAGAAGGCGGGGCCGACCCGGTTGCTTGGGTCGACCCCGCCTTCGTCTTCACTGGGAAATTCCCAGCCCGCTCAGCTCTGCTTCGAGGGAATCTGCGGGGCCGGAGCGACCTGCGGGGTCGCCTGCGGGGAGGCGACCGGCGCGGCGTACTCGACCGGGGCGTAGGCGACCGGCGCGGCGCAGACGACCGGGACCTTCCGCACCACCTTCTTGTAGCAGGTCACGGGGACGACCTGGCAGACCCGGCGGGGAACCTGCTTGGTGACGACCTCCGGCTGGCAGGTCCAGGTGGTCACCGGCACGCGGTCGGTGACGCACTCCTGAACCATCCGGGTCCGGGTGCATTTCCGGACCTCGTTGACGACCTCCTGGACGTAACGGGTCTGGGTCACCGGGACGACCTGGGTCTGGGTCTCGCGGACGAACGAGGTGCAGACCACGTCCTTGACCGTCGGGACCGGGGTGTAGCAGGTCTTGGCGACGACCTGGCACTCGCCGCAGCCCGTCCGGTGGTGCGGGCCGCAGCGCCGCACCGGCACGGTGCAGTACTGGGTGGTCGGCACGTACTCGCACGACTGGACCTGGTGGACCGTCTGGACCGGCTTGCAGACCGTGTAGCACTGGGTGACGTTGACGGTCTCGGTGATCGGCTTGCAGACGACCCGCTGGACCGGCACGTCGATCGTCTCGGTGACCGGCTTGCAGACGATCCGCTGACGGTCGACGTAGGTCGTCACCGGCACCCGCTTCATCACCGTGCATTGCACCGTGTCGTAGACGGTGCTCCACTGCTTCTTCATGACCGTGTACGGGACCATCTCGGTCACGCACTGGTAGGCCGGCCGCGCGACCACGCAGGGGTTCCGGTGACACACCCCGCACGCCGAGGCCGTCGTGGCCGCCGTCAACAGGCCGACCACCGCCGCCAAGCTCGCTCGCAAACGCATGACTGTCTTCCTCCAGGTGTCCATCGCCGTGTGCCGTCTCTCGTCCCGGATGCTCGCTCACCCCGACTCGTTGAGACGTTCAAGGTCAGTCTACAACATGGGCAAGATGCGAGGGCGTCCATGGACTTTGCATTTCAATCGCGATGTCGCGGTTTGTGTCGATCATCGCGACCGCATCGACGTGGGCGGATTCGGAAGCCGGATTCGACTCAAGTCCCCGAGCGGATCGCCGCCGTCGGACTCGCTGGAAGCCCCAGCGCCGTCATTCTCCGGACGCCGACCGTCCCGTCGCGCCCCTCCCCGCCCCTGCAACGCCCGAGCGCTCGGCCGGCCGAGGGGGCATGGGGCCCAGTCTAACGAATACGCGAAAGATGTAAAGTAAGCAGCGCGCGCGGATTGAGGGTGTTTGGCGAAACCCGTCGGGTTCGCTGGTTTGGCGGGCTTGATGGTGATTCGAAGGTTCGAGGTCAGATCTTCAGGAACAGCCGGCGGCGGTACATCCAGAAGAGGATCAGCCAGAAGACCGCCAGGGTCGCGACGCCTCGGGCGAACGACTCGTAGCCGGCCCCGAAGCTTTTGAAGACGTCGGGACCAAGGTGGGTGTGGAAGGCCGAAACCACGAAGTCCTCGAACAGGTGGGCCATGCAGTAGGCGGCGATCGAGTTCATGCCGATGACCCGGAGCGGGAACCCCCACCCCTTCAGGCCGATCGCGTCCATCACCGCGTACAGGGCCGCCAGGATCAGCAGGCAGAGCCCGCCGGAGTAGAGCGTCCACGCCGGCGTCCAGATCCGCTTGACGCTCGGGCAGATCCCGAACTCGTCCAGGCACCAACCGACGGCCGCCGCCGCGACCCCCGCCACCGCCAACTCGAAGACCTTCGACCACGGCGCGCGGCGCTCGCGCAACACGCCGCCGGCGATCAGCCCCAGGATCATCGTCCCCAGCGTCGGAATGAAGCTGAGCGTGGCGTAGCCGCCGCCGTTGTATTCGAACGGCTTCTCGCGAGGGAACAGGTTGAGGAACCAGACGTCGAACGCCCACGCCGCGTTGCTGTTCTTGTTCCAGTGCGACTCGAACCCGTCGTTCAGATGCTCCCAGTCGGCCGGGACGCCGTGGGCGGGGTAGTCGAAGTCCGGCCCCGGCGCCGGATAAGCGGCGAACAGCGCCCAGTAGCCGACCAGGACCGCCGCCAGCGCCCACCCCTGGACTTTCCGCGACTGCCAACCCAGGAAGAAGAGGATCGGATACCCCAGGCCGATCTGCGACAGCGTGTCCTCGAACGTCCAGTAGGTTTGCGGCTTGCCGAGCGATCGCAGGAAGACGCCCAGCAGCACCAGGACGAGGGCCCTCCAAAGCGCGTGCGCCGTCATCCATCCCCGCGATTGCCCCTTGGCGAGTCGGGAGGCGATCGAGAACGGCAGGGCCACGCCGACCAAAAACGAGAACCCCGGCTGGATCATGTCGTGAACCACGCAGCCGGTCCAGGCGACGTGGCTTTGATGATGGGCCAGGAACTCCCAGACGGCGTTGCCGGGGAAGTTTCGGGCCGTGGCGCTTAAGCGCAGGACCTCGGCCATCATCAGGAACATGACCGAGCCGCGGAAGACGTCGATCGAGTCCAGCCGGACCTTGGGCTGGGTCGCGAGGTCCGTCTGGGTTTCCGGTTCGGCGGTCGTCTGGGGCTCGACGGGCGAGGCGTCTGTGCTCATCGTGGGATCTCGCGGATCGATATTTCGGAGGGATCGCGCCACGATACCGCCTTCGCCCGCGCGACGCGAGCGGCCGGAATTCCCGGATTCGTGAAAGATCCGGCCGATGTCGGGACGCCATCCCTCGGATGGACGGGGATCGAGTGGACCGGTCGCCGTTTACGCAACGCATCCGCTCGCGAGCGCTTCGGCCTTGTCGAGCCGGAAAGCCAGGCCGTGGCGAGGCGCTGGGCGCTCAGGCCGGGTCTTCCACGAGGATCTCGCGGACGCGGCGGAGCTTGCCGTCCTCGAAGGTGAAGACCTGGGCGCCGCGGACGGAGTAGTCGGCGCCGGTCGCGACGATCCGACCGCGCTCGCGGAGGATCACGACGACGTGCTCGCCCTGGGCGGAGAGGGATTCGATCTCCGGGCGCTGGGATTCCAGCATGGCGAAGTTGCGGCGGATCGCGGCGACGACCTCGTCGCGGCCCTTCCAGACGCCGACGAACGGGATCGACGGCGGGCCGGCGATGTCCAGCACGACGTCGTCGCGGCAGAGATCGACGAGGGCGTCGAAGTCGCCGCGGCCGACGGCCGCGAAAGCCAGTTGCACCCGCGCGACGTTTCGCTCGTGAATCTCCTCGTCGGCGACGTCGGGCCCCCCCGCGCGGAACGCGGGATCGATCGAATCGAGGAAGGCGTCGATCAACTCCTGGGCGAGCATGGCGTCCTGGTCGGTCGGCGTGGTTTTCTTCAGTGCGGCCCGCAGGATTCGAACCTGCAACCAAGGGATTCAAGGGCCCCCGCGTTTCCACGGGGCTTGGACTATCTCATCCTCGCCCTCGGCCTGGCTTGAGGCCAAGCCGGAGGGAGGCCGGGCGCTCGCGGCGGGGGTTATCGTTGGGGCTCACCCCGCTAGTCTCTGAACCTTCCTGGCCACCAAGGCCCGGCCAGGCTCGGCTGCGGATCGCCTTGCCCTCGGACGGACGGAAGACCGTCCGGGGGTTTAGGTTTCCCGCAATTCACCCGGTTCGCGTCCGAGGGTCGCCCCCCGGCGCCACCATTTCAAAACGATGAGTCCCCTGCTCTGCCGTTGAGCTAGGGCCGCGCGTCTTCGGGCGCGTGAAGCGCCCGGGGACGCGGTCATCATCGCCGCTGGGGGCGTGGAAGGCAAGCCCGCGGGCGGGTTTGATTTCGAGCGTCCGCGAAATACGACCGCCGCGGCCGATCCGAGGATCGGCCGCGGCGGCGGGAGAGGAGATTCGCGAGGACGCGGGGCGTCGCCGGCGTCAGACGCCCGTCTCCTGGGTTTCCTCGTGGAGCAGTTCGGCGGGGGTGGCCGCCGGGGGCGCGGCGGTCGGCCGGACGATCGTCCGGTCGTCGACGTCGACCAGCGTGCCGTCGGCGTTCTTGCGGACCTTGGGGAGCTTGACGTCGGAGGCCATCCCGAACAGCTTCATCAACTGGATCGTCGCGTAGGTCGGGTCGATCTCCCACCAGTCCAGGCCGTGGCGGGCGGAGGTCTGGAAGGCGTGGTGGTTGTTGTGCCAGCCCTCGCCGTAGGTCAACGCGGCGCACCACCATAGGTTGGTGGACTGGTCGCGGGTGGCGTGGCTGCGGTAGCCCCAGACGTGGCTGGCGGAGTTGACCAGCCAGGTCGTGTGCAGGACGAACACGGTGCGGACGAACCCGCCCCAGACCAGCCAGCTCAGCCCCAAGCCGCCGTACCACTGCCCGGCCGCGTAGGTCAGGGCGTAAAGGCCGATCGTGAAAAGCAGGAAGTTGCGGTCCAGCCAGCGCAGGATCGGATCGCGGTAGAGGTCCGGGGCCCAGCGCTTGTAATAAGCCTCGTCGTGGCGGCTGTTCTCGTCGGTGACCATGAACCAGCCCATGTGGGCCCAGAACAGGCCGTGCAACGGCGAGTGGGTGTCCAGGTCCTCGTCGGAGTAGGCGTGGTGGCGGCGGTGGTCGGCGACCCAGCCGATGGGCCCGCCCTCGGAGGCGGCGCAGCCCAGGGCGGTCAGCGGATACTCAAGCCACTTGGGACGGACCTTGAAGCTGCGGTGCGTCAAGAGGCGGTGGTAGACCAGGCAGATGCCGACCCCGCCGGTCAGCCAGTGGAGGACCAGGCAGACCACCAGCCCCGACCAGGAAAACAGCGAGGGGACCAGCGCCAGCAGCGCCAAAACGTGGATTCCGGCCATGTAGAGGATCACCGGCCACGCCAGGCGTCTTGGGACGGGGCGAGCGGTCGTCGTCGTGCTCATGGTCAACCTTTGGGTGAGGCCGTCGGGAGGTCGGCTGGCGAGTCGCGGCCGCGGTCGTCGCGGTCGGTCGTGGGAGCGCGCGTTTCGCCCCACGACCCCGTTGGGAGCCGATGACGTCGGGGCCGCGCCGGTCGCTGGGAATCGAGAAACCGGGCCGTCTCGGTCATTGGACGCCGAGCGGCCGCGGTCTCGCCTCTTGTACCATTTTTCACGAGCCGACGGCAGGGGGGCGTGATTGACGACCGTCGCGACCCCGGCCTCAGAACGAGTTGACCAGCCGCTGGCTGCGGCTGGACATGCGCTCGGCCATCTTCCAGGCGTGGTAGTGCATGCCGATGTGGAGGACGTAGTACAGGGCCAGTCCGGGGCGGCGGTGGACCTTGAGGAACCCCTTGAAGCGCTTGCGGTACTCGCGCTTCAGATGCTCCTCCTTGACGTTCCAGAGGATCCGGGCGAAGAGGCCCGCGGCCTCGACGGCGCTTCGGATCTCGGAGGCCATCCAGCGGGCGGAGATCCGCCACCAGCGCTTGCGGCTGGTGATGCCGATCTCGAAGTCGGGGTCGAGGAACAGGGCGTCGGTGCGGTCGAAGTAGCCCACGGGGTCGTAGAGTTCCCGGAGGCATTTGAAGTAGCCTTCGAGCAACTCCTCGCGGGTCATCTTAAGGGGGATGATGTTGGTGCCGAACTCGGAGTGGTCGGCGTAGTCGAGCCGGCCCTCCTCGGCCAGTCGCTTGTGCAGGGGGGTCTTGGGGATGGCGGTGAGCATCCCGGTCATGGAGAAGGCGATCCGGCTTTGGCGGACGAAGTCGATCTGGCGGTCGACGATGCCGACGTCGTCGCTGTCGAAGCCGAGGATCATGCCGCACCAGACCTCGATGCCGGCGTCCTGGATCCGGTGGACCTTCTCCAGGAGCGTGCCGCCGGAGCGCATGTTCTGGAGCTTCTTGGCCTCGCGGAGGGAGTCCTCGCTGGGGCTCTCGATGCCGATGAACGTGGAGATGAAGTTGGCCTGGACCATCAGCTCCAGCAACTCGGGCTCGTCGGCCAGGTTGATCGAGGCCTCGGTGAAGAGGGTCAGGGGGTAGCCGTGTTCGCGCTGCCAGTCGATGACCGCCTGGAGGATCCCCTTGATCGCGTACTTGTTGCCGATCAGGTTGTCGTCGACGATGAAGCAGATCCGTTGGCCGGTCCGCCACATCGCGTCCAGCTCGGCGACGACCTGGGCCGGCGTCTTGATCCGGGGCCGGCGGCCGAAGGTCACGATGATGTCGCAGAACTCGCACTGGAACGGGCAGCCGCGGGAGAACTGGAGGCTGCCGAAGGCGTATCGATTCATCTTGAGGA
Organism: uncultured Planctomycetales bacterium; assembly: GCA_937907525.1. Lineage (GTDB taxonomy): Bacteria > Planctomycetota > Planctomycetia > Isosphaerales > Isosphaeraceae > Paludisphaera. The sequence continues at coordinate 7,487 of CALCIB010000022.1, read as the reverse complement.
GGTCGAAGCGGGGCGTCGGCACCTTGGACATGTCGGTCTTTTCGACCTGTTCGTAGCGGTACTGGTGCAGGCCCTGCCTCCACTCCTTGAGGAACTGGGGCCAGGTGTCCTCGGCTTCGCCGACGAAGATCGCCGCGGGGGGGTCGTCGTCGAAGTAGTCCTCCTGCACGGTGATCCAGGGCCCGCCGATGACCGTGAAGCAACCCCTCGCCTTGAGCTCCTGGTGGATCTCCTTCATCCGGAACCGCTGGACGCTCATCCCGGTGATGCCCACGATGTCGGCCCGGGCGCAGCGGTCGAAGTCGATCGGCTCGGCGTTCTCGTCGATCAGGGTGACGGTGTGTTCCTCGGGGGTCAACGCCGCCAGAAGCGCCAGGCAGGCCACGGGCAGATTGGCCGCCTTGCCGAGGTGCCCGATCATATAGTCCATCCCCCAGTACGAGGGCTCGAACTTGGGGTTGATGATCACGATATCTGCCATATCAGGTTCGATCCTCGCTCCCGGCGACGGGGGATTTGGGGGGGATGGGCTGAAGTGGGCTCCGAGCTTGCTCATACTAGTCGCGCTTGACGTATTTGCCCAGGGCGACTACGCCGAATTCGCCGCCCGCCCGCGGCCGACGAGGCGCGACCGGACTCGGGACCATCCGCGCCTCCCACGAGGGATGGCGACTTGGAGCCGCGCCCGCGTCGCGAGGGCCGCCCCGCTCTTCTTCGCGATCATGGGAATACACATTTCATGCCAGAATCCCCAAATTCCCCATTCGACCCCCATCCCTGGTTCCCCGGCGGCCACGCGCAGACGATCGCCGGTCGCTACCTGGGGCCCCACCGCCCGGTCGTCCCCGCGCGCGGGGAAATCGTCGCGTTGCCCGACGGCGACCGGCTGTCGGCGCTGGATTCGACCCCCGAGTCGTGGCGCGCCGGCGACCCCGCCGCGGTCCTGGCGCACGGTCTGGCCAGCAGCGCGGAGGCGCCTTACGTCCTCCGCATGGCGCGCCGGCTTCTCGACCTGGGCGTCCGGGTCGTTCGGATGAACCTCCGCGGCGCCGGCGCGGGCTTCGGCCTGGCGCGGGGGACGTATCACGCGGGCAAGACCGAGGACGTCCGCGCCGTCGTCGACCGCCTGGCCGAGTCCGCGGCCGGCTCGCCGATCGCGGTCGTCGGCTTCTCCCTGGGGGCGAACCTGGCCTTGAAGCTGGCCGCGGAGGCGTCGCGACCGGATTACGCGGGGGCGCGTCTCGATTGCGTGGTCGCGGCCAACCCTCCCGTCGACCTTTCGGTCTGCTGCCGGGCGATGCGGCTGCGCTCCAACCGGCTTTACGATCGGAGCTTCACCCGCTGGCTCCGCGCCGAGACCCGCCGGCTGCACGCCCGATTCCCGGAACTGGGCCCCGCGGGGATCGACGGCGTCGGCTCGGTCTACGAGTTCGACGACGTCTACACCGCGCCTCGGAACGGCTTCAAGGACGCCGAGGACTACTACCGCCGCAACAGTTCCGGGCCCTTGATCGAGTCGATCGCGGTCCCCGGCCTGGTGGTCCACGCGGCCGACGACCCGTTCATCCCCGCCTCGGCCTTCGAGAGCGTCCGATTTCCCTCGAACGTCCGCTTCGAGCTTATGCCGACCGGCGGCCATCTGGGTTACATCGCCCGCCGCCCCTGGCGCGGGGATCGCCGTTGGCTCGAAACCCGCCTGACCCTCTGGCTGGCCGAGCGCTGGGGACGTCGGGGATGAACGCCGCGAGCCCCGTTCCCGCGAACGCTCGGCGATGGTAGTGTGATGACGTCGATGTCCGACGAGTGGGACGACGTCGACCGCGAGGGGATCGAACTCACCGTTCGACGGCGACGGGAGTCCGACGTGAAGCCCCGATTAAGCGTGCTCACCCTTGGCGTCGACGACCTGGAGCGATCGCTTCGGTTCTACCGGGACGGGCTCGGCTTTCGGACGGACGGCATCGTCGGCCGGGAGTTCGAGCACGGCGCCGTCGCGTTCTTCGACCTTCAGCCGGGGTTGAAGCTGGCGATCTGGCCGCGCGAAAGCCTGGCGCGGGATTCGGGCCTGCCCCTTGGGAGGCCGAGCGCCACGGAGTTCACGCTCGGCCACAACGTCGGCTCGCCCGAGGAGGTCGACGCCGTCATGGACCAGGCGGCGGGGGCGGGGGCCGTCGTCGTGAAGCCTTCGGGGCCGACGTTCTGGGGCGGCCACGCGGGCTATTTCCTGGACCCGGACGGCCATGCGTGGGAGGTCGTCTGGAACCCCAACCTCCTTCCGGAGGCGTGAAGTCGTTTTCCGCGGTGCGATCCCGCGTCAAAACGGCAGGAACTCGACGCCTTCGGGGCCGAGGCGGAACCGTCGGGCGCGGATGGCGCTGCCGCCGCCTTCGGTGTAATAGACGATCAGGACGGAGCCGTCCTTGAGTTCGACGGTGGCGGGGTACGCGCCGATGCACGAATCGATCGCGAACGATCCGCGCCAGGTCTTCGCGTCGTCGTCGCTGACGTGGATCGACGTCTGCGGGAGGCGATGGCTCAGGATGATTCGGCCGTCGCTCAGGCGGGTCAAGTGGGGGGCGTGGGCGGGGAAGCCGGCCTTGCTCGCCTCGGACCAGGTCTTGGCCCCGTCCTCGCTGATCGCCTGGTACATGTCGTCGGTGAACGACCGCATCGCGGCGTAGAGTCGGCCGTCGGCGAGGGGGATGACGTCGGTCTCGGCGTTGAGGCCGACGCCCGGCGGCGCCTTGATCGCGACCGGGGCCTCCCAGGTCCGGCCGCGATCCATAGACCGCGTGGTCCCGGCGATGCTGAGGCCGGTCGCCGGATCCCCTCGGTAGAGCCCCAGCACGCAAGTCCCGTCGGCGAGTTGGCGGACGGGGGCGGAGCAGACCCAGTCCGGGATGATCACGCGGGCGTCGGCCTCCCACGTCCGGCCGTCGTCGCGACTGACGACGATCTGGACGCCGCTCTCCGCGTGATCCTCCCCACCCTCCTTCCTGGCGAGTGAGAAGAAGGCGCAGACCACCGAGCCGTCGTCGAGTTGCGCGAGATGGGGGTCGCGGTTGTCGTCCTTGTCGTCGAAGAGCACGGCCGGCTCGGACCAGGTACGGCCCTCGTCGGAGGAGCGGACGACGCAGAGCCGACCGCCGAGCGGGAACTCGTCGCTCGGCCACGAGACGTGGGTGTAACCCGCGTAGAAGGCCGCGAGGATGTCGCCGTTCTTCAGGCGGCATGCGTCGGGGAACGCCTGGTAGCGGCCCGCCGCGCCTCCCCGCGAGATCACGATCGGGTCGGCCTGGGTCGCCCTCCAGTAGTCGGCCTTCATGCCGTCGCCGTCGATGCGGGTCCAGACGCCCACGCGCGACCCCTCGTGGACGACCTCCGACCGCGTCGTCAACTCGGGACGCAGGACGGCCTCGAACACGGCGACGTCCCAGATGACGCGCTCGGCGTCCCTGGGGGCGTGCGTCTCCCAGCGCTTGACCAGGTAGTCCCGAACGCCCCCCCCGCCCTTGAAATGGGAATCGACGTCGGCCTTGCTCCACCGGAAATTTTCGGTCGTGCTGTTGGGCATCACGTTCAACTCGACGCCGCTCTTGAGCAGGACGGCGGCGGCGTGAAGGTCGCCCTGGGTGTTGAACTCGGAGGGCGCGAGTCGGCCGTCGTCGAATCGGAAGCCCATCACATGAACCGCCATGCGGTCCTTGACGGCGGGGTCGAGCAGCAGCGCGGAGGCGACGTTGGTGTAGGCGCCCAGGGCGAAGACCTGGAGCTTGCGTCCCGGCGGCGCGGCCCTGGCCTTGAGGATGATGTCGCGGGCGGCGAGGGAGTCGACCGGCTCGTCGGGGCCCGGCATGGGGCGCGTCGCGCCGAGCGGGTGGGCGACGCGGTCGCTCATCCCCAGCAGCGCGAGCACCTCCTCGTTCATCTTCTGGCTCGTCCGCGTGTTGGCCTCGAAGTCGCGCGGTTCCCCCCATCCGGCCGACGAGAGGCCGACGACCTCGAATTCCGGCGCGATCAGCGCGCGATACACGGCGTAGGGGTCGTCGACCTCGTTCCCCATGTCGGTGTCGACGTAGACGATCGGCTTGGCCGATCCGCCCTCGGCCGCCGCCCGCGGTTTGGGCGTTTCGGGCGTGAGTCGTTCCGCCGCTCGCCAGAAGTCGGCCATCATGCCGGGGACGTCGACGGCGCTCCAGATGTGAAGTCGGGCGCCTTCGTGGGTGATCTCCGTCAGCGTCGCCAGTTCGGGACGCAGGACGGCCTCGAACACGGCGATGTCCCAGAGGGTGCGCTCGGGGTCGGCCGGGCAGTAGACCTCCCAGCGCTTGACCAGGAAGTCCCGAACGCCCCCCTTGCCCTTGAAATGGGAGTCGATGACGGCCTTGCTCCACTGGAAGTGGCGGAGCGTGGTGTTGACCATGGCCTTCAACTCGACGCCGCTCTTGAGCAGGGCGGCGGCGGCGTGAAGATCGCCCTGGGTGTTGGACTCGTTGGTCGTGAGCCGGCCGTCGTCGTACCTGAAGCCCATCACGTGGACGGTCATCCGGTCCTTGACCGTGGGGTCGAGCAGCAGCGCGGAGGCGACGTTGGTGTAGGCGCCCAGGACGAAGACCTGGAGCTTGCGCCCCGGCGGCGCGGCCTTGGCCTTGGCGATAATGTCGCGGGCGGCGGGGGAATCGACCGGCTCGTCGGGGCCGGGCATGGGATGCATCGCGCCGATCGGGTGGGAGACGCGGTCGCTCATCCCCAGCAGCGCGAGCAGTTCCTCGTTCATCTTCTGACTGGACCGCGTGTTGGTCGGGAAATCGAGCGGGCCCTCCCAGCCGATCGCGGACAGCCCGACGACGTCGAACTCGGGCGCGATCAGCGCGCGGTAGACGGCGTAGGAGTCGTCGACCTCGGCCGCGACGTCGGTGTCGATGTAGACGACGGGCTTGGCCGAGGCGTCAGGGGCCGACCCCGGCGCCGGCGGTTGGGCCTCGACCGAGGCCAGCGAGGCGCCCAGGATCCACGCGATCGCGATCGGGAGGGATGTCTTCATCGGCGTCTTCAGTCCTCAAGCGGCGTCGGGCCGGGCTCGGCGATCCATGACGACCCCGCGACGGCCAGGCGCGCGAACGGGTGGATCGATCGCCAGCGCGCGACGCTCGAATCGGCGGGGCGCGCCTGGCCATTATCCGACGCGAGGGACTTCAAAGCCATGCCCCGCCCTTCCCCGCGCCGATCCCTCCCCTTCATCCCTCAAGGGGGGAGGAATCCTTGGACGCGGCTCGCGTGACCACCGCGGCCGGCTTTGATCCGAAGCGAGTCGCCGGCCTCATCCCCCCGCCGCGGGGCGTTCGCCGCGGAGGAAGGCGGCGCGGGCGCGGGGGTCGTCGAGGTCGAGCTCGAAGGGGAGCCACAGGCCGTTGGACTCGTCGAGCAAGGCGGCGTCGACCCGGCCCTTGAGTCGGGTGGCGGCGTTGATCCAGACCAGGCGGTCGTCCTCGTTGGTGAAGCCGTGGCCGTCCCACTGGCCGATGCCGCCGACCGTGTCGCGCAACGCCGCCCGCACCGCGTAGACCGCCTCGACCACCTCGGGGCGGCCGCGGATCGCGTCGGGATAGACCCGGATGGCGTAGATCTCGCGCACGCTCTCCATGTAGTCGCCCAGCCATCGCGACGACGAGGCGGGGCCGCCGGCCTCCAGGCCGTCGATGAAGTCGGCGACTTCCTCCGCTCCCAACGTGCCGGGACCGACGGGGTTGCGCTCGATCGTCGCCCAGACGTGATGGACGTCCTCGGCCTCCGGGCCGATCGCCAGGTAGTTTCCCAGCATGCCGGGGTGGTCGACCGACCAGATCGCCCCGAACGGGACCGCCCGCTGCAACGTGGCCAGGGGGACGTCGCGATCGTCGACGGTCAATAGGCGGAGATAGTCACCCATCGGCCGGCTCCGTCACCAAGTCCCCGACGCTCGCCGTCGCGCCTCGCCTGGAGTGGGTTCGCCGGGGACGGCCCGCGTCGACGCCCACTCGCGACGCATCGGCGCGTTCTCCGGTCGCGACTCGCGACGACCGGAATCCCCTCAAGAAATACACTAGCAGCGCCCCATTGATGATGCAAGGGACGACGAAGACCCAGGCGTCGACCCCCGGGCTCGTCCGCCGCATCCATTCCCCGGCCGCGACGCTCCCCAACAAGGACGGCAGCCCCGTCGAGGCCACCAGGTAAAGCGCCTGGACGCTCGCCCGGTGGGTCGCCGGCGCCCGGCCGTCCAAAAACACCTGGCCGCCGATCATGAAGCAGGCGACCCCCACCCCCTGCAACAGCCCCACCCCGGCGGCCAGCCAAAGCGGCGGGTGGACCGCCAGGATCAGATATCGGAGGGACCAGGCCCCCAGCCCAAGCGCCATCGTTTTTTGGGATCCCAGCCGCCTCAAAAGCCAGGGCATCGCCGCCAGGGCCGCGATCTCCGTCACCTGGTTGAGCGTCACCGCGGTGGAGATCCACGCCCGCGGCATCCCCCGTTCCGCCAGGTAGCCGGGGACCACCAGGTACGCCAGCGGAGTGGTCAGAAACGCGCCGAAGGTCGCGATCAGGAAGACCCGGACGTCGCGATCGCCCAGAAGCTCCGCCCCCAGGCGGAGGCTCGCCCTCCCCGCGGCCCCGCGCGCCAGCGGAGGCGTCCGCGGCAGCGCCAGGCAAAACGCCGCCATCGCCGCGGAGAGCGCCGCGGCCAGCCAGAAGACCTCGGGCATCCCCGCCGACCCGCCCCGGCCGCCCCGCGCCAGCACCGCGGCGGAGACCGTCCAGCCCGCGGCCATCCAGCCGACCGTCCCCCAAAGCCGCACCGGCGCGTACTCGCGCCGGGGGTCGTCCAGGTTCCGCATCGCCAGCGAGCCGCTCAGGCTGTGCGACGGCATCACGATGCAAAAATACAGAAAAAACGTCGCCAAAAGCGGCAAGGCCCCGACGATCCACCCCGACGCCAACCCCGCCAGCACCACCGTCCCGGCCGCGTAGGCCGAAAACAGAAACGTCCGCGTCGGCAACAGCCGGTCGACCAGCTGCCCCGCCCCCAACGGCAGCAGCGTCGCCGCCAGCGCCTGCGAGGCGAAGATCAGCCCCCGCCAGCGGCCGTCGATCCCCAACTCGTCCAGATGCACGCCCAGCACGGGCCAGAACGACCCCTGCACGGCGTACAAAAGGGCCATCATCACCGACAACCGCCACCGCCCGCGCGTCTTCATCCCCGCCCCGTTTCGCTCGTCCCGTCGCCCCGCCGTTCCCCCGTGAAAACTGTACCAAAGACCCCTGTCGCGCCCCAAGGCCACTCGACGCGAACCGAGCGTCAATGTCGCCCGCCGTCGCGACTCTTTGGTCCCGTCGCCGTCGTCGGGATAGAATCCAGTCGACCGTCCCGGATTTCGGGGCGGCGATCCTAACGGTCTTCCCCCCTCGCGGGGGAAGACAGACCGCGAAGCGGTCAGATGAGGGGGAAG
>CALCIB010000021.1 GCA_937907525.1 uncultured Planctomycetales bacterium | reverse complement strand
TGCCCCCCCCCCTCCGCCCCTCGCCCCCCTTTCTTTCGATCGCCGCGATTCCGGCGGTTTTTCGGGTTGCAACGCTTCTTTCGCTGATCGCGGGCCGGTTTGGCGGCCGATGCTGAATCCGAGAAAAGATCCGCGCGCGCCGGTCGTCACTCCGGAGCGGATCTTGCCGAGCGTTTCGATTCATCGCGACGCGCCGGGCGCGCCGATATTAAGGATCGCCGGGCGCCTCGGCCTCGGTTCAGGACGGACGAGTCCAGCGTTAGGAGAACATGGAATGTCTCAGCCATCCCGACCGCGGGCGCGGCGTCGACCCCGCAACATCCATCTCGAGGGTCCGGTCGCGCTGGAGCGCCGCGAGCTTCTCGCCCCCGTGATGGCGGTCTTCCCGCTGCAGGCGACCTTCACCGCGGCCGACACCCCCACCAACGCGAACCTCGGGAGCGTGGTGGTCTCGACGAACACGTCGGGGACGACCGGCGGCAACACCACGACGGGCAACGTCTCCTCGGCCGCGCCGATCACCTCGATCTCGGAAATGACGCCGCTGGAGTCCTTCGGCGGCGACATGGTGCGGATCCAGGCCGGCCCCGGCGGGGTCTTCGGCAACGTCCTGTACGCGATCTCGCGAGGCGCGGGGGACAACGCCGCCGCCGTCGACCGTCCCGGCGTGATCTACCGGGTCGATCCGGCCACCGGCAAGGCCAGCGTGTTCTTCGACCTCAACACGGTGATGAACCAGCTCTCGGCGAACCCGTTGAACGTCGACGGCAAGAACCCGGCGGCGGCCTCGCTGGGAGGGGTCTCCGGGGACGCCACCGACCCCACCGGCTTCACCAACTGGTACGACATCGCCTTCGATCCCGAGGGTTACATCGACGGCGCGCCGTCGATGCTGGTCTCGGTGGCCGATCGCACCGACCCGTCGAAGAACGCCATCTACCGGATCGCCCCCGACGGGACGTTCCTGGGCGCCTACGTCACGCTCACCGACGGCCAGGCGGCGACCAAGTTCAACATGAACCCGACCGCGGTGGCGGTTCCCGGCCCGGAGATGCAGCAGTACCTCAAGGGCGTGCTCGCCGGCAGCGGCGTGAGCACCACCGCCGGGACGATGGCGGCCCTGTTCTTCAACGCCAACCAGTACTCCCCCGGCCAGGTCATCAGCAACGCCGCGAACCTGCCCAAGGGGGTCGCGCAGACCGGGCTGACGCTGGGCCCGATCGCCGGGATCACCGCGGCGAACATCGATTACGCCTCGCCGGCCTATTCGGTCTTCACCGACTTCGGCACGCCCGGCCTGCCGTACAACCCGGAGGCCGGCGGGATCCCGGCCGTGCCCGGCGTCAGCGGCGTGCAAGGATCCAACGGCGGCCTGCTGATCGGCTCCGTGACCACCACCGACGCCACCACGGATACCACGATCACTCCGGACACCACCCCGCTGGTCGCGACGCCCTTCCGACGCTTCCAGGACGTCGCGTTCGATCAGTACGGCTACTTCTCCCAATCCGTGCCGCTGAACGTCCCCACCTCGACCGACAACACCGGCGGGACCACGGGCGGCGCCGGCCTGGCCGCCGTCACCGTGGCGGGCCAGCCGACCTACGCCGGCAATCTGTTCGTCAGCGACCTGGCGAGCGGCCTGGCGGTCCAGGTGACCTCGATCGAGGACGAGGCCGCGGGGATTCCGGCCGGCGTGATCGTCAACGTCCCCGTCCAGGGGAGCGGGGCGATCGGGATCCAACTGGCCAACCCCGGCCAGCCCTACGACGCCGTGACCAACCCGCTGGTGCCGATCGTCAGCGGCGGGAACACCACCGGCGGCTCGAACGTCGGCGGCCGAATCATCCGGATCACGCCCACCGGCCAGGTGAACACCTTCGCCTACGGCTTCAACACCTCCGGGGCGCAGGGCTCGACCAGCTTCATGGATTCGACCCTGAGCGTCACGTTCTCGGCCGACGGCACCACGATGTACGCCTCCGACGGCGACGGCGTCTGGCAGTTCAAGACCACCGCCAGCCTCGCCGGCTCGACCTCCGGCACGATCGTCGGGCTCAACGACCTACGGACCCTGGGCGTCCCCTACGACGGCAACGGCAGCGCCGTGGCCGTGATGGACACGGGCGTCGACGCGCTCTCCTCGCCGTTCCGCGGCCGGGTCGCGGCCGGCAAGAACCTGTACACCAACGGCAACGGCAACCTGGACCTCGCCCCGATCAACCTCGGCACCTCCGGCGGGACGACCGGCGGCACCACCGGCGGCACGACCGGCGGCGGCACGACCGGCGGCGGCACGGTCCTGGTGAACACGATCGACGGCCACGGCACGCCGGTGGCCGGCGTGGTCGCCCAGTTCGTGCCGCAGGCCACCATCGACCCCATCGCGATCTTCTCGCCGTTCCAACCGGGCAGGAGCCTGACCACCAGCGGGACGACCGGCGGCACCGGCGGCACCGGCGGCACCGGCGGCACCGGCGGGAACACCACGACCCTTCAGAGCGCCACCAACGCGCTGACGTCCACCAACGCCGTGTACAGCGGGTTGCAGTACGTCGCGCAGAACCCGTACGTCAACGATCCGGTGCGGCCGGGGAGGGTTTCGCGGGTCATCGCGACCACCATGGCCTTCGGCACGCAGCAGACCTGGCCCACCGAGGGCGCGGCGTTCAAGAACTACCCCCAGATCGTCATCGCGCTGAAGCTTCAGCTTAAGAAGTTCCGCTCGCTGGGGATCGCGCCGATCGCCGCGGCCGGCCAGTTCGGCTCGCCCCTGGGCATGGGCTCCGGCGGCGGAACGACCGGCGGGACCACCGGCGGGACCACCGGCGGCACGACCGGCGGCGGCACCAACAGCGGCCAGACCAACCTGGTGCGCAGCAACGCCGACAGTTCCTCGGCCGGCGACAGCGACGGCATGTCGCTGCCGGCGGTCCTGTCCGAGACGATCTCGGTGACGGGCACCTATCCGTTCCCCTACGTCGAGGATCCCTCGACCAGCCCGGTCACGCCCCCGATCGGCGTGTTGGGCTCGGGGAGCGCCAATCCGCCGGGTCCGGTCCTGGTGTTCCAGGACCAGATCTCCATCGGTGGCACGGCCAGCACCACCGGCGGCGGCACCGGCACCGGGGGCACCACCGGCGGGACCACCACCGGCGGCGGCGTCGCGCAGAACGTCACCACCTTCGCGGCGGGCGACTTCACCATCTGGGCCGACCGGATCCCGGCGTCCGTCAACCGGGGAATGACGACCGACTTCGCCGCGCCGGCGATCGACGTGCCGACCTTCCGTCGCCGCGGGATCGAGGTGACGACCACCACCGGCGGCACCGGCGGCACCGGCCCCACCGGCGGCGCCAACGCGGATCCCAGCAACCGCCTGACCTTCAGCCAGGTCGGGACCTCGATGTCCACGGGCATCCTCACCGGCGCCTACGCGATGGTGTCGTCGGCCCTGAACTACTGGACCAACCTGGACCTCTCCAACGGCGTGACTTCCGACGCCTACCTGACGACCCCCGTCGGCGTCCGCGCCCTCGACTTCGGCCCCCACGGCGTCGGCGACCTCTCGGCGTTCAACAACCCCGACGGCATCAACGGCATCCTGGCCTGGACCGCCGTGCCGGTCTTCGACGTCAACGACGGCGGCAGCGTCGCCACTCCCGCCCTGATCTCCTCCACCGACAAGCAGAACAAGTTCGTCGGCGCCAACGAGCCCCCGGCCTACGCCCGGGTCTCGGTCGACAACGCCATCGCCGCCATCGAGGGGACTCAGGCCCTCAACTACCTCATCAGCCACGGCGTCCTGCCGATCATCGACTCCAACAGCGACGGCCTGATCACCTCCCAGGAAGTCCAGGACTTCGTCGACACCGCCGCCGTCAAGGGGATGCCCGAGGCCGGCGCCATGGCCCGATTCCTCGGCGGCACGGCCAGCACCGCCATCCCCGAGACCGGCCTCAACAACACCTCGTTCTTCGAGAACCCCGACCAGCCCGGCGCGCTCCAGCGACGGTTCAACTTCTTCGACTACGCCGCCAACGGCGAACTCAAGGGCGCCGTCAGCATCGACTCGCTGAGGATGCTCGCCGGCGTCCTGCTCCCCAAGCCCGACGACTACGTGGTCACCGACCGGACGCGGGCGTCGGCCAACGGCTTCCTGCTCGACCCGGACGCCCAACGCAACACCACCGCCCTGCAACACAAGCTGCCGCGGTTCATCCAGGTCCCCCCCGCGCTCATGTTCAAGTTCCGCGGCATGAACCCGGCCAAGTTCCGGATCAACCGCAACGAGGCCCCGGGGACCTACCTGCCGGCCTACAGCCTGCTCGACTACGTGCCCGTCCAGCAGAACGCCGGCCAGATCGTCAACCAGTCGAACCCCGACGCCGTGGACGCCTCGACGACGCCGACCGTCCTGCCCCAGACGACGCAGGACCTGGCCAGCCAGGACCAGCCCAAGACGTCCCTGGGCGCGGCGACCCCGAGCGCGACCGACGGCTCGACCGCCACCGCCACGACCCCCGCCGCCACGACCACCTCGCCGGCCGCGGTCTCGACCGAGGCGCCGACCACGCCGGACGCGACGACCACCGTGATGACCCCCGAGGCCGCCGCCGCCTTGGCCGCCGCCCAACAGCAGGCCGCCCAGACGCCGCAGTACACGGCGTACCAGGCGGGCAACACCGCGGTGGACAGCAGCAACATGTTCTCGAAGCTCTGGGACCAGATCAAGCGGCCGTTCACCTGATCGCCCGCTTCGACTCGTCCCGAACCGGCGCGACCGTCCGGCCCCGATCCCTCCTGGGGATCGGGGCCGGACGTTTTCTCGCGCGCCGGGATCAGCCGTAAAGCGGCCCCAGGGCCGCGCAGGCGCGGTAATCGGCCGATTGCGGATCGAGCGCCCCGAAAAGGCCCCAGGCGCTGGGTCGGAAGAGCTTCTCGGCCGGGACGTTGTGCATGGCCACGGGGATCCGCAGCATCGACGCCAGCGTGATCAGGTCGGCCCCGACGTGGCCGTAACTGATCGCGCCGTGGTTGGCGCTCCAGTTGGCCATCACGGAGTAGACGTCCGCGAACGGGCCCTCGCCGGTGAGGTTGGGGACGAACCAGGTCGTCGGCCAGGTGGGGTTGGTGCGCTCGTTGAGGACGTCGTGGACCTCCGGGGGAAGATCGATCGACCATCCCTCGGCGATCTGGAGGACCGGCCCCAGACCTTGCGCCAGGCTGAGGCGGTTCATGGTCAGGGGCATCCCACCCCGGGAGAGATAGCACGACGAGTAGCCGCCGCCGCGGAAGTACTCGGTGATCGCGGGCGGCCAGTCGGTCGCCTTCAGACAGGCGTCGACCTCCGCGGGCTCGATCTCCCAGAACGGCTTCATCGCCGGCTCGCCGTCGCGGGTCTGGCGGCCGGTCCCGTCGAGGGTCGCGGCCCCCGAATTGATCAGGTGGATGAAGCCGCCGGCCCCCCTCCCCTCCAGGGTCGCGCCGGTGACGCGGCGAACGGCCTCGGGACTCCAGTAGGTGCGGACGTCGGCGAAAATCTGCGCCGTGTTGGTCAAGAGATGGTTCAGGAGCATGCCGACGCCGTTGAGGCAGTCGTTCTCGGTGGCGAACATGAACGGCGGCCGGACCCCGTTCCAGTCGAACGAGGAGGTGAGGATCGCCTCGGCGAAGTCGCCGTTGGGGGAGTGGTCGGTCCAGGCGCGCTGGCCCTGGAAGCCGCCGGCGATGGCGTTGCGGCCCAGGGCCTCCTCGCCGAAGCCCAGCTCGGCCAGCCGGGGGTTGCCGATCATCAGGTCGCGGAAGATCATCGTCATCTTCACGACCGTCCGCCAGTCCTCCGCCTTGGCCTGGGCCGACTTCCGCGACCCTTCGGGGTTGTAGTCCCTCCCCTCCGGGCAGTTCTTCTTGACCCAGGCCAGGGCGCGCTCGAACTCGTCGGGGTCGAAGATCTCCTCCTCGATCCGGCGGGACACCTCGCTCATGTCGACGCACTCGACCCGCATCCCCAGGTGACGTTCGAAGAGGGGCTGGTCGACGATCGAGCCCGCGATCCCCATCGAGACGCCGCCGAGCGACAGGTACGACTTGCCCCGCATCGTGGCGACGGCCAGCCCGGCGCGGGCGAACCGCAACAGCTTCTCCTGGACGTCCTCGGGGATGGAGGAGTCGCCGGCGTCCTGGACGTCGCGGCCGTAGATGCCGAAGGCGGGCAGGCCCTTCTGGTTGTGCGCGGCGAGGACCGCGGCCAGATAGACCGCGCCCGGGCGCTCGGTGCCGTTGAAGCCCCAGACGGCCTTGGGGGTGAGGGGGTCCATGTCCATCGTCTCGCTGCCGTAGCACCAGCAGGGGGTGACGGTCAGCGAGACGCCCACGCCCTCGCGGGCGAACTTGTCGGCGCAGGCGGCGGCCTCGGCGACGCCGCCGATGCAGGAGTCGGCCACGACGCACTCGACCGACTCGCCGTTGGGATGCCTGAGGTTCTCGGTCAGGAACCGCGCCGCGCTGTGGGCCATGGCCATGACCTGCGCTTCCAGCGACTCCCGCACTCCGCGGCGGCGGCCGTCGATCGCCGGCCGCACGCCGATCTTGGGGAGACGACCGATCCAAGGGTTCTTCACGCTCGCGCTCATGTCCGGCTTCCTCGAGACGTCGGGGCCCACGCCGCGATCGTCCGGCCGGATCGCGCGCGTCGACTCTCCACACATCCCTTGTACAGCCGGCCGCCGAGTCGAGGAATGCCCCGGCGGCGCGGCGCGGGCGATTCCACCTCGCCGGGCGTCGCGGAGGGATCCGGAATGGATGCCAAATCGGAATGATACTTGACCCGCCTCTTCGCTGGTCGTCTCCCGGACCTTTCCGCTCCGCTCCTGGAACGCCCCGCGGTCGTTTGACAATCCGGAGAGCAGCCCCTACGATCCAACGATGCCTGAAAGCAACGCGGCATTTTCGTCGCGGCGAAAACACGATGAGCATGTCGTCAAAAACGAACATGGGATTTCGAGGGCCGCTGGCGAATCAAGCAGCAACGCTTAAGGATCGGCATCAACGACACCAAATTGTAATCACACGAAGGGCTGTTCATGTTGCGTACTGCTTCGGCGACCATCGCCTTCATCCTCCTGGGAACGTCCCTGGCGACCGCGGGCGTCCTCACTCAGACCACGACGTTCGACCTTCAGGATCCCGTCTTCAACGGAGCGGCGGCCGCCTCGGCGCTCGACCAGTTCGATCCGACCCTCGGCGTGCTGACCTCGGTCCAGATCACCCTCAACGCCCAGCAGACGTCGAACTACATCCTGAAGAACACCCAGTCCTTCAACATCGACGCCTCGCTCGTCACGACGGTCGTCTTCGACCTCGCAAGTAGCGCCGCCGCGATCACCTCCGTGCTCCAGCCCGACGGCTTCTCCAACGGCGGCCCCTTCAATCTCATCACGGAGGCGCGCAACCCGATCCAGACGTTGACGCCGGGGCAGTCCGCCTCCTTCGGGCCGCTGAACGATCAAGCCACGGGGACCGTGACCATCACCACCCCCGCCGACCTGGCCCTCTTCATCGGGACCGGCGCCCTGGACTTCCTGCTCCAGTCCACGGCCTTCGACCAGTCCGGCAACACCCTTTCCGGGATCCTCCAACGCGACTTGTCGACGCAAACCGGCGGCGCCCTGACCCTGACTTACAATTACACGGTCCCCGAGCCGGCGTCGGTCGTCATGCTGGGCCTGGCCGTCGGCGCCCTCGGGGTCCGCGTTCGACGCCGCGAGGCGCGCGGCTGACCGAGGCGCGCGACGAAGGATCGGCGTCGGTTCATCTCCCGTTCCCGACGGAAGCCGACGCCACCCCGCCAGGCAAATTGCCGGGCCTCCGGTCACATAATGAAAAACCGGCCGCTGAACGAGACTTCCGCGACCGCCTCTCCCTCGGTCGTGAAAGCCCCGATCGGCGGGCCGGTCTGGTCGGACGCTCGACGGGCCCGGAGGGCCTGGAGCGAGTCAAGGAACCGGAGACGATTCGACGCGCCGCGGCCGCCTCTCCCTCGACCGCGACGCGCCTCCTCGTTCCCTCGGTGGAACCAACCGATCGCGGAGCCGATCCGCCGCGGCCGCCTCTCCCTCGGCGACGACGAACCGTCTCCACGAACCGGTTGACTTCGGTCGGGCTCGACGTCTCCCCGCCTTTGGGGCCGGTCGGGGTTCGGAGCCGCGACATCGTGATTCAGGATAAATCCCGGTCCCGCGAACGTTCACCGTGCGCGGGTCGCGGGCGTCGAGCCCGCTTTTGATCTTCGTCACGCGATCGTCTTCGCTTCGACGCTCGCCCCCTAAAGCAAGAGGAATGCCGAAACCGCGGCTGGCCGCCGATTTCGAGGTCGCTGCGCCGCGCGCCTTTCCCTTACCTTTATATTTTTCAATCCATTGCGTCGCCGGAAAAAATCGACGTCGAAGCCAAGTCGGCGCGGTCGCGCGATCGGTACTTATAATCCAAGGGCGGGCGACGACCCGCAATGCCCTCGAATCAGGCGGGCGTCGCCAGAAAAACAGGCACGCCCCGACGGGTGGCCTTCGATTCGATCGGAAGGACGGTCTTCACCATGACGGTCGTGAGTTCGTCGGCGACGTCCCGAGTCCTCGCCACGCTTCACTCGGCGCTGGCGGCGTGGCGGGAGGGCGACCCGGCCCCGCTGGAGGAGTGGTCGGCGCGGGAGTTGGACGAGGCCGGCGCGCCGGTCGAGTCGCCGTTACGCGAATGGGCCCAGGCGTTGGAGGCGTTGGCGGAAACCGCGCGCGGTCGTTCCGGCGGGCGGGAAACCGACGGGAAGGTCCTCGACTTCGTTCGGATGCTTCTGCGGTTCTCCCGTCCCGACGGCGCGACCGCGACCGCGAGCGACGCGCCGGGCCGCCCTCGCGAGTTCTGGAGGAAGGTCCGGACGGCCTTCCCGGCGGACGACGTCGACCGGGCGCTCGACTGGTGGTTCCCAAGGCGAGGCGTCGCCGACGCCGCGACGCCCCCTCCTCCGGCTTCCTGGTCGGCCTCGGATCGCGTCCTGGGAGTGCTTCGAGCCGACTGGACCAAGCGCGGCGACGTCTTGGCCTTCGACCAAAGGACGGGGGCCGACGCCCTCCTGGAGCTTTTCGGCCGAGGCGTCTCCTGGCTGGGTCCGCGCTGGTCGACGTCCGGCGAGGAGATCGAGGCCCCCGCGCGCGTGACGGCCCTGGAGTCCGGTCCCAACGCCGGGGCCGCCGAATGGACGTTCCGCGCGGGGGGTCGTGAAATCACGCGGCTGGCCGTGACGCTTCACGGTCGTCGCCTGGCCCTGCTGGCCGATTTGCACGCCGAGGGCGACGTCGTCGCGGCCCTGGACGTCCCCGCCGGGCTGTCTTATCAACCCTTGGCGGCCCCCGGCGCGGCGACGCTCAAGCCGGACAAGTCGGGGAAGTCGGCCCAGGCGGTCCTCATCGCGCCCGGCGAGGCCCGCTTCGACGCGGCGTCGCGGCGGCTCCAGTTGCGTTCGACCGCGGGCGGCCGATGGCTCCCCCTGCTCGTCTCGTGGGACCACGCCCGGCATCGCAGGCCGTTGACATGGGTCGAGCTGACCGTCGCCGAGGACGGGAGGCGATGCCCGCGCGACGTCGCCTGGGCCGCGCGGGCGAGTTGGGGGCGGAGCGAGACTTTCGTCTTCTATCGAAGCCTGGGCCGGTCGGCGCGAAGGTCGTTCCTGGGATGCTCGACGACCGCCCGTTTGCTCGTCGGCCGATTCACCCCCGAGGGGGACGTCGAGCCGATCGTGACGCTCGAATGAACCGTCTCAGGGGGCCGGGCGTTTGGGTCGTGAGAGGACCATCGTCAAGGAGAGCGCGACGTAGACCACGACGACCACGGCGGTCAACATGCCGGTGTGGAAGTGGCCCGCGGCCAGTCCGGGGCCGCCAGCACCGCGACGGAGCAAAAGGCCCATCACGGCCTGGGCGACGATCAGGCCCGCGGCCAGGATTCCGGTTATGATTGTGAGCGGCTTCATCGAGCGGCGTCGCCTCGGTTTCCAAACTCCAGGGCCGACGGCGCCGACGGCCTCCCTCGAAGTCTCCAACGAGGATACCCCACGCGACGTCCCGCGTCATCCCTCATGAACAGCGCCCGCATTCACGACAACCTTCGTTCCGTCCGCGAGCGGATCGCCGCGGCCGCCGCGCGCTCGGGTCGGGATCCCTCGGCCGTCTCGCTGGTGGCCGTCACCAAGAGGCGGCCCGTCGAGCAGGTCCGCGCGCTGATCGAAGCCGGCGCGGTCGACCTGGGGGAGAACTACCCGCAAGAGCTCTGGGGGAAGGTCGCCGCCCTGGCCGATTCGCCCGCGATCCGCTGGCACTTGATCGGCCACCTTCAGGGGAACAAGGCCGGGCGGACCTTGCCGATGGTCCGGATGATCCACGCCGTCGACTCGCTGAAGCTGCTGCGCGCCCTGGACGGGCTCGCCGACGACGTCGTCGAGCCCCCCGAGGTCTGCCTCCAGGTGAACACCTCCGGCGAGGAGGCCAAGCACGGCTGGAGGGACGACGCGATCCTGGAAGACGCCGAGGCGATCGCGGCTTGCGCGCGGATTCCGGTGGTCGGGCTGATGACGATGGCCGCCCGGGGGACCGACGCCGAGACCGCCCGCCCCTCGTTCGCCCGGCTTCGCGCGATCCGCGACGAACTCCGCCTTCGAACCGGTCTGGCGCTGCCGCGTCTGTCGATGGGGATGTCGCACGACTTCGAGGCGGCCGTCGCGGAGGGGGCGACGCTGGTTCGGGTCGGCTCGGCCCTCTTCGAGGGGGTCGAGCCGTGATCGAGCTGACGCCGAGCAAGGAAGGCGTCCTCCTGAACGTCCACGCCCAGCCCGGCGCGCGTCGGGCCGGCGTCCAGGGCGAGCGCGACGGCGCCCTGCGGGTCGCCGTCCACGCCCCGCCGGAGAAGGGGAAGGCCAACGCCGCCATCGTCGCGGTCCTGGCCGACGCCCTGAACCTCAAGCCCGCTGCAATCGCCCTGGTCGCCGGCGGAGGCTCGCGCCGCAAGCGCGTGCTGCTCGCCGGGCTGACCCCCGACGACGCCGCGCGTCGGATCGCCGCGGCGCTGGTCGCGGCCGGGTCGGCGGCGCGCCTGCGGCGGCCCGGCTAGGAAGTCGGCGCGGTCGACACTATACTACAAAGAACGTCGCGATCCCGCGTCGCGGGATTTCAGCCCGTTTCCGATCCGGCGGAGGACCCCGAATCATGGCGTCGAGCCTCCTCGGCGTTGTTCCGCTGCTCGCGGCGATCCTGGCGAGCCCCTGTCCGACCGGCCCCGTCGACTGGTCCCGCGACGGTCGTTGGATCGCCTGGACCGGCGTCGAGTCGACCGCCGCCCCCGCCCTGTCCGAGGGCTGGCTGCTCTCGCCGAGGGGAAGCGGGCCCGCCGTCGCCGCCGCGCGCGAGGTCCATCGCGTCTGGGCGACCCGGTTCCCCTCGTTGGAATCGGTCCTGATCGAGGAGTCGGAGCATCCCCTCTCCTCGCCCCGCTGGTCGCCGGACGGGCGGACGATGGTCTACGGGCGGTTCGTCGCCTCGGACCCCGAATCTCGCGACGTCCAGTCGGGGCGGTTCGAGGTCGTGGTCCGCTCCGGGCTGGATCGGGAGCGGGTCGTGGTGATCGATCCGGATTTGCGGCTGGACGCGGGGGAGCGCGCCGCGCTCCCCGGCCTGCGGCCGGAGCCGAGTCCCGACGGCAAGCGGATCGCGGTCCCGCGGCCGGGGGCGGCCGGCGGGTTGTGGCTGGCCCGGTTGGACGATTCGGGCGCGGCGACGACGACGATCGAGAACGCCGTCGCGCCGGCGTGGTCGCCCGACGGTCGTCGGCTGGCTTATTTCAACGTCGTCCGATTCGGGCCGACGGCCGCGACCTCGATCGCGCTCCAGGTCACCCCGCCGGGCGACCGGGTCGTCCGATTCCCGGGCGTCCCGGGCGCGCTGACGGCCGACTTCCTCGCCTGGGCGCAGGACGGGCGATCGCTCCTGGCGATCACCGGGCCCGCGCGGGGGTCGTTGCGCAACGCGCAGTTGAACCTGGTGCGGATCGGGCTCGACGGCGCGCTGGTGGATCGGCCGTCGAACCTGGAGTCCTCGCCGCCGATCAACGCGGCGCGGGCGCTTCGAGGGCCCGGCGGGCTCGTCCCCAACGAGAAGCCGGTCTCGCTCCGCGCCGAATTGACGATGGACGCGAACCAGGAGGAAGGCGTCTGCCTGGTGGAGACCGACGGCCGCGAGCAGGTGTTCCGCTGGGGCAACCTCTTGAACCAGAACACGTTCAAGCGGTTCCACCCGCTCGACCCCTTGATGCGCCTCGACGCGCCGGCGCTCGCGCCCGACGGCCGGGTCGCGGCGTTCCGGGTCGACGACGGCACCGGCGCGGGCTTGCTGGCCCTGGTCGATCTCGAAACCGAGGCGCTCTCCCTGATCGCCCCCGACGAGGCGACCCGGCGGCGCTGGCTGGACCGGCTGGCCGCCTGCGCCCTGGCTCGGATCCTGGAATGGGCGCCGGACGGCGAGGCCGCCCCGGCGCGGCCGACGGTCCTGCCGGTCATGACCGAGTTGAACGGGCCCGAGCCCAGGCGCTTCGCCCTCGGCCGTCTGGCCCGGTTCGCGACGTCGCTGCTGGGAGGGCCCGACGCCGAGGGGGCCGACGGCCTCGACGAGTTCCGGCTCTTCTTCGCGTACCTGAACCAGGATTATGAGACCGCGGCCCGTCGCCTCGACGCCGTGGAGGCCGCGGCCGACGATCCCCGATCGCGACTGCGATGGCTCGGGCTTCGCGCCCAGATCCTGCTGGAACGGGGCCGCGTCGAGAACGCGCGGGGGATCGTCGACTACCTCGCCCGGCAGACGCGGGCGACGACGCTGTCGATCGAGCAATCGGCCGACGGCTTCGCCATCGCCGGCGAGGTCCCTCCCGACACCGCCTGGGTCGACCGCCTCCGGAAAACCGCCGAGGACGCGGCCCTGCATAAAGCGACCGCCGGCGCGGTCGACGGCGACGACGGAACGGGGACCGTGGACGGGTTCGGCGGCCTGGACGGTTGGGATCAGGATCGAATGCCCAACGTCCCCTTCGCGCCGCCGCCGGGCGTCGACGGGGGCATCGCGCCGATCGCGCCCGACCAGTTCAATCCGCCGGTCCTCCAGCCCCCGCCGGGCGCCGCGATCCCCCAGGCCCGATACGCTCCCTTCCCGCCCCCGCCGCTTCGACCCGAAGCCGTTCCGCGGCCGTGAGTACGGCGGCGGGCTTAATTAACGTCGCTCGACGCCACCGAACCGCGAGCCGTGTCCCGTTCCGGGTGGCGCGTCCAGCGTACGGTCTGGGTGGCGTGGCCCGCCGAAGGCCGGCCACGGATCGGCGCGGCCCAGCGCCTCCCACGCCGGTTGGTGGCCAGGCCGCGCCAGGCCCCGCCACCGAGGGCTTCGGGATACTGGCGCGTCAAGGTTTACGTCGATCCATCGTGGCGCTCGGCGACGACGCTCCTTAAAACCCCGCCATCAGGACGAGCCGGGCGGCCTGGATCACGCTGCCTCGTTCCGCCGGCGTGACCGCGCCCCGCTCGGCGACGCCGTCGAGGGTCTTCAGGGTGTTGGAGATCATGAAGTCCTGAAACGCGCTGAGCTTCAGGGTCTCCTTGCTCGCCCGCAGCATGTTGAGGACGTCGCGAAGCGCCAGGGCCTCTTCGAGCGGGTTGTCCGGCCGGTCGTTCCAGCGGGGGAGCGAATCGGCGTCGGCGGCGCGGGCGACGACTTGGCAAACGATGCGGCTGATCTCCGTCGCCTTGGCGTAGTCGAGGGTCTCGGGCGCGTCGTCGGGCGAGTGGTAGAGGGGGTTCTCGCCGGTGCTGAAGAACAGGAAGGGGATTTTGCGATTGCGGAACGGGCCGTAGTCGCTGCGGTTGAGCAGCAGCAGGTCGGCGCCCAGGACGCCCATGCGCACGGGGCGGTTCGCGGCGGCCTCATGCAGCCAGGGCCGAAGCGCGGGGACGTGCTCGGTCCCCATGACAAAGAAGAAGTCGTCGCAGACGCCGGCGAACGAGCGGCCGATCATGTCGGCGGTGACGAACAGGTCGATCGAGTCGAGGTCGAACGGCGGGTGGGCGGTGAAGTGACGGGAGCCGTACAGGCCGGCCTCCTCCAGGTCGAAGGCCAGGAAGACGACCGAGCGGCGGGGCTTCTCGGTGCTGGCGGCGAGGCAGCGGGCGGTTTCGAGGGTCATGGCCACGCCCGAGGCGTTGTCGTCGGCGCCGGGGAAGAGGACGCCGCGGTGGACGCCCAGGTGGTCGTAATGGGCCGAAACGATGACGTGGCGCGCCGCGAGCGTCGGGTCGCCGCCGCGGAGGATCGCGCCGACGTTGCGGCCGATCGTCTCGACGGGGGGCGTGGGAGGGATCTCCTGGACGTAGCCACCGTCGAAGAGGGGTTCCAGGCCGAGCCGGCGGAACTCCGCCTCGATCAACTCCGCGGCCTTGCGACCCCCCTCCCCCGCCCTTCCCTCCAGCTCGGGCGCGGCCAGGGTCTTCACCCAGCGCTCCAGGTTCGGCCGTAGGGGTTCGTCGGCCCTCGCGACGCTGGCGAGCAGGGCCGCGGACGTCGCGACCGCGACGAGCCGTCGGATCGAGGCGACCGTCGCCGTGGGCGCGGCCCGGTGATTCTTCGTGGCTGGCATGACCGCTCCTGGGAGGGGAAAATCCGCGCTCCGATCCGCCGCGCGACGTTCGATCGCGTGGCATGTTGTTCCTGGTTCGGGTTGGATCCCTACACGGAGGTGGATCGTGTCGCGAGGTTCATGGATCACGGCGTTCGCGTTGGCCCTGGCGTTGACGCTGGGCGGGTCGGCGGGCGCGCAGGAATGGAACGATTACCTGCACTGGCCATACGTCCCCCCGCAGGTCCCGGGCAACGGGTTCGACTACAACGGCCTGTACGACGGCTGGTACAAGTATCCCCGCGAGCAGCGGATCGTGCCCCAGATCCAGGGGCCGTACTACCGCAACTTCTACGGCGGCTATCGGGTCTTCGGCCTCTTCCGGCACCCGCACGGCTGGCACGACTGGAACAAGAAGAAGTTCTACCAGGGCAACCACTTCGTCATGGACGTGTTCTGAGCCGCGCCCGCGCCATCGAAAATCAACGCGGGCGAGCATGCGTAATCCCTTCTCCCCTTGTGGGAGAAGGTGCCCCGGAGGGGCGGATGAGGGGGGACGCGACCGAAAGCCGTGGGGACACCCCTCATCCGGCCTTCGGCCACCTTCTCCCACAAGGCAAGATTATTCGTGGGACTCGTAAATCGTTATGGTGCCGGGTGTTGTCGCAAATCAGCCCAAGGCCGCCCTAAGTCATTGGACGGTTGGGTGATCGGACGAGGCATCCGGGATCGTTCTTGGACTTACGTCACTCACGAATAATCTTGCACAAGGGGAGAAGGGATGATCGCCGCCACTCATCCTCTCTAATAGACATCTCGGGATGCTCCCGAAGGCGAGCCGCCCCGCCTCCTTTTCCCGAAGGGGGCGCCGGGCGGCCTCGCCGTCGCGCGGCGGATTAGCCCAGGGCCAGGGCGATCTGGTAATACGCCTCGGCCGCCAGCGCGACCTGTTCGAGTTCGACCCATTCGTCCTTGGTGTGCGCCTGGGCGATGTCGCCGGGGCCCATGACGACCGCCGGGATGCCGACCTCCCCCAGCGGGCCGGCGTCGGTCCCGTAGGGGACGCCGATCAACTCCGGCTTTCTGCCGACGGCCGCGGCGACGGCCGCGACCAGCGGCTCCATCCAGGGGCCGATCGGGGTCTCCAGGGCGGGCATCCGGGTCCAGGGCGGGTCGAAGGCCACCCCCTCCAGGCCGCGCCGCGACTCCAGGAAGCGGCGGACGCGATCGACGGCCCCGTCGGGCGTCTCGCCGGGGATCAGCCGGCGGTCGATCTCGATCTCGCAGGAGTCCGGGACGACGTTGACGCTCCGTCCCCCCTCGATCCGACCGACCGACAGCGTGGGCGCGCCGAGCTTGGGATGGGGCGCGGAGGCCGCCAGTTCGTCGGCGTGCAAGGCCAGGGCCGAGACGACCTCCGCCATCCGGTAGACGGCGTTGACGCCCAGATGGGGCGTGGAGCTGTGGCAGGCCACCCCGTCGGTCCTGATCCTCCAGCGCACCGAGCCCTTGTGCCAGGGGACGACGTCGAGCTTGGTCGGTTCGGCGACGATCGCCAGGTCGATCCCCGTTTGGGTCCGGGCCAGCAGGCTCGACCCGACATGGGTGTATTCCTCGTCCACCGTGCAGGCCAGGACCACCGACGCCGCCCGCGCCGGCCGCTCCCTCCAGAGCCGACGGAACGCCAGGAGCATCGCCGCCATCCCCGCCTTTACGTCGCAGGAGCCGCGGCCGTACATGCGACCGTTCTCGACGTGGGGCTCGAACGGCGGGACGGTCATGCCGACGACCGGCACGGTGTCCTGGTGGGCGTCGAAGAGGAGGACGCGGGCGGAGGGGTCCGGCGCGTCGAACCGCGCCATGACGTTCGACCGCCCGGGGGCGGCCTCCTCGCGGACGACGGGAACGCCGGCGGCGCGCAGCCACGTCTCCAGGAAGGCCCCGACGCGGCCCTCGTAATACTCCGGGCCGCTCGCCGACGCCCCCATCGGGTTGACGCTGGGGATGGCGACGAGCTCGGCCAGGAGGCGGGTCGTCTCGTCCACGGTCGCAAGCCTCCATCGACGTCGAGGCGGGGCCTCGCGAGTCGGCTTATTTCGCTCGTTCCAGGTACTCGGCGGTGCGGGTGTCGATCCGGATCTTCTCGCCCGGCTTGACGAACGGCGGCACCTGGACCTTCAGACCGGTCTCCAACGTCGCCTCCTTGTACTGGTTGGTGGCCGTCGCTCCTTGCAGGGCCGGCGGGGTGTCGGTCACGGTCAGCTCGACCGAATCGGGGATCTCGATCGAGACCGCCTTGTCGTTGATGAACTTGACCATCACCTTGGTGTTGGGCAGCAGGTAGTCCATCGACGTGCCGATGATCTCCGGCGCGAAGTGGAGTTGGTCGTAGGTCTCCTGGTCCATGAAGACGTGCTCGTCGCCGGCGGAGTAGAGGTACTCGTAGGACTTGGTCTCGACGTAGGGGACCTCGATCTGGTCGACGGAGCGCAGGCGCTTGTCGATGAGCGTCCCGGTGTTCATGTTGCGGAGCTTGGTCTGGACCATCGCCCGCAGGTTGCCCGGGGTGTGGTGGGCGAAGTCGACCACGACGTAGTTCACGCCTTCCATCGTGATCACCATGCCGCGGCGGACGTCGTTCGCTTTGATCATCATGGCGGGTGTCGTCTCTCAAACAGGCGGCCGACGGTCGCGGCGGCTCCCTCGCTCCGCGCCGTCCTCGAGTCATCGTCCGGGGTGGCGCCGCGGCGCCGCGCGAGGAATTTCGACGTCGAATGTACTGGCCGCGCGTCGATTTGCCTAGTGCGGCCTTCACTTCCGGCGTCGACTCGCCGCGTGGCGGACCCTTCGAAGGCGGCCGGGAAACCGGACGCGAGGGAGGCCGGCGACGGAGTCATCGAGACGGGAACCTCCCCTCGACAATGAGGGCCTCGCGGGCCTCGATCATCATTGGATCGTTGATCGCCAGGACGTGGATCGTCGTCCGGCCGACGGAGCTTAAGCCGACGAGCCGGGCGCCTTGCCAGGCGAAGTGGTCCCGCCAACGATCTCGGCGAGGGTGGAAAAGTCTGACCGTCACGGATTTTGGGGGTGGTGGACATAACGGCCTTCCCCCCTCGCGG